>JABDHA010000029.1:0-34997 GCA_013285705.1 Acidobacteriota bacterium
GGCGGAGTGACTGCATTCGGCCCGGCATTCCAGTTGATCGCGTCCAGGTTGGTGTTGCGCAGGTACTCCCACACGTCGCCGTGGATCTGGTTGGTGCCTGACTTGATGCTTGCGTTCATTACGCCGCCGGCAGAATGGCCGAACTCTGCGCTGAAGTTGCTGGTCTGCAGGCTGAACTCGGACAGTGCATCCGGCGGAGGCCGCATGACATAGCTGGATCCGTTGAGGAAATCGACCAGGTTCGTATTGTTGTCGACGCCATCGAGGATGAAGTTGTTCTGTTCCGCTCGCTGGCCGTTCGCGACAAAGTCTCCTGAGCCGCTTCCGCGAGTGTTTCCAAACGGAGGAGCAACGCCCGCCGTTAACTGCGCAATGTATACCCAATTGCGACCATTGAGCGGCGTATTGTTGATCGTCTCCGTGCTGATGACTTGCCCTACCGCCCCAGTCTGCGTCTCAAGCAACGGCGGCGCATCGGAAACCGTCACGGTCTGCGAAACAGCGCCGGGTTGCAGCGTCAGGTTCACCTCTAGCCGCGCTTGTGCATCCACATGCAAGTTTTCATGGGTTGTGGTCTGAAATCCATCGGCAGTTGCGGTCACTGTGTAGTTCCCAATCTTAAGGGGTGATACGACATATATCCCGCTTGCGTTTGTTTTTGCTTGAAAATCAAGGCCAGTATCGGTGTTCGTTACCGTAATCGCTGCATTTGGCACAACCGCCCTACTTGAATCCTGCACGACCCCGGTGATAGCGCCCTGGTCAACCTGCGCGAGACATGTACTGCCTAAACCCATTGTCATCATAAGAACAAGTACTAGACCCGCGTAATACATGAATTTTTGCGTCTTTATCCTCAAATTACTACTGGACATCGTCATACCTCCCAAGTGTCTGGCTGCTAAGAATATGAACTACTGTGCCCATCCGTTTAATGGATTGGGCTGACCTTAAATGAAACCGATTTCATTGATGTGTCATGTGTACGTTACCGCAAAAACGTATCCCTAGGAAATAACGGTTGTCAAGCCCAACATTGAACTATAGAAAGTTGGAGCTAGGGCCGAACCCCAGCCGAGAATCCAATCTTCGAGTCGGTTGCGGGTGTGGGACGTTGGCTCATTCCTGGGATTTGCAATGTTGGGAATAGGGTTGCAGTTCTGGTTTACGCTTGACAAGCGAGATATAAACCACCTATTTTATCTGCGGTAACGTACACGTTAGTTATTCTTTTGCAATCTCGCCACTGACACTTTTGCCACGTATCCAGAGAAAAGAAATGGTTTCACCTCAAAATACAGACCAGATGCCAACCATCCCGGCACAGGAACGAATGACAGAGACAGAGATTTCGCAAGCGCAGTTGCGGCTACCTAACGCGCCCGATTTAGAAGCCGGCCCCGTAAAGGCATGGGAAGAAGCAGTCGTAATGTGCACCTATTTACCTGGATCGCCCGATCGCAATCCTCTATTTCTGGAGAAGCGCGTCTACCAGGGCAGCAGCGGACGAATTTATCCGCTGCCAGTAATTGATCGCATCGACACCGAGCCGCAGGACCATGAGTGGAAGGCTATTCACCTGGAGAACGAGTTCATCCGGATCATGGTTTTACCGGAGATTGGCGGGCGCATTCATGTTGGACTCGACAAACAGAATGGCTATGACTTTTTCTATCGCCAGAATGTGATCAAGCCGGCGCTGGTTGGGCTCGCCGGACCCTGGATTTCAGGCGGTGTTGAATTCAACTGGCCGCAGCATCACCGTCCGGCTACATTCATGCCAGTTGATACGAAGATCGAACGCGAACCGGATGGCGCGATCACCATCTGGTGCAGCGATCACGATCCAATGTCGCACATGAAAGGCATGCACGGTCTGCGTCTACGGCCAGGTAAGGCATATCTGGAATTGCGCGCACGCCTCTATAACCGGACCACCGATACGCAAACATTTTTATGGTGGGCGAACGTCGCAACGCGCGTCCATGAAAAATACGAATCGTTCTTCCCTCGCGATGTACGTTTCGTTGCCGATCATGCGAAGCGCGCCATCACCGAGTTTCCACTGAGCCAGGGCAAATACTACGGTGTCGACTATGGCAAACGCGCAATAGACGGCGTCCCAGAGGAGGAGAAGCCGCGGTGCTTTGTTCCGGATGGTTCTTATCCGCCGAATGATCTGAGCTGGTACGCGAATATTCCCGTGCCTACGAGTTATATGATTGCGGGCTCGCGCGGCGACTTTTTTGGGGGCTACGATCACAAGCACCAAGCAGGCACCGTACATGTGGCCAACCATCACATAGCGCCGGGGAAAAAGCAATGGACATGGGGCAATCATGAATTCGGGTACGCCTGGGATCGCAGCCTAACCGACTCGGACGGTCCATATGTTGAATTGATGGCTGGCGTGTACACGGATAACCAGCCGGACTTTTCCTTCCTCGCGCCCGGAGAAACGAAGACATTCAGCCAGTTCTGGTATCCCATCCGTGAAATCGGCGTTCCAGACCAGGCAAATCTCGACGCTGCGATTCGCGTAGAGCGCGATGGCAGCAACGTGCAGGTGCATTTGCAGGTGACAGGCGGGAGGCCGCACAGCACGGTACGTATTCGGGTAAATGGGAAAGAATGCGGAATGTGGCACGGAGATCTCACACCGCAGACGCCGTTGCATCATACGTTTTCTGCTATTGCTGAGAGCGCGCTTGTGGTCACGCTCGAACAGGGCAATACAGTTTTACTGCGGCACGCCCCGGAAGAAGTTGTACCCGCGGAGCCGCCCGCAGTGGCCACAGAGCCGCCATTGCCGATTGATGTGCAGAGTAACGATGAGCTTTTTCTCACTGGGCTGCATCTCGAGCAATATCGTCACCCCACGCGCAGCCCAGAGCCCTATTGGCTTGAAGCGATTCGGCGTGATGCAGGCGATAGCCGCGCTCAACACGCGATCGGCCGCTGGCATATGCGACGCGGCGAATTCGTGAAGGCTGAGCAGCATTTTCGTGCTGCGATTGCACGCCTCACCGAGCGCAACCCAAATCCCTACGATGGCGAGCCACATTACAATTTCGGCCTTACCCTTACCTATCTACAACGTCCTGCCGAAGCATATGCGGCGTTTTATAAATCAACATGGAACGCCGCTTGGCGCGGGCCTGCTTATCTGCGACTAGCAGAGATCGACTGCGCTCGCCATGAGTGGATGACTGCGCTCGATCATCTTGAACGCTCTCTCCGAGCGGATGCCGGCAACTTGTATGCTCTGAACCTAAAATCAATTGCTCTGCGCAAGTTGGGACGTGATCAAGAGGCAGCCCAGGTACTCGATCAAACGCAGGCACTCGATCCGCTGGACATCTTCAGCAGATATCTCGCAACAGGAGAGCCGCCGACGAATGGTTCGCAGCGGCTTGATCTGCTGTTCGACCTTCTGCGAGCCGGGCTTTTCGCGGATGCGTTGCAGGTTGCTTCCGCGCCTCACTCAGGAGCGAAGGACGGCACCACCGCCATATTGCTCTATGCCAAGGCGCATGTCCTGGGTAAATTGGGCGATCAGCCCGGAAGCTCCGCCGCTTTTCAAAGAGCTGCTGCTGCAGATTCCGATTACGTCTTTCCCAGTCGCCTGGAGGAGATGCTGCTGCTCGAAGAGGCCATCCGCGCGAATCCGAACGATGCGCGTGCTCCCTACTATCTCGGCAACCTGCTGTATGATCGCAAGCGCCGTGAAGAGGCGATTGCACAATGGGAGCGGGCAACAGAGATCGACCCGAATTTTCCTACCGCCTGGCGAAATCTCGGGTTTGGCTATTTCAATGTGATACGCGATGCCAAGCGCGCGACGGAAGCGTTTGTGCGGGCGCACAAGTTGGCTCCGGAAGATGCGCGTGTCTTATTTGAACAGGATCAGTTGTTGAAGCGTACCGGGGCTTCGCCTGTTGCCCGTCTGACCACGCTTGAGTTGGATGAAAAGCTTGTAGAACAGCGCGACGATCTTTCTGTTGAGATGGCTGTTCTCTACAACAATGCCGGAAAGCCGGAACGTGCCTTGGAGGTATTGCTTTCGCGCCACTTTCAACCGTGGGAAGGAGGCGAAGGCATGGTGCTGGGTCAGTACGTTCGTGCGAATCTTCTTCTCGGGCAGAACGCTCTCCACTCCGGAAACAACATCGATGCATTGCGCTTTTTTGAGGAGGCATGGAATCCGCCGCAAAGCCTCAGCGAAGCAAAGCATCTGTTGATGAACATGAGCACGGTCGATTACTGGCTTGGCGTCGCTTACTGGGAAAGCGATAAACCGAAGAGCGCCACTGCACATTGGGAACGAGCTGCGCGCTATCAGGGAGACTTCCAGCAGATGCAGGTACAGTCTATCTCTGAAATGACCTTCTGGAGCGCCATGGCATTGCGTCGCCTCGCACGGGACGAGGAAGCTCACGCCATTTTCAAAAATATCTACGATTACTCGCTGGCACTTGAACAGCAAACTCCAAAGATTGACTACTTCGCCACATCCCTGCCTGCCATGTTGCTTTTTGAAGAGGACCTCACGGAGCGCCAAAAAATTACAGCACTCTTTTTGAGGGCGCAGGCACTCCTCGGGCTCGCCAAAGAGGCGGATGCTATGGAGTTATTGCAGCAGGTACACAGTCTCGATCAAGGGCACTCCGGGGCGATAGATCTGCTGCGAATGGGAACGTCGTAAATGCAAGGCCCGTCGATTTCGGGAACACCGCAAGGAACGTCCGTTTCCATCGAACGGACAGCATATGTGTGGGGCATCGCAGTCGTTGCTGCATTAGGCGGGCTACTCTTCGGCTACGACTGGGTCGTAATCGGCGGCGCGAGGCAGTTCTACGAGATCTATTTTCGACTCGCTTCCCCCGGACTCGTTGGCTGGGCTAACAGCTGTGCGTTGGTCGGTTGCCTTGTCGGTTCTCTTGCTGCTGGATATTTTGCCGATCGCTATGGCCGCCGTCGTGTGCTGCTTGTGGCCGGCATGCTATTTGCCGTTTCCTCCGCGCTTACCGGATGGTCCTATTCTTTTGCCGCGTTCATCGTTTGGCGTATCCTGGGCGGCACGGCGATCGGTCTCAGTTCAAATGTGTCTCCGCTGTACATTGCAGAGATTAGCCCGGCAGCCATTCGCGGTCGCCTCGTCAGTCTCAACCAATTCGCAATCGTGGTAGGCATTCTGCTGGCGCAAATCGTGAACTGGCGCATTGCGCGACCAGTCGCTGCGAGTCTTACGCCAGATGCGGTCTTTCATTCATGGAACGTGCAGTACGGCTGGCGCTGGATGTTCAGTGCGGTTGTCGTGCCATCGATCATTTTTACCGTCGCGTCCATATTTCTACCGGAAAGTCCTCGCTGGCTACTGGCGCGCAATCGACAGAGCGAGGCGCGCACGGTGCTTGCGCGCATTGGAGGGGTGCGTTACGCCGAAAGCGAAATGGCAGGCATAGAGCATTTCTTGGTTGCAGAGAATCAGCAGAAGTCTTCCTGGCGAGATCTTCTCCGTCCTGGCATCCGACGCATCGTCTTTGTGGGGATCGGACTAGCGGTACTGCAGCAGTGGACCGGCATCAACATCCTCTTCAACTACGCAGCCGAGGTTTACCGCAGTGCAGGCTACGGCGCCAACGACATCTTTCTCAATATCGTGATCACAGGTGCAATCAATCTTGTGTTCACTGTGCTTTCGATGCTGCTTGTCGATAAGTTGGGCAGGCGCTGGATGATGCTCTTCGGCTGCATTGGCATCGGCATCTCCCATCTATTCTGTGGATTGGCATACCGCAATGGGTGGCATGCCGGCGCCGTCCTCACGTTGACCTTGTGCGCAATCGCATGCTATGCGCTGACCCTCGCACCCGTTACCTGGGTATTGATTGCAGAGATTTTTCCCAATCGCGTTCGTTCGCATGGAGTATCGGCAGCTGTCAGCGCGCTCTGGACCGCATCATTCCTGCTCACTTACACCTTTCCCGCGATGAACGCCAGTTTCGGGACAGCGGGAATCTTCTTTGTCTATGGGATGATCTGCCTTGCGGGATGTGTGTTTGTGGCCATCTTCGTCCCCGAGACGAAGGGACGGACATTGGAACAGATCGAAGCCGACGTGACTTCCGCGCGGGTGCAGTGAATCTTTGACAATGGGTGAGATGGAAGAATAACGTCGTTTCCGTTAACGTACACATTAGGGCTGGTTGGGTTCTAAAAACACTGTCCGGTCATTCACATGTAACTGCTTTGTTTGAGGTGATCCTTTGTTGAAGCTTTCTTTGTGCCTTATGGCCGGTGCTCTTGCTGCCGGCGATTGTGCTCTCGCTCAAAATGCGCCGCTGATCCTCAACTCACCTGATCAGCAATTAGTGATGCATTTTGGCATTCAGCCAACAAAGAACGCGAGCAGTAAGCTTGTCTACTCTCTTACCTTCCACGGAAAGCAGGCTCTCGACAATTCAGGACTCGCTCTGGAATTAGGAGATCAACCTCCGCTTGGTTCAGACGTACGCATTGTCGGCAGCGATGCTGGCGAAGGTGTCGACGATTACACACTCACCAACTCTAAAGTGAGCAAGGTACATGATGCGTACAACAGTCTTGCTATTCATGTGCAGGAAAACGGCGGCCAGCATCGCACCATGACCATAGAAGCGCGAGCCTATAACGGCGGCATCGCCTTCCGTTACGTGCTTCCTGCACAGGACTCCATGAAAGGCGTTCAGCTTCGACAGGAAGATACGGAATTTCGTCTAAGCATGGATGCCACGGACTGGGCTCTTGCCCTGCCGAACTATCGCAGCAGCTATGAAAGCGAGTATGTGCAACTGCCCACGACCGCCTTCAGCAATCAGGGTGGCGTCTCCAGCAGCTTTCTCATCGGCATGCCTTTACTGATGCACGAACCTGGCGTCGCATGGATGAGTCTGATGGAAGCGGATATCGAGGGCAATAGCGCGATGTATGTGACGAACCCATCGGGCAACTGGGCCGGTCACTGGTTTGTCTCGAAGCTTTCGCCACGCTTTGACGATCCTCATCTGGCCGTCGAAGGCACATTACCGCACCACTCCGCATGGCGCGTTCTGATGGTAGCGGACGATCCGGGGCGGCTCGTCGAATCCACGCTCGTTTACGATCTCGGTCCGGAAAACCGCATTGCTGATACAACCTGGATTCATCCAGGCAAGGCTTCATGGAACTGGTGGGTCGGCGATGTGGGCAAGGATGGCCAGTCTGCCTACACCACCGACAACATGAAATATTATGTCGACTTCGCAGCCCAATCCGGCTTTCCTTATATGATGCTCGATGCAGGTTGGTCGGCAGGCCGCGACATCACCACGCTCAACGGCAAAGTCGATGTTCCGGAGCTCGTGCAGTATGCCGCAACCAAACACGTAAAAGTGTGGATATGGCTCTATTCTGAATCAGTGATGCAGCAGATGAAAGAGGCTTTCCCGCTCTATGAGAAATGGGGCGTAGCGGGCATCAAAATCGACTTCATCAATCGTGATGACCAGCAAGGAATCCAGTTCTACTACGATGTCGCGAAAGAAGCCGCTCAGCATCATCTAATGGTCGATTTCCACGGTACGCACACGCCGTGGGGGCTAGATCGCACGTATCCAAATGTGCTGAGCTACGAGGGCGTTCTGGGCATGGAAAATAATAAAGTGGGACGCCGTGACAGCCCTGTCGATCGCTCCGTCTTCGCCTTTACCCGATTGATCGCCGGCCCCATGGATTACACTCCTGGCGGCTTCCGCAATGCGACGGAAGACGGATTTGAAGCCCGTGACGTAAACCCGATGGTAATGGGAACGCGAGCGCAGCAACTGGCTCTGTATGTGATCTTCCAGACCCCCTTTCAGATGGTTTCCGATAGTCCGCAGGCTTATGCTGATCAGCCCGCCTTCCAATTCATAAAAGATGTACCCGTTTCCTGGGACGCGACTCGTGTAGTCAACGGCAAACCGGGGGAATTCGCAACAATCGCGCGGAAGAGCGGCAACGAATGGTACCTGGGCGGCATGACGAACTGGACGCCGCGAACACTGGAGATACCGCTCAACTTTCTCGGCAACGGCAGTTACACAGCGCAAATCTACGAAGACGCAGCCGACGCGGCAGACAACCCCACGCATGTCACGATTCGCAAACAGTCTGTGCGCAGCACGGAGACGCTAACCTTGCATCTGGCTCCGGGCGGCGGTTGCGCGATTCGCTTTATCCCTCAGAAGGGAAAGTAGACTCTTTCGAGATGCCGTTGGCTGATTTTATGTCTGTTGCAATTCCGTCTCGAGTTCGTCATCGTTGCCGGCAATCTGGCTGGAAAACAGAGAAAGGTTGCTTCGGAAAATAACATGAGGCACCAGGCGGATCAGAGGTTGCGGCTTGCCTCCCTCAATCAGGCATTTGAGCAGGCGTTCAAAAGCAAGTTTGCCCTGGGTGAAGGGACGCTGATACATGGTAGCGAGCACCTTGCCATCTTCAATCAGCGGCACGATCTCCTGAAACAGATCGGTAGTAATGACTTGCACCTTGCCCATGAGCCCGAGTTCTTCCAGCGCTTTAAGAACGGGCATACTATTGGCAGTGCTTATGTACAAGCCTTCGGGCTGTGGGTTGCTTCGCATCAGCGCGAGAGCCTGCAGATAGGCCTCTCTCGGACGTTCATGGCTTTCGAGGGCCGGCAGCAGCGTCAAATGCGGGGCCTGTACAGCGAGAGTAGCCGCGAACCCGCGCAGCTTTTCGGCATGATCGAGAGTCGAAAGTTCACCGGAGAAGATGGCAACCGTTGCCTTATGGGTGAGCTTGTACGAGAGCAGTTCGGCCACCATCGCCCCGCTCACAGCCGCGTGAGCCGCCACCGACCCGATACGTTCGGTATTCGGAGCATCGCTGCCTACACACATCATGGCTGTTCCGGCACGAGACAGCTTACGAATGATGGGCTCAAAGCGACGCGTGTTGCCGGGAAGAAAAATGATGCCGTCATAATGACGCTTCGAGGCGGCATCGAATGCTTCCACGTCACCTACACCGAGCCGGGGATATTCTTCAAACTCGAGGGAGATGTTCATTCCCACCGTTGCCGCTGCCGCCGCGCGAATACCCGCGCGCAATGGGTCAAAAAAGTGCGAAATATGTCTCGGGAGAATCGCAGCGATAGACAGCTGCCGGTTAAGCTTGAGCGCCTGCGCTGCAAGATTGGGTTTATAACCCAGTTGCTCGGCCATCTTCAGCACACGCGCCTTGGTTTTTTCACTCACGCCAGGACGACCATGCAATGCACGATCGACAGTTCCAATGGAAATTTTCAAAGCGCGGGCAATGTCTTTAATTCCTGAAGATTTTCCTGAGCTGATCATAGTTTTGATTTCTTGGGTTGTTCCCGAGCGTACCGATTGATCGCGTCAGGGTCAATCATTTCTAAGATGCACGCAAAGTTGTAAACATTGTGTAGTGAAAAGGAGTAGCAGTTGCGAACAACGAGACGTAAATTTCTGCAAGGGGGGCTTCTGGCAGCCTTACCGCATAGAACGCTGTCCCTGCTATCTACGCCAGGAAAGGTGGACGACGAGCTTTGGTACAAGCAGCCTGCTGAGCGCTGGCTCGAGGCATTGCCCTTAGGAAATGGACGCATAGGTGCAATGGTTTTCGGCGGGATCACAATAGAACGCTTGGCACTTTCAGAATCGACTGCATGGTCGGGCGCGCCTGGCACAATGGATGTAAACCCAGGCGCACTTGAACATCTCGATGAAATTCGGCGACTGCTCTTCGCGGGTAAATATACCGAGGCACGCGATCTTTGCCAGAAATATCTGCTTGGGCACTCAACTTCTTTCGGCACCAATATGCCGTTGCCGGAATTGCAACTCAGCTTTGAGAACGCGGGAACATCTACCCAGTATCGCCGTTCGTTAAATCTGGACGAGGCTGTAGCGCGCGTAGATTTCTGGCAGAACAGCGCGCATTTTTCACGAGAAGTGCTTGCATCGCACCCTGACAACGTTGTTGCAATGCGACTCACCTGCAATAAGCCGGGCCAAATCAGCTTCAACACAGACTTCGGCGCGATCACGATCCCCGCTGAAATCACGACCGATGAGCAGAATATGCTCATCCTGCGCGGCCACGCCTATGAAACCATGCACAGCAACGGACACCAGGGCGTCGCGCTGCAAATCCATGTAAAGGTGATTCCTGAGGGTGGCAGCATCCATGCTTTGCCTCAGGGCATACAGGTGAAGAATGCCAACGCCGTCACCGTACTGGTCGCGGTGGCGACAAGTTTCAATGGGAATGATCCCGAGGCGACCTGCGCTCGCGCTCTGGAGCAGGCGTCACACAAAACATATTCGCAGCTGCGTGCAGCGCATATAGCCGATCATCAACCGCTGTACCGGCGCGTGTCGTTGGATCTGGGTGCAACTAACGCGTCCATCCGGACACAACCGACAGATGTACGCTGGAGAGCACTTGAGAACGGAGGAAGCGATCCGGAACTGTTAGCGCTCTTCTTTCAGTACGGACGCTATCTCACCATTGCAGGCTCGCGTGCGGATTCACCATTGCCGCTGGCTTTGCAGGGCATCTGGAACGACGGTCTGGCAAGCACCATGGGATGGACAAATGACTTTCATCTCGATATCAATACGCAACAGAACTACTGGGCCGCAGAAGTCTGCAACTTATCTGAATGCCAGACCCCACTCTTCGGCTTGATCGATGGCTTGCGCACAGCGGGCCGCATTACTGCCAAGGAGATGTATGGCGCGCCGGGATGGGTGTGCCACACCGTGACAAATGCCTGGGGGTATACCGCTCCGGGATGGGGTCTCGGATGGGGGCTGTATGTGACGGCAGGCATCTGGATCGCTCTCCAATTGTGGGACCACTACACCTTCAACGCAGACGTGGAATTCCTTCGTAAACGCGCCTATCCGGTGTTGCGCGAAGCAGCCGAGTTCTTTCTGGCCTACATGGTTCCAGAGCCGGAGCATGGATGGTTCGTCACCGGCCCTTCCGATTCGCCGGAGAACTGGTATCTCGCTCCTGATGGGCAACGTTGTGCCGAATCGATGGGCAACACCTGCGACCGCGTTTTTGTCTACGCGCTGTACAGCATGTGCATGGAAGCTGCAAAAACTCTTTCCGTCGACGACGAATTCCGCAGCCGGCTTGAATCCGCACGCGCCAAGCTGCCGCCGTTCCAGATCGGTCGACATGGACAATTGCAGGAGTGGATGGAAGATTTTGAGGACGCCGATCCGAATCATCGTCACACAGCCCACTTGGTTGCGCTATATCCTGAGAACCAGATTTCCCCGCGTACCACTCCAGCATTGGCGCATGCAGCAGAAGTAACGATCCAGCGGCGAATGGATACGCCCAATTGGGAGCAGAGCGAGTGGGGACGTGCCAACCTGGTTGTTTACCATGCGAGATTATTAAAAGGCGATCTTGCGCACAAATATCTTGAAAGCCTGGTTGCCAAAGCCGCGGATGTAAACCTGCTCACGTTTTCCAGTGGCGGTGTTGCCGGTGCAGAACAGAATATCTTCGCGATCGACGGTAATACGGCAGGCTCCGCAGGCATTGCGGAGATGTTACTGCAATCACAGGGTGGCGAAATACAACTGCTTCCGGCTCTTCCTGCGGCATGGCCGCAGGGGTTAGTCAAAGGACTCTGTGCACGCGGTGGTTACGTCGTCGATATGGCATGGCGTAGTGGCACACTATCCTCCGCGATGATCATGAGCAGGCAAGGCGGCAGCATTCCCGTTCGCTACCGAGACAATATTCACAACCTAAACCTGCGTGCGGGAGAATCTGTACGGCTAACACCTGCCAATTTCGAAGAACGGGGATAGTTCCCAACGAAAACTAGCAGGTGCAAGCCCATCACTGATTTATTTCAGCGCAATAAATTGCTCTGCGCTAGATCCAGCACTTCATCTCCGCGTCCACTCATAACAGCTCTCAGCATGTAGAGAGTGAATCCTTTCGCCTGCTCCAACGTGATGGTCGGCGGCATGGAGAGCTCCTGTCTGTTCACAAGCACTTCCACCAACGCCGGGCCTTCATGCGCGAAAGCGGCTTCCAGTGCGGGACGCAGATCTTCCGGCTTTTCCACACGACGGCCAAGCATGCCGACGCTTTCCGCGAGCGCGGCAAAATCGGGATTGTCGAGCGAGCATCCGAAGTCGACAAAGCCGGAGGCCTTCATCTCAAGTTCGACAAAGCCCAGCGTATTATTCGCAAACACCACAACCTTAACCGGCAGATTTACCTGCTTGAATGTCAGCAGATCGCCGAGCATCATCGATACACCGCCGTCGCCTGAGAGCGTGACCACCTGTCGTCCGGGATACGCTGCCTGCGCGCCGATGGCCTGTGGTACCGCTCCCGCCATCGAACCGTGATTGAACGATCCAAGCAATCGGCGCTTGCCGTTCATGGTGAGGTAACGCGCAGCCCAGACGGTTGGCGTGCCCACGTCACAGGCAAAAATCGCATCCTGCGCCGCCAGCTCATCGATCAATCTCGCCACATATTGCGGATGAATTGGTGTCTTCCCCGGTTCGCCTACGGCCAGATCATCCAGTCCCTTACGTGTCTTGCGGTAGTGCTCCACGCTGTCTTCCAGATGCTTCTCGTTGCGCGTTGTTTTGAGCAATGGCGACAACGCCGGCAGCGTGTCCTTCACGTTGCCCACCAGAGCGAGATCGACTTTTGCGCGACGGCCAATTTGCTCTCCGCGCACATCCACCTGGATAATCTTTGCCTCCGGTGGATAGAACTGCTGGTAGGGGAAATCTGTCCCCAGCATCAGCACCGCATCGCTCTTCATCATGGCGCGGTAGCCGGAGGCGAATCCGAGCAGCCCGGTCATGCCAACGTCGAATGGATTGTCGTATTCGATGAATTCCTTGCCGCGCAGGGCATGGACGATTGGAGCCTTCAACGCATCTGCGATTGCTACCAGTTCAGCGTGTGCGCCCTCGCAGCCCGCGCCTCCGAGAATCGTCACCTTGTCGGCTTTGTTTAAAATGTCCGCCGCTTGTTTCAGTTCGGCATCCGATGGCCGGATCACTGGATTCGTGCGCTTTACGGCTGTTACTCGATTCGGATACGGGCAGTCTTTCAAAGCCACATCGCCGGGAATCACAAGAACGGCGACACCACGACGCTCCACCGCAGTGCGGATGGCGATTTCGAGAGCGCGCGGCATCTGTTCAGGGATGCCCACCATCTCGCAGTAGTAGCTGCACTCCTGAAACAGATTCTGGGGATGCGTCTCCTGAAAGTAGTTACTGCCAATTTCAGGGCTGGGAATGTGTGCTGCGATAGCCAGGACAGGGGTGCGGTTCCGGTGGCAATCAAAAAGTCCGTTGATCAGGTGAAGGTTGCCTGGCCCGCAGCTGCCTGCGCATACGGCCAGCTCACCGGTCAAATGAGCCTCGGCTCCGGCCGCAAACGCCGCCGCTTCTTCATTGCGCATGTGTATCCAGTCAATCGATTTGGATTTGCGCAGCGCATCGGTAAAACCATTCAGCGAATCGCCAACAATGCCGTAAATCCGCTTCACGTTGGCCGCAAGCAGCGACTCAACCATTACCTCGGCGACTTTCTTTGCCATGATCTTCCTCCGCTGTTCAATGGATGCGCGCAAAAGTGCGCGCCCCGACGGAAATTCGCAGAGCCAAAAGAGCCTTCGTAAAGCTTACACCTATTAGAAATTTGAGCCGATATGCAAGACGGCTTCATTTTGCGACGCAGACTGATCGAGCAGACGCTTGGCGTCGCTCAGGCTGATGCTGGTTGGCACGGATTGAAACTCCGATCGCTCCTCATGATGGTCTTTGCTGACGCTCTTGAACAAAATCACGTGCCCAGAGACATGCACATCGACCAAATCGGTCTTCCATCGTGCCTGGCTCACCTGCTCGCGATGAATGGCAAATTTCCCACCCTTGTCGACATAGCCCAGTAGTCCATAGCCGAAATCCACACGGTTCACAACCGTACCCTGCATAGCGACAAACCGCTTCAGCCGCTGATTGACCTCAATCGTTCCTGCCATTCCATGAAAAACGCGCGCCTCATATGTGGGCGGCTTGAAGTCTGGATTCGGTCTGAAGTGAAACGTAATGAGATCGCCGGAGGATTGCCCATCCGGATCGAAAAGGAATGCCTGGGGCATCAGCCTGATCAGCCGCTGCAACCGCTCCTCGTCCTGCAAATGCTCTTCGCGGTTTTTTTGAAGCGCCCTGGGATCATTCAGCAAAGCATTTAAGCGCTGCTCTTCTTTGCTTTGTTCCTGACCAGAAAGCGGTTTCCCGTCGGTCTGCAGAATGCGAAAAATCGGTCCATGCTCTGTTTCTACCTGGTGTTTGACGAAGCTGTCGTGCCCGATCTTTTGCTGGATCCGGTAGGCCCAGAAACTATCGCACTCGCGGTCCTGAAGCTCGTTAAACACGACATCTTTTATGAGTTGTTGGGTCGGTGTAAGCGTAGCGTTTTGTGCGTGACCCATCAGAGCGAACACCACACAACAGGCTGTAAGAAACACAATGGTCCGGGAATGCCGCATCATCATTTCCTCCAGTCTTAGATGCTGTGATTTTGTCGTGGATTTCTCTTCCGCCATGTAAAAATCCTGCCACTTCTGCACATTGCTCAGAGATCGCCCCAATTTGGTAACCTTGCTTGCTACACTTATGCCATGCTAGATGAGCTTACTTTCCGCAAATATGCGGATGCTGCAATTGAGTCTCTTAAGAAAAGCTTAATTGCCGCTGAAGAAAATAGCGATTTCGAAGCCGAAGAACAGAATGGGGTGCTCCATATTGTTTTCGACGAGCCGCCCGCGAAATTTGTCATCACTCCCAATACTCCCGTGCGCCAGATATGGATATCCGCTCTCTCGACCAGCTTTAAGCTCGACTGGTCTGAAGACGCGCAGGCCTTCATCCTGCCCAAAGACGGCACTCTGCTGAAACCGCTCGTAGCACGGCTTATCAATGAGCATCTGGGTACAGACTCGATCACCCTCGAATAGCAGGCCTGCCCGATGGGAAAAACTCTCTCCGTCGCCATTATCACCCGAAACGAAGAAGTCAATCTGCCCAGAACGCTAGGAAGCGTTCACTGGGCGAATGAGATTGTTGTTGTCGATTGCGGCTCAACCGACGGAACCGTCGAACTCGCCTGGAGGTTTGGCGCGAAGGTCATTCAGCAAGACTGGCTCGGCTTCGGACAGCAGAAGAATCTCGCCATCGAACGCTGCACCAGCGAGTGGGTGCTTTCTCTCGATGCCGACGAGGAAGTAAGCGAGACGCTGGCGCAGGAAATAGAAAGACTGCTCGCTGGAAAGCCCGCGGTTGATGCCTACTACCTGCCCCGCCGCAATCTCTTTCTCGGCCGCTGGATCAGGCACGGCGGCTACTATCCCGACCAAAAGCTCCGGCTCTTTCGTAAGGGCACAGCCCAGTTTGAAGAAAGCGCCGTGCACGAAACAGTGCAGTATTCGGGCGCAACCCGCACGCTGCATGCAGATTTAATCCATCACGCCTATCCTTCGCTCGAGAACTATATTGAGCACATGAATCGGTACAGCACGCTGGGCGCGACCCAGGCGGCAGCGAAGGGTAGAACCAGTCAGAGCTTACCCACATTTTTCTGGAATGCCCTGCTCAATCCCATTGCCACCTTTTTCTACAACTATATCCTCCGTCTCGGCTTTCTCGATGGCCGAGAAGGACTGCTGCTGCACCTCTACCATTCTGGCTATGTGAGTTGGAAATACGCAAAGGCCTGGCAAGACTGGAAGTTCTAGTTCCTTACCTTTGAAATATCTCGTATATGTTTTGTACTTCTCACTACAGGGCATGGAAAATGCTCTAGCTTCTTCATGCCAGACACGATACGCTCCGTTTATCTCTCTTTAAGGTTGATTCATGCTCTCTGTTCGCCGCCTGTTTGGGTTTCTCTTGTTCTTTACCCTCTGCTTGCCCTGCATTGCGGAAACACAATCCATTGCGCAAATAACTGCAGGGCTGCAAAAGCTCGACGGCCTATTCCCCGTCTCCTGGGATGCCAAGGCAGGCAAGCTCTATCTTGAAATTGATACCTTCGGCAAGGATTTCCTCTTCCTCGATTCCCTACCTTACGGCGTCGGCTCGAACGATCTCGGCCTCGATCGCGGCCAACTCGGCAAAGGCCGCGTCGTGCGCTTCTACCGCAGCGGACCGAAGGTACTGCTGATCGAACGCAATCTCGATTACCGTTCAAGCTCGCCCCACGCCGAAGAACAATTGGATGTCGCACAATCCTTCGCTGAATCCGTTCTCTGGGGATTCAAGGTCGAAGCAGAAGACGGCGACAAAGTCCTTATCGATGCCACGGACTTTTTTCTCCATGATGCACACGGCGTCGCCGAGCGCCTGCAGGCTGCAAAGCAAGGCAGCTACCATCTCGACGCCTCGCGCAGCGCTATCTCCATGGAAAGCACGAAAAACTTCCCGCTAAATACGGAAGTCGAATCGGTGCTTACCTTCGCAGTAGACGACATATCAAAAGCCGCACTCGTCGCCTCGGTCACACCGGATGCTCATGCCGTTACCGTGCATGAGCACTACTCTTTCATCCAATTGCCCGATGATGGATACAAGCCGCGCGCCTTCGATCCCCGCTCTGGATACTTCGACATCAACTACCGCGACTACTCCGCGCCTCTCGGCCAGCCGATAGATGTTCACCTGATAGCGCGCCATCATCTCCAGAAAAAAGATCCCGGCGCAGCGATCAGCGAGCCGGTCAAACCGATTGTCTACTACGTCGATCGCGGCGCGCCCGAGCCAATTCGCAGTGCATTGGTTGAAGGCGCAAGCTGGTGGAACCAGGCATTCGAGGCGGCAGGATTTAAGAATGCGTTTCAAGTCAAGGTCATGCCCGAGGGCGCGGACCCAATGGACGTACGTTACAACGTCATCCAGTGGGTGCATCGCGCTACGCGCGGCTGGTCGTATGGCGAAGGCGTCACCGATCCGCGCACCGGCGAAATCATCAAAGGTCAGGTCACGCTCGGCTCTTTACGTGGACGGCAGGACTATCTCATCGCCGAGGCACTTCTTTCGCCCTACGAACAAGGCAAGCCAGTTCCCGACGCAATGAAGGAGATGGTGCTCGCGCGCATCCGCCAGCTCGCCGCGCATGAAGTAGGACACACGCTCGGCCTCGCTCATAATTTTGCCGCCAGCTCCGTCGCGCCTGGAACCTCGGTCATGGACTACCCGCACCCGTGGATCACGCTGAAGCCGGATGGCGTACCCGATCTCTCGCACGCCTACACAACGGGTATCGGCACCTGGGACAAGGTTGCCATCACCTACGGCTACTCCGAGTTCCCGCAAAACGCCGACGAGCACAAGGCTCTCGATGCGATTCTGCGCAAAGCCACCGACAGCGGGCAGCTCTTTATCACCGATGAGGATTCGCGGCCGCTGGGCAGCGCCCAACCACACTCGCACCTGTGGGACAACGGCCCAGATCCAGCCGACGAGCTGAACCGCATCCTCACCGTCCGCGCCGCAGCCCTGAAGCGCTTTGGAGAGAATGCGATTCAGCCGGGCCAGCCCATGGCGCAGCTTGAAGACACGTTAGTGCCGCTCTACCTGCTGCATCGCTACCAGACAGAAGCAGCCAGCAAAGAGATCGGCGGCCTCGATTATCGCTATGCCATGCGCGGCGACGGTCAACTGGTCACGCGCATGGTCTCCGCCGCCGATCAGCAGAAGGCCGTGGATGCTGTCCTGCACACACTTGATCCATCCACGCTAACGCTACCCGAATCACTGCTCGATATACTTCCGCCGCGCCCTCCTGGCTATCCCACCACACGTGAATCGTTCCCCGGCCGCACCGGCCTCACCTTCGACCCGCAAGGCGCAGTCGAATCAGCGGCGAATCTAACCGCAAGCCTGCTCTTCGAGCCCAGCCGCGCCAGCCGTCTCGTCGAATACAAATTGCGCGACAACTCACTCCCGGGACTCGACGACGTCGTCAATCAGACGCTCAAAGCCACGTGGTACGCGCCGCGCCAGGGAACAATCACGCTTAACACCCAGCTCACTGTCGAAGATGTCATCCTGCGCCACCTTCTCGCGCTCGCTGCCTCGCAGTCTGCTTCACCGGAGGCCCGAGCCATCGCCGCTTCTGAGACAGCCCAGCTTAAAGATTGGCTCAAAAGCAGAATTGGCGATGCAAGTGCCCCTGCATTGCTCCATGCACACTGGCTGGCAGCACAGAATGAGATCGAAGCCTTCAGCAAGGACCCGGCAAAATTCGCAACCGTAACCGGTCTCGAACCGCCACCGGGCCAGCCCATCGGCGACGAGGAGGACTTTTAGAACGCATGCACACGAAGTAACACCTTGCGCAGCAAAGTGTGGGATCAGGGCTTGCCGATGCTGTTCGCCTTCCCCTATTCTGAGAGGTTTCCTGACTAGAGGTGAATTCCATGCCAGATGCGCCGCAAATCAACTCGTTATCGTCGAACGCATCTGTAGAAAAACAGCGTTGGGAAGAGCAAGCCCTCGATCCGGCCCTGAAGAAAACGCCGGAAAGACCCATTGGCAAAGCCTCCGGCATCAATCTCGACGAATCCGGCCACGCCCGCTTCACCACCATCTCGGGCGTTCCTGTCGAGCGGCTGTATACCGAAGCAGACCTGCCTGAAGGCTGGGAAACCAATCTCAACGCACCCGGCGAGCCGCCGTACACGCGGGGCATTCATCCCTCTGGCTATCGCGGCAAGCTCTGGACGATGCGCCAGTTTTCCGGCTTCGCCTCACCAGAGGAAACGAATCAGCGCTACAAATATCTGCTCGCTAACGGAGGCAGCGGTCTCTCCGTCGCCTTCGATCTTCCCACGCTGATGGGCTGTGACTCCGACGACCCTCAGAGCGAGGGCGAAGTCGGCAAGTGTGGTGTAGCCATCGATTCGCTCGAAGATATGGAGACGCTCTTCTCCGGCATCGATCTCGAACAAACGACCGTCTCGATGACCATCAACTCGCCCGCAAGCGTCATCTGGGCCATGTATCTGACAGTCGCCGAGCGCCAGGGCGCTGACTGGAAGAAAATTTCCGGCACGCTCCAGAACGACATTCTCAAGGAGTACATCGCACAAAAGGAATACATCTATCCCCCTGCGCCCTCCATGCGTCTCGTCATCGACACGTTTGAATTCGGCTCGCGCTTCACCCCACGCTTCAATCCTATTTCCATCTCCGGCTACCATATCCGCGAGGCGGGATCGACCGCACAGCAGGAGTTGGCCTTCACGCTTTATGACGGCATCGAATACGTGGAATGGGCGCTACGCCGCGGCCTCGCCATCGACGACTTCGCCCCGCGCCTCAGCTTTTTCTTCAATTCGCACAACGACTTCTTTGAAGAGATTGCCAAATTCCGCGCCGCCCGCAAAATCTGGTATCGCGTCATGGCCGAGCGCTTCGGTGCAACCAATCCGCGATCTACCTGGATGCGCTTTCACACGCAGACGGCAGGTGTCTCGCTCACCGCCCAGCAACCGAAGAACAATATCGCCCGCGTCGCGATTCAGGGGCTCGCCGCCGTACTGGGCGGGACGCAATCGCTACACACTGACGCATATGACGAAGCCCTTGCTCTGCCGACAGAAGACGCAGCGCGCATCGCCCTGCGCACACAACAAATCCTCGCATATGAATCCGGAGCAGCCAGCGTAGCCGATCCACTCGGTGGCTCTTACTTTGTGGAACGCCTCACACTCGATATGGAAAAAGCCGCCTTCGATTATTTCGAAAAACTCGACGCGATGGGAGGCATGGTACGCGCCATTGAGCACGGCTTCCCGCAAAAAGAAATTGCCGAAGCCAGCTACGTCTACCAGCGGGCGGTCGAGGCGCGCGAGAAAATTATCGTCGGCGTCAATGAATACACAGTCAATGAGGCCGCGCCGCAGATTCTCTACATCGACGAATCTGTCCGTGAAGCACAAAAAGCGAAGCTGAAAAAACTCCGCCGGCAGCGGTCGAATGATGCCGTGGCCCGCTCACTCCTTGCGCTATGCCGCGCAGCGGAAAAAGAGCCCTCCGCAGTTACAAATGGCATCTCATCCGTAAATACCATGCCCTTCCTGCTTGATTGCGTGAAGGCCTACGCTACCATCGGTGAAATCTGCAATGCATTGAAAAAAGTGATGGGGACCTACGAGGAGGTCAGCATCGCCTGAAAACGCGGTTATTCTTCGTTTTTCTGCTGAAAAACGTGTTACAAATCGCCTATGAGTGACGACTCTAAAGACAAGCTAGACCCGCCGCATAACGGCGAACCCATCAATCTGAAGCAGCTTGCCGCGATTCTTCAGCTCTCGCAGACGACCGTTTCTCTCGTGCTGAATAATTCGCCGGCCGCTAAGTCCATTCCGGCACACACGCGTGAGCGCGTCTTTCAAGCCGCTCGAAAGTTCCATTACCGCCCGAATTACTTCGCCCGCTCCTTGCGCCGGAATCGCAGCATGTCCATTGGCGTCATGGCGCCCGACCTAAGCGAAGGCTATTTCACCATGGTCATGAATGGGGTAGAAGAGTACCTGCTGCGCGCGCAGTATTTCTACTTCACCGCCAGCCATTACTGGAACCATGAGCTCATGCAGGAGTATCCGCGCATGTTGGTGGAACGCGCAGTCGATGGATTTCTGCTGCTCAATACGCCGTCAGAGATCCGCAGCCCGCTGCCGACCGTCGCCATCTCTGCGCACAACAATTCGCCCGGCGTGACTAACATCATTCTCGATCACATGAGAGGCGCCGAACTCGCGCTGCGGCATCTCTATGAACTCGGCCACCGAAAAATCGCCTTCGTGAAGGGCCCAAACATCATTCCCGATACCGAATACCGCTGGCGCTCCATTCTTGAAGTCGCACGGCAATTGGACATCAAAGTACAACCCGATCATTGCATACAGCTCGATGCTGACAGCTGGTCCCCGGGAGTAGGCTATGAGCCTATGCGCGACCTGCTTGCGCGCGCGCGCGATTTTACCGCCATTTTCTGCTTCAACGATATCTCTGCGATTGGCGTCATCCGTGCCATTTACGACGCAGGATTAAGCGTGCCGGAAGATATCTCGGTCATCGGCTTCGACGACATCATGAGCGCGGCCTACCATAAGCCGAGCCTCACCACGGTTCGCCAGCCTTTGCGTGAAATGGGACGTCAAGGCGCACAGGTCTTGCTCGATATGATCTCGCAACCCGAAAAGCAGTATCCGGAAGAAATCGTCATGCAACCGGAATTGATCGCCCGTGAATCGACAGGGATCGCTGCCGCCGCACAGCGGGGAAAACGTCGAGCCTAGCTTCTACTTCACCCCTCGATCCAGACCACAGCCAATGCCTTCCAGCCGCGTAGTGCCCGCAGCCAATGCACGCCTCCTTCCCTTCATGCGGCAGCGGCCAAAGCACCCCCAGCGATCGAGGCTGCTGCACAGGATCAAAATGCCTTGGGCACCGCTTCCGATACCCGATGCTTCAATTTCACATGCAGACGTCTTTCCAGCAACTTGAACCCTTCAAACATTCGTCACATCCAATTAGACAATTCTCATTTACGAAATGTCGCAGGAGACACCATGCAATATGTAAACCTCGGATCAACAGGACTCAAGGTATCGCGTCTCTGTTTTGGAACCATGACATATGGTTCCAAAAAGTGGCGCGAATGGATTCTTGAGGAGGAAGAAAGCAAGCCTTTTCTCCGTCAGGCGCTGGAAGCTGGCATCAATTTTTTTGATACTGCCGATATATACTCCGTCGGAGTCAGTGAAGAAATCCTCGGGCGGGCCCTGAAAGAATTCGGCCCATCACGGGACAAAGTCGTCATTGCCACCAAGGTTTTTAATGCTATGGGTGACGACCCCAACCAGAAAGGCCTCTCGCGTAAACACATCCTGCATGCCATCGACGACAGTCTCCGCCGCCTAGGCACAGATTACGTCGACCTCTATCAGATTCATCGCTTCGACTACCAAACGCCCATGGAAGAGACGCTCGAAGCACTTGACGATGTCGTGCGCGCCGGCAAGGCCCTCTATATTGGAGCATCGTCCATGTTCGCATGGCAGTTTCAGCAGATGCTTCACGTCTCTGATACGTTGGGCCTGAGCCGCTTCATTACCATGCAGAACCATTACAACCTGGTGTATCGCGAAGAAGAGCGCGAGATGATTCCTTTATGCCGCGACCAGGGTATCGGCCTCATCCCGTGGAGCCCGCTGGCTCGAGGATTTTTGGCCGGCAATCGCAACCAGAAGAATCGTGGAGAAACAGTGCGGGCTAAAACCGACGAATTCGCACACGGCCTTTACTATCGCGATTCAGATTTTACGGTAGTAGACCAAGTGACAGAAATCGCACAAAAGCGCGGCGTCAGCAACGCGCAGATTGCGCTCGCCTGGATGCTCGCGAAACCGGAGATTACAGCACCGATCATCGGAGCCAGCAAGCCGCATCATCTCGATGATGCTCTTGCCGCGCTTGAAATTCACCTCAATGCCGACGAAATCAAAGCGCTTGAAGAACCGTACGAGCCGCACCCCATTCTAGGCCACAGCTGATTTACTTCTTATAACGATTCACGCTCGTCATTCTGCCCCTGAGCGACGCATAGTGAAAAGAATCCCGGCGATATCTGGCCCTCCGATATCGCTGGGCCTAAGCCTCAGCTTCCGGTTCCAGAATCTGCAAATCAAGAGTGGGCTCCAACAGACAATCCAGCGTAGCAATCTTCTCCAAAGCACGCTTGAGAGCTGACGATGGACACGGCTCCACAATCACAACAAATGGCAGGTTCGCCTTCGTATGCCCCGGTTTCTGCAGAATTGCGTGAATGTTGATCTCCTGTTCGGCCAATGCACCGGCAATCTGGGCGATAATGCCCGGACGGTCTTTCACAATGAAGCGAATGTAGTGTCGGAGCAGAAAGTCTCCGCTGACTCCGGCCTTTTTACTTGGCAAATCGATCGTCTTCGACCCATGCACAATCGCCAGCAAATCGGAAACGACTGCAACTGCCGTCGGATGGCCGCCCGCACCATGCCCGGAGAAGACTACGTCCCCGCCATACGTGCCGCCAACCAGCACCATGTTCTCCGTGCCGCGCGACCACGCCAGCGGAGACGCCTGCGGCACCAGCATCGGCCCCACTGTAGCCAGCACCTCGGAGCCATGCAGCTCCGCGCGCGAAATCTGACGGATGGTGCATCCCATCTCCCGCGCATAGGCGAAATCAACAGCTGCAATCTCGGTAATCGACTTGCACGGCACCTCGTTCGTCGTCAGATCGGCACGTAGAGCAATGCGTGAAAGAATTACCAGCTTCGCGCGTGCGTCGAAGCCGCCCACATCTTCCGTCGGATCGGCCTCGGCATATCCCAACGACTGCGCTTCCTTCAGCACCGGAGCCAACTCCGCTCCGTCTTCCATCTTGCTCAGAATGAAGTTGCATGTGCCATTCAGAATGCCTTCAATGCGCAGAATCTGATCGCCTGCCAATCCCTGCTGCAGCCCCGGAATCACCGGTACCCCGCCAGCAACCGCAGCCCCATAAAACAGGTTGCATCCTTTGCTGCGCGCCAACTTGTCGAGCGCAATACCATGCTCGGCAATCAGCTTCTTATTTGCCGTCACCACTGACTTGCCGGCTTCAAGCGCTCGTCGCACCCATTCGCCAGCCGGATCGAGTCCGCCGGCAAGCTCCAGCACAACATCCACCGGGGATGCCAATACATCGTCGATCTTCTCGGTCCATACAACTCCGGCCGAAACCCAATCCACCTTCTTGCGAGCAACGCTGCGATTGAAGATATGCGTCAGCTCCACGCCCTGCGGCTTGGAGTCGCTGAGAATGCGCGCGACTGAGCTGCCGACAGTGCCAAATCCAAGAATCGCTACTTTCACAGGGGTCGCCTGCGCGTCAGACACGGATGCACTCACTGTGTTCTCTGGTTCTCCTGGCTAATTTGCTGCAATGGAAGCTGCCTTCCATCTTATCGAAAGTTCTCTTCGATGGAAGCTGATCTATGTCGTGCGGCGAAGAGCTGGCTCAACATCCGCGGCATTAGATGTCTCCCGCTCATGGAATGCAATCGGAATCCGCACTTCCGCCTGGCAACCCTTCGCATCCACGTGATTCCGCAGTTCCAGCGAGCCGCCGTGCGCTTCGGCAATCTGCCTCGCAAGTACCAGCCCAACGCCTGAACCACTCGTCTTCGTCGTATAGAAGGGCACAAATAGGTTCCCCGGGTTCGTCAACCCTGGCCCATTATCCTCAATCAGAATCGACACCATGTCGCCCGCGCTTCTGCTGCGAATCTTCACCGCCGGTGCGCCTGTTAACCCAGCCTCTTCGCGCTCATTCACCGCAGCATCGACCGCATTCTTCACAAGATTGATGAGTAACTGTTCGATCTGGTCGGCATCCGCCAAAAGATTTACAGGCTGCACATCGCCAATCTCCACCGTGAGCCGCGTCTCAAGCCCGGCAACGCGATCAAGCAGGGCCGGAAGCGGCACCTGTTTCAGTATCGGAGCCGGCAACTGCGCCAGTTGCCGGTAGGCCTGCACAAATCGGTTCAGCGATTCAGCCCGGCTCTCAATCACATTCAAGCCACGCTCGAAATTCGTAGCTTGCTCAGCCGGAACCTGTGAGATGCGCGAGCGCAGACTTCCGGCAATCGACTTAATCGGCGCCAGCGAATTGCTGATCTCATGGCCAAGTACACGAATCAGCCTGCGCCACGCCACGCGTTCTTCCTCGCGCAAAGCGCTGCTCACATTGGACAGCACCAGAAGCGTATGCGGCACGCCGCGCTGGCGGAAGCTGCTGCGTCGCACCATCCAGCGCCCGATCTGTCCCTGCCCTTCGATTGTCGTAATACCTTCGTCGTCCTGGTCAAGAATATGCCGCAGATGCAGTTCGTCTGCATTTCTGCCTAGGTCGCGCGCGGCGTGCAAGTGCAAGACGCGCTCCGCCGCCGGATTCACCACGCGCAGCGCGCACTGCTCATCAAACGCAAGCACCGGCGCATCCATCTCCAGAATCACCCGCCGCAGCAGCGCAACCGCTTCCAGCGCGCTCAGCCGCTGCGACTGCATCGCGTCGGCCAGCTGATTGATCTCAATGGCCAGCTCGCCGAGCGAATCATGCGGAGTCGCTCCGCGTGCACGGAACGAAAAATCCTCCTCCCGCAATGCCGCAACTACGTTTGCCAGCGTCTGCAGCGGCCGCACCACTTGTTCCAGAAAGATGGAGGCTACCAGAAGCACCACCAGCGCCAGCGTAGTGAGCGAGCCAACAATCAGGGAAAGGGAAACGTGCTCAATCCAAAGGAGCACCGCGCAAAGCGTAAAAAGCGGAACACACAGCGAAGCAATCAGGACTTTTATCTTTGTCTCAAAGCTGAAGCCCTCTCGCGGAATCTTGCTGGTGGCTCTTCGCCGATTGTGTTCGCTTCGATTGGCTCTAGATGCCATATTTCTCCATCCGCCTGTACAAAGCGCCCCGGCTTAACCCGAGTGCTTCGGCAGCCTGACTCACGTTGCCGTTGCAACGAGTCAATGCCTTGCGGATGAGAATACTCTCTACAGATTCCAGGCTCATATCTTCAAGTGGCTGGCTGGATGCGCGCACCTGGTTTAACCCCAGGTCGGACGCCTCGATCCTGGCCCCCTGGGCCATCAGCACGGCACGCTCGATCGTATGGTCCAGTTCGCGCACATTGCCCGGCCACGGATGCTGCAGCATAACCTGCAATGCGCTCGGATCGATGCCGTCCATCTGTTTGCGATAGCGTGATGCATAACGGTTCAGGAAATGGGCAGCCAACAATGGAATATCTTCACGGCGCTCGCGCAGAGGCGGCAGATGAATCTCTACCGTATTCAGGCGAAACAGAAGATCGCCACGGAATCGCTGTTGCTCCACCTCGACATGCAGGTCAGCGTTGGTGGCGGAGAGGACGCGCACGTTCACGCGCCGCGTCTTCGACGAGCCCACACGCTCCATTTCCCCGGTTTCAAGCACACGCAGCAGCTTCGCCTGCTGCCGCATCGGCACATTGGCAATCTCGTCCAGAAAGAGCGTTCCGCCATCAGCCAGTTCAAAGCGACCAATGCGTTCGACACGAGCATCAGTAAAAGCGCCCTTTACGTGGCCAAAGAGCTCGCTTTCGAATGTGCCTTCTGGCAGCGCGCCAGTATTCACGGCAACCAGCGAACGCGAAGCGCGCTGCGACAAGCCATGCAGCATCTGTGCGACGATTTCTTTTCCTGTTCCGTGTTCTCCCGTGATCAGCACATTTGCATCTGAAGGTCCGATGCGCGTAATCGTGCTCAAGACCGACTGCATCGAGGGCGCAGTTGCAATCAGATCAGGAAGATTCTGTCCGCGCAGCAGGCGGTTTTCAGCCTCAAGCCGATACGCGCGCTTGACCGCATGGTGCAGATCAATCTGGGTGCGCAATATGGTAAGCAGGCGGGCATTATCCCAGGGCTTGGGAATAAAATCGCGAGCGCCGCGTCGCATTGCCTCCACCGCAACCTCGACATTCGCCCAGGCGGTCATCACAATCACGGGAACATGGCTGTCAAGCGTCTTGATCTGCGTCAGCAGGTCAAGCCCCTCCTTTCCGGAGGTCGTATCACGCGTATAGTTCAGGTCGACCAGCAGCGCATCAAACGAGCCCGACTGCAGCGCCTCGATCACCATCATCGGAGAGCGCGCCTTTTCTACATGAAAGCCTTCCGGCTCCAGCAGAAGCTCCAGCGCATCCAGAATATGCGGCTGATCATCCGCAATCAGGACGCGTGGCGCATGGGGAGCGGCAACATTATTTTCCGCCCCGCCGAGTTGAGATGTAGTTGCCATCAGAGACCTGAGTATACCGTCATTGGCAGATCATGGCTGCGCATGCGTCACCACACCGTTCTTCGCGTCGTCGATGGAAATGTCCGTGCGCTCAAGCGTGAAGCCCGTGGATTGGTCGATGGCGACTTTGGCCTTCTCGAATGCAGTCTGGGCAACAATGAGCGCGGACTCGGCCACGGCAAGAGCCTGTTCGCTGGCGAGCGTGTCATATGCGGACATAGCTCCGAGTTTTTGCTCCTGTTTGGAGATATCGAAGGTCTTCTGCGCAAGATCGCGGGCCTTCTCGGCTGCGGTAACGCGGGCCTGGGCCTGTTGGAGCGAGTACTGCGAGTTGCGCACATCGAACAGAATGCTCTTTTTCTGCTGTTCGTAACTCAACTCTCTCTGGCGATACTCGAGCGTGGCGCGGAACTGGTCGGCCTTGGCCTGACGGTTGCGAAGAGTGACAATCAACGAGAAGCCGACCTGATATTCAGGCGAGGAGTAGTTGAAGGTGTCCTTGAAAGCCCCGGCGAAATCTGTAGGGAGGGTGGTGCTGCAATCAATTTG
Source organism: Acidobacteriota bacterium (assembly GCA_013285705.1). GTDB lineage: Bacteria > Acidobacteriota > Terriglobia > Terriglobales > Acidobacteriaceae > Alloacidobacterium. The sequence goes on from JABDHA010000029.1 coordinate 27,541, forward strand.
CTGCGAAGCGCAAACAGGATTGGGCTGCCCCCCGATGCCTTCGCCGATGTACTCCCCGTAGACCGAAAGTCTGGGCAGCAGCTCGTTTCTGATGGACTTGAGGCTGGTCTGCGCGATCTGCATGGCAATTTGGTCTTGAGCAACGTCGGGGCGGTTCTTTTCTGCTTCAGTAATGAGCTGATCGATGGGCTCTGTTTCCTTGGGGTCGGGTGAGCCCATAAGATCGAGCGGAATGACCGGCATTTCGGCCAATGCAGGGTCTTCAATGGTCTTGGTGAGCGCATTTTTGATGAGAAGTTCGTTCAGCTTGAGTGTCGCTTTGGCGACGGTGAGATCGCCTTCGGCGGTCGCCACGGCGGACTGGTCCTTCATGACCTGCATCGCCGGGACGTTCTGAAGCTGAAGTTGTTTCTGATCGTCGGAGAGAGTCTCGTTGGCATAGGCCAGCGAACGCTCCTTGATCTGGGCGTCCTGATAGGCGCTGACAAGATCCCAGTAGATGTTCTCGACCTGGCTAATGGTGGCAATGACCTGTAGCTTGAACCCGAGGTCGGTGAGCTGGATATCCTGTTTAGCGATGTGCATGTAGCGCTGGTTCGTGGCAAATCCAAAACCCTGCAACAGCGGCTGGTTGATTGTGAAATTGAAATTTGTGGTGAGCTGAGGACTGAGGGTGTTGAAGATGCTGTTCGTGGTCTGGCGAAAACCGAAGTCAGTCACCGTAAAATTTGTGCCGAGCGAAAAGGCCTGCGAATAGCTAGATTCGATCTCGATCAGGTTTTGTTCTAAAACGGGCACTCCGAACTGCGATTTGTTGACCTGGACAAGCTTGGTGTGGTCAACAAAGCCCTGTACGTTAAGCTGTGGATCAAAGGAAGGGATGGGGGCGCCGCCACCGAGGGTCGATTGGACGAGTCCCCCGGCGCCGCCCGCTATAACTCCGCCTCCTCCACCGCCGCCGCCCGATGAACTGAAGCCGCCCTGCGTTCCCTGAGAGACGCTGGTACTCACGCCGTTTGCTGGGGCGCCCGCCTTGGTGCGCAGCAGGTCGGCCTGGGCGATGGGCAGGTTATAGCGGAAATAGGCGATGTCGAGATTGTTCTCAAGTGCAAGAGAGATGGCGTCGCGGAGCGAGACGTAAAGCTTGCCATCGCGTTCAAGGTTTTGGAGACGCGGCGAGTTCGTGAGGTCAATGGGCGGCACCGTGCTGGGCATGTACGGTGCGAACGGATTGCGCGAATGCGGCAGCTCGATGCGCGACGGAGCCTGCTGTGCAGCCGGCTTTACTTGTTGCGCCTGCTGGGCCTGCTGAGCTATGGTTGCCTGCTGCGCTGTTGGAGCTGTCGCGGGTGCAGGCGCATCCGGAGCGGGTGTAGTCTGCTGCGGAGCAGGACTGGGTGCGTCGGATGTTGTCGTCTGTTGCTGCTGAGCAGTCTGTTGCTCTTGCGAAGTCGGAGCCGTCTGCGCCAAAGTGCTTGAAGAAACCAGGCAGCAAAGAGCAACCGCCGCCAACTGCTGCTGAATCCGGGACCCACTTTTCACGATGCGCTGACCTCCGCACCTAATTCCGGATTCGACGTGTCCTTCACCATCCAGCCATCACGCACTTCAATCACGCGGCTGCCGTAAGAGGCATTGACCTCGGAATGCGTTACCTGAATAATCGTCGTCCCCTGCTGGTTCAATTCGCGGAAGAGCTCCATAATCTCCTTTGCCTGGCTCGAATGCAGATTGCCCGTCGGCTCATCGGCAAGCAACAGCGCCGGCTTGTGAATCACGGCGCGGGCAATGCCTACTAACTGCTGCTGTCCACCGGAAAGCTGCGACGGATATAGGTCTTTCTTGCCCACAATCTGAAAACGGTCGAGTGTATCGGCAACCAGTCCCTGGCGTTCGCCACGAGGAATATCTTTGTAGGAAAGCGGCAGGTCGATGTTTTCCTGCACCGTCAAATCGTCCAGCAGGTGATAGCTCTGGAAGACCATGCCAATTTTCTTCTTCGCCAGCTCCGCCCGTTGCTTGCGATTCATTTTGTGCACAGGCTGGTCCGCGAACCAGTACTCGCCCAGCCATTGATCATCCAACAGGGCCAGCACGTTCAACAGCGAAGACTTGCCCGCGCCCGAAGGCCCCATGATAGTGAGAAACTCGCCTTCCTGAATCGTGAGGTTGATGCGACGCAGTACCCACGTCTGCCCCGCTCCCGTCTTGTAGCTGCGCTCTATATTTTTCAGATCGATCATGGAAATCTATTCTCCCGCACTGGGAATTCTATTCATCCTAGGAATTATCATCCCGAGCGGAGCGTCCAGGGGACGCGGAGTCGAGGACCCGCAGTTTGCAACCATAGTCACAGCTCTTGCCAATTGCACGATGTTTGCAGGCAATAGCCCACCCTATACAGTGCGCGCCATAAGCACGCACCGCAGATGACCGCCTTGAAACGTAATGTTTACCGCGCTTCCAGTACCTGTTCGAGCGCATCCCCTTCGGCCACCACCTTGCCGTCGAAGAGATGAATGTTACGCTCGGCATGGCGCGCAAAGCGGGGGTCGTGTGTCACCATCACAATCGTCGCGCCGTCCTTATGCAGATTCTGCAGCAGCTCCATCACTGCTTCGCCGTTGCGTGAATCCAGGTTTCCGGTCGGTTCGTCAGCCAGCAGGATCGACGGCGAACCAGCCAGCGCGCGCGCCACAGCAACACGCTGCTGCTGACCGCCTGAGAGCTGGGAAGGATAATGCTTCATACGATGCGCCATGCTCACGCGTTCGAGCGATTCCTGGACGCGCCGCTTGCGCTCCGCCGCCGACATTCCTGTGCGATACGTGAGTGGCAGCTCAACGTTCTCATAGACCGTGAGGTCGCCAATCAGGTTGAAGCTCTGAAAGATAAAACCGATCTCCTGGTTGCGAATGCGCGAGCGCTGCGCGAAGTTCAGGTTCTCGACCGCATGCCCATTCAGCAGATACTTGCCTGCAGAAGGCGTGTCCAGCAGTCCGATAATCGAGAGCAGGGTTGACTTGCCGCAGCCCGAAGGACCCTGCATCGCCACATATTCACCCTTGTTGACGGTGAGATGAATGCCCGAGAGCGCATGCGTCTCGATCTCATCTGTATAGAAGACCTTCGTCAGACCCTCAATATTGATCAACGGCTGTAAATTATCCATGTCCATCTCGCTCCTCAGGTTTACTCCCACCTACTCCAAACGAACTTTATCCGTGTTGTCATACCGCGACATATCCGACAAAATCACCCGGTCGCCTTCCTTCAGACCACTCAGGATCTGAATTTGTGTGACCGAAGCCTTGCCCACCTTCACATGCACCACCGAAGCCGTCTTGCCGTCGGGATCATACTTGAACAAGCTGATCGTGCTGTCCGGATTTCCAAAAGCCGGGCGTCCCACATACAGCACGTCCTTCAGCCGCTGCAGATCGATCGTTCCATCCACACTCAGCTGAGGAACCGCTCCCGCCGGTAAGGCCCCATCTAGCTTTACGTCAACCGTGCGCGTTCCGTTCACTACTGCGGGATCAATTCTTGTGACATGCCCCGGCACGATGCCGTTATGGGTGTCGACTTCCGCCGGCTGGTCGAGCAGAATGTCATGCGCCTGCGTCTCGGCAATCTTTAGTTGAGCCTTTAACTGGTTTGGCACCACGACCGTCGCCAGCGTCGTTCCCGGCGCAACGTGCGCGCCTACACCCAAAGTTGAAGTCTGGTCGCTTGTAGCTGCACCCGCTGCCTGTTGGCCGAGCGAAATCAGCACGCCATCGATGCCTGCGCGCACTTCCAGCGCGGCTTTCTGATCTTCCTTTAGTTTCAGCAGGGCCTTGTCCTGATCAACCTTCGCCTGCTGCACATCCAGCTGCGTCTGGATCGACTTCTCATTCATATCGACTTGATCGACTGAAATTTTGTTCCTGGTCGTCAGTTCATCCGCTGAAGATTTCGACTTGTTATAAGCCAGGCCGCTGATCACGCCCAGTTTAAAAAGCTGCTGGTCTGTCTGCGCCTGCAGCTGCGCCTGGCTATAATCGGAGTTCACCGTCGCAGCCGACGCCTTCTTGTCCATCAAGGCGCTCTGCAAAGTCACCTGCAGATTGTGGTAAGCCACCTGGTCGGACTTCAATTGCAGCTGCGCATTCAGCAGCTCCTGGTCTAGCTGCGGATCCTCAAGGTCCATCAGGACCGTGTCCGGCGTCACTTTGGTGCCCGGCAGCACACGGATGCGCACCACCGTCGCCTCCGTCTGCGAGGGAATCAGGCGGATACTCTCCTCGCTGGGAACCAGTGTGCCCAACCCTCGGACCTGCACGATCATCGGACCGCGTTTGACCGTATCGGGCCAGACTGTACTGGCATCCATCGTGGGAGCCGCAGGTTTCAATCGGTACACAGCCGCTGCTGCCGCAGCGACCGCCACCAGTCCAATCGCACCGATCACAATCTGGCGGCGTAACTTCTTCTTCCTAATATCTGGCCGAGCGATATCCATCAACCAGTGATATTGCAACTACGGAACCATTCTTAGACTAGCTATAACTCTTTTAGATTCAGACAACTATGATAAGCCCATTGAGATCACACCTGTAACGACTGGCCATTTCCGGAACCGCATGTCCATTTCCGGACAATTTACGAGCCTCTCAATAAATCAGCTTCAAGGAAAATTGAATCTGCCGCGAGGTCCCTGCCGTTTTGCTGATCACGCCAAAACCAGAGCCTTTGATCGTGTTCGTCGGCAATCCCATGTTCACAATGTTGAACAGGTTGAAAAACTCCGCGCGAAACTGGAGATCGACCAGCTCGCTTCCGCTCTTGCGTGTGCCAAAGGGTGTGTCCTTGATCAAAGCAAAGTCGTAGTTATAGTAAGCAGGTCCGCGAAATGAATTGCGTGATAAGGTCCCAAAGCGTCCACTGTTCGGCCCGGTCCCTCCGGGCACGTTAATCGGAATAGAGAAATATGACGCGTTCGCCGCGCCCAATCCAAAATAGTCCTCGCGTACCTTGCGCGCCGTCGACAAGTGCGGCTTCGCAATGGGGTCAGGCCGATCCGTTCCGTTCGATCCCGCTCCCGTCTGCTGCACTCCGGAATAGACGGTAAAGACTGAACCGCTGGTAATCGTCGAGATGCTCAGCAACTCCCAGCCCTTCGTGGCCTTTTTACTGACAGGCTGCAGAAACCCCGCGCTGTCCAGATGCAGATCCTGCGCCACGCTCAGACTAAAGGAGTTCGCCACATCGAAGCTCGACGGCCCCTTTTCTGCATGCGTATTAAATGGGTCCTGCGGAATGACCTGTGACACGGCGCCTGTCGAACCCGTACCACCGCCGAGCACCCCGCTCGTGTCATCGATCGCTTTCGACCAGGTATAGCTAGCCTGCACGCCCGGGCCGCCATGTGGAAACGTACCCTGCAGCGAAGTCTGCAGCGCGTTATACGAAGAGTGCGCCGTGTCATCTATAACCGACTCCACACCGAAGCCGCCAATCACATTTCCGTTGCCGTCAAATTGCGTGTGCGGCGCAAATTCCGGGCTCGCCCCCGGATAGGCATTCGGAAAAGTCATCCGTGGCAACTTCACGCCCGTCGTGCCCACGTAGCCTACATCGGCCGTAAGGTTCCCGAACTGCCGCTCCAGTCCAAGCGTCCACGTTCCAAGGTAGCCGTTACCGAATTTCCGGTCGATGCCTCCCAGATTCAACGCCGTAATCTGATGGCCCGGCGTCAACGCTGCCATGTCCTGCTCGTAACGATCCACATCAAACACCGTATTCGGCGCCACCTTCTTCGTATCGTTGCTGGCAAAGATATCCTGACCCGTCGGAGTGTAAGCGCGCGGCAGCACGTCAGGCGTAATCTGAAAGCCGTAGTGGAACTGCGCGCCCTGCGTTGCGCTCAGATGCGGATAGATCACAAACGGTGTCGAACCGGTCAGCGAATTATCCTGCCAGATATTCGGTGGAATCGTCGTGATGGCACCGCCCACGCGCACATGCAGTTTCTCCATGGCGCGCCAGTCTAATTGCACACGTGGGCCAAAGCCGTCATAGTTCGTCTGATACCCCGGCTGCGGGTTCACAACAAACTCCTGCTGATTGCCGTTCATCAAAAAGCTCGATGTCCGCTTCGCCCGCTCTGTAATCGGCGTATAGACCTCATAGCGCAGGCCGTAATCCAGCACAAAACGATCGTTGAGCTTCCACGTGTCCTGCATATAAAGCGAAAAGTTGTTACGGTTAATCGCAGCCGGACCGATGTGGTAGCCATTGGAAAAGTACGGTGGCGCCACGGCCACGTTATAAGAAAACGGGCTCCCCGTCAGCAGCCCCGAAAGCGTATCCGGCAGCGGATCGCCCGGATGAATATCGTGCGTACCGCTCTGCGAACGAATCTCGACCGGCGAATATGCCGTGCCGCCGCCAAAGTCATATTCGCCGTTCACGCTTGTGCCAAAGTACGTCGTATCGCGGTTCAGGCGAATCTCGCCGCCAAATTTCCACGCGTGCCTTCCAGCAATGTAAGAAAAATTCTGCCGCGCCTGAAAAAGATTGCCAAACGCTGACATCACTGAACCAGCAGCAGAGTTGAAAGCCTCAAATAATCCGTCGTTGAACTTCACCGCTGGGTCCGTGTGATTCGGCGTCGGAAACTGCGGCGTCGTCCGTGTAAAGCTGATCGAAGAATCAAACGAATACTGCGGCGAAACCGTTCGCGTGTACGTCACCACGCCATTGCGCTGATGGTCCACATATTCCACGCCGAAGCTGTGGTCAATCGCCGTCTGGTCAGGATTGGTCGTCGGCCCGGAAAGATTATCCCAGTTAAAGCGCACAAACAGTTGCGATTTTTTATCGACCTTCTGATCGATGCGAATCGAGAACTGATTCGCATTCGTATAGACCTTGGACGAAATCGCGTACGTGTGCAACCCATACGCGCCCTGCGGATAATTCGGCAGCGGATACCGCGCCAGCACCTGCGCAATCTGATCATCCACCGGCACAAAGAGCGTATCGCCAGGAAACGCGCTCGTATCGTTCCCGATCCGCTCCTCCGCGGTCGGCACAGCCAGCACCTGGGTCGTGCCCAGCACCTGCCGGAAGCCTTGATACTGCCCAAAATAAAATGTCTTACCCGCGCCATTGTAGACATGCGGAATGATCACCGGGCCGCCATTCGTAAACCCAAACTCATTGCGCCGGAAGGGAGGAATTCTACCCGGCTCGGCAATCGAAGCGTGATCGAAATAGTTCCGCGCGTCGAGCGCCGAATTGCGTAGAAACTCGAACACCGACCCGTGAAAACCGCTCTTACCCGACCGCGTAACGATGTTCGTAAAGCCTGCTGCGCCGCGCCCAATCTCTGCCGGCATCCATCCGGAGCTCGATTGAATCTCCTCGACCGCATCCACATTGAAATTAGTGAATGTGCCGCCGCCCATCTC
>JABDHA010000029.1:35007-35805 GCA_013285705.1 Acidobacteriota bacterium
TGTCTGCGCCGTCCATGGCAAACGTTGCCTCGACGCCGCGCTGTCCGTTGATGGCAAACTGCTGCGTGAAATTTGTCGCGCCATTGGCATCGGTCATCGTGCCCGCAGCCAGCAACAGTAACTGGCTGAAGTCACGCTTATTTAGCGGCAACTCACTCACCGCGCGGCTGGACAGTTGCTCACCGCCTGTCGCTTCAGACTTTTCTTGCTGCTCAACAAGCGTAAGTGCGCCTTGGTCCGATAACGTAACGGATACAGTTACATGCTTCGCATCGACCAGAACAGGCTGCTCATACTGAATCGACCTTCCTCCCGCATCGACGCTCAGCGTATAGCTGCCCGCAGGCATATTTTTGAAGACGAAGCCGCCATCGTCTCTTGTCGTAGTGGAGCTTTTGCGCTTCTGACTGGCAAGGTGCACGGTCGCTCCACTCACCGGTCTGCCTGCAGTGTCGCGCAGCACACCGCTCCATGACGGTAGAACGCTATCCTGCGCGTGCAACCGGTCAGTGAAAGACCAACTCAACACAAGCAAGATAAAAAGGTGAAAGCTCCTCGGAAAATACGTACGACCCAGCTGCAAAAGACGTTCCCCGTCTGAAGTTGGAATCCATGCCACCGGAACGCCTTCCCTACGAAACCGTCGCCTGATTGCATTGAGCGCCATTATATTGCGTGGCTTATCACTCATGCGCCAACAAAGAATGGCAAGGCGATAAAAAGAGGAGGTGAACCGATAGATTTACGATGCGAGCACCGCAATGTCGCGCCTTTCAGCCGATTACACTACACGTATGC
>JABDHA010000029.1:35815-44455 GCA_013285705.1 Acidobacteriota bacterium
GGCACTGCTGCCGATCGACAAGCTGAGCGCCATGGTGAACATGGGTACGCTGCTGGCGTTTGCGATTGTCTCGTCCGCCTCGAACCTCTGAGCATGGATCATCTCCCCGCGCTCGCTGAAGTTGCCCTTTGTCGAGACATCTGGCAATGGACTACCGATCGCATCAATTCAGAAAATGACCTGCGCCGCTACATGAAGACCGCACTCGACGCCGCAGCTGCAGGCACGGTCATGCCCTGGGTCACACGCTCAAGGAAAGATAACCGCATCATCGGGGCAACGCGCTTCGCCGATATCCAGCCCGCGCATCGTACGCTTGAAATAGGATGGACCTGGCTGCATCCGGATTACCAACGAAGCGGCATCAACGTAGAAGCCAAATATCTGCAGCTGCGCCATGCCTTTGAGGAGATGGACGCCCGCCGCGTCGCCTTTAAAACCCATCACCACAATCTGAAATCGCAAACCGCCATTCAGGCGTTAGGCGCAAAACCCGAAGGTATTTTCCGCAACCATGTCATCATGCCGGATGGCAGCACACGCCACAGTCACTGGTTCAGCATTATCGAAGAAGAATGGCTCGAAGTAAAAGCAAACCTCGAACGCCGCATGCAACGTTACTGCAAGGACTAAGGAGAGTCAGTGCTTGCCTGCCGTCATGGCCGCGGGCATCTTCTGCACCTTGCTGTGCTTGGTTGAATAGCTGAAATAAATCACCAGTCCCACCACCAGCCAGATGCCGACCACGATCCATGTCAGCACTGGCAGGTTCGCGATGAGATAGAGTGCGCTGATGATGCCGCAGATCGGCACCAGCGGCACCAGCGGCGTCTTGAAAGGCCGGTGCAACTCAGGCTGCCGCACACGTAGAATCCAAACGCCGGCCGAGACAATCGCAAACGCCAGCAGCGTACCCATGTTCACCATGGCGCTCAGCTTGTCGATCGGCAGCAGTGCCGGAAGAAAAGCAACAATCGAACCCACAACGATATTCGAGATCCACGGCGTGCGGAACTTCGGATGAATGATGCTCGCCCACTTCGGCAACAGCCCGTCACGCGACATCGAATAGAACACACGCGATTGCCCCAGCAGCATTACCAGCATCACCGTGCCCAGTCCGAAGACCGCGCCAATCTTTACCAGCAGTCCACCCCATCTCACCCCTGTGGCATCAATGCCAAGCGCCACTGGTTGAGCCACATTCAACGCCTTATAGCTAACAAGACCCGTCAGCGTCAGAGAAACAGCGATGTAGAGAATCGTGCAGATAACCAGCGAGCCGAGAATGCCGATCGGCATGTCGCGCTGCGGATTCTTAGCCTCCTGTGCCGCCGTCGATACCGCATCGAATCCGATATACGCAAAGAAGACTGAGGCCGCTCCGGCGGCAATGCCGCTGATGCCAAACTGCCCCGGCCCGATCTTCGGCGGAATAAAGGGATGCCAGTTCATCCGCGCAATGTCCGGATGCTGCAGCAGAAATCCAATGCCCAGAAAAAGAAAGATGAAGACAACCCCCACCTTCACGAACACGATCGCAGAGTTGAGATTGGCCGACTCCTTGATGCCGCGCACCAGAACCACGGTCACCACCGCAATCGCGACAAAGGCAACTACGTTGAATAAGCCCGTCACATGCGGCAGGCCCGATACATCCGTTACTCCCATCGGCAATGAGGCAAACGGCATCCACTGGCCATTGTAGAGATACAGCACATTGCCATAGGTCGTTGTAAACCGCGCCAGAGATGCTGAGGGTGTCAGCCCGATCTGCTCCAGCAAACTCAGAAAATAGCCCGCCCAGCCCGAAGCCACAGTCGCCGCGCCAAAGGCATATTCCAGGCAAAGGCACCAGCCAATAATCCATGCCACCAGCTCGCCCAGAGTCGCATATCCATAGGTGTAGGCCGATCCCGCAATCGGAATCAGCGACGCGAATTCGGCATAGCAAAGTCCCGCAAACGCACAGGTAACACCGGCCAGAATAAAGCTCAGCGCAATCGCAGGACCCGCATGCAGCGCGGCAGCCTGTCCCGTCAGCACAAAGATGCCCGCGCCGATCACCGCTCCAACCCCGAGCGTAATCAGGTTTACTGGTCCCAGCGACCTTCTGAGTGTGTGCTCTCCCTCTTCACCGGCTTCTTGCTTCAACGAGGAGAGCGGTTTAACTGCAAGCAAATTGGCCATGTACGAGCGCGTTCCTTCCAGGAAAATCTAAATGATGAATCAAGCCGCCGTTACTTCCTGCCTGCGGCGAGACCAGATCCAGTAAACCGGTATGCCAAGCAGCACAATCAATAGGCCCGGCCACGTGAATTGCGGCTTGTAGCGCAATAATACGACACAAATCCACGCCGCCATGCCGATATAAAGCGCTGGCAGAACTGGATATCCTACCGCACGATAAGGACGCTCTGCATCCGGACGCCGCTTGCGCAGCACAAACAGGCAGGTGATAGTCAGAATATAAAAGATCAGCTCCGTGCAGATAATGTAGTCCAGCAGCTGACTATACGATCCCGTCAGGCACAGAAAGCAGGTCCACACCGCTTGAATCACTAGTGCCGCCACCGGCGTTTTGTAGCGCGGATGCAGCTTGCTCGTAGGCTTGAAAAACAGCCCGTCGTTGCTCATCGCGTAATAAACGCGAGCCCCGGCAAGAATCATCCCGTTCGCGCAACCAAAAGTTGAAATCAGAATGGCTGCGGCCATCAGATATGCGCCGCTATTCTGGAATATCTGCTCCAACGCCGCTGTCGCCACGCGGTCTTCGGCAGCATATTGAATCCCGCGGGCAAATACCGTAGCCCCATGCGGATCACCAAGCAGCGGAAGGGCAAAAAGATAAACGAAATTCGCCGCAATAAACAGCGTGATCACAATCGCTGTGCCTAACACGAGAGAGAGCGGCAGGTTCCTCTTCGGATTACGAATTTCGCCTGCCGTAAAAGTCACGTTATTCCAGGCATCGGCGGAAAAAAGCGATCCCGTCTGCACCACGGCAAGCACCGCCAGCAGCCCGACCATCGTAATTGGCCCGCCCACGCCCACCTGCACCGGATGCAGTGTATGCCACGACGCGCCTTGCCAGAAGTTATGACCGAAATTCGCGGCCATCGCCGCTGGCTTCCGTCCCAAACAGAAGCCCAGAATCACCAGCCCCAGCAGCGCTGCTGTTTTTGCCGTAGTGAAAACGTTCTGCACCAGCGCGCCTAGGCGAACCCCGAAAATATTGATCCCCGTCAGAAGAAGAACAATCAGGATGCCCGTAAGGTTGGCTGTATTTAGACCAATATCCATATTGCCCAGCACCATCGGCCCAACGCGCAGCGCTGGAACATGCCCAAGATGCAACAGCCAGTGCGACGACGAAATCGCTGGAAAGAAAACACCAAGAAATTTGCCAAACGCGACAGCAACAGCAGCAATCGTTCCCGTCTGGATCACGAGAAAAAGCGTCCACCCAAAAAGAAAGCCCCACATGGGACCTAAAGCTTCTCTCAGATAAACATATTGCCCGCCCGCTTTGGGCATCATCGCTGCCAGCTCACCGTAGCTCAGTGCGCCGATGATCGTCATCACCGCCGTCACCAGCCATGCCCCAATCAGCAGCGCCGGCGACGCAACGCCGCGGCTGATCTCCGCCGGAACAATAAAAATACCCGAGCCGATCATCGAACCCACAACAATCGCCGTTGAGCTGAACAGCCCAAGCCGCTGCACTAAATGCGGGGCTGCTGCATTCATCTGTGCTGGAGAAGGTCGGGTACTCGTTGTCACTTGTTGTTTGTTCTACCGGAAAATATAAGATCGCGCCATAACTTTCTCAAAATGAATCGCTTTTGTCTGATGCCTTTTCGAAGCACACAGATTGCGCTGTGGTGAACACGTTAGATTCGGCTTCATCTGGTTTGGCGCTGTCTTTAAAAATATCAGGAACTGATCGAGCTCACTAGTCTCTGTGATTGCGTCAGATTCAGAACTTGATGACATGGGAAAATGACAGGCCCGAGAGCGTGAGGCCAATCATCAACACAATGGCAGATGCCAAAAACCATCGAAGCGTGATCCTATACTCAACTTCGTCGTCATCTTTTACCTGCAACGATCTCCATAGTGCAATCACCTGGAAGACAATGGCTAGAGCCATCAGGATGTCCGCTGTCACCGATGAAGCGCTCCAGGCTCCTGCCAGCTCGAAGTTCCAATAACGCACAAAAAGAAGAGAGAATCCCAGCAGAACGGTGATTGCTGTAATGATGCCTTGGCGGTATCCGGGAGGAAGAGGCATACGGGAGCGCGGCTCTACGCGCAATTCTTTTGGGCTTTCAGAGGTAGTACCTTCAGCCATGCATGGCTCCGGCTTGTTGCGTAGCTCGTAACAGCATACGCACAAGCGGCAGAGCTTCGCTAAAGTATTATCTTTGCGACGTCGTCATATCGAGCTGAGACTCAGGCTGCATCCTGTTGAATACTCCGGCGTAGTTTGCCCCGGAGCTCGTTTCTGCGGCCCAGCACCATTTGAAGATAAGCTTTCTTTTCCTCAAAGCGCTGCATGCGGGAACCTGTCAGAAGGAGGGAGAGTGCACATCCGGCAGTAACGCCAAGCCAGCCGCCCACTAGAAATACGAACCAGGGATGAGCATAGAAAAAGTGCATAGGCTTCTATACCTTTCTTACTTCACAGTGAACGTCTTCTTGTTAAGGAGATGTCGAAGGTGAAAAACAGGTTGCCATGACACCAGTTACATCGCAATCTTGCTGAAGTGTCAGGCCTCTGGACAGTCGTCGGAGCGAAGTCCATGTTACTGGAAAATGTGGAGAAAGCTTTTCGCGATTTTCGCAGAATCTCTATCCGGTCCAAATAAGGCAGATATCACTGCAATAGAATTCGCACCTGCTGCCAATACATCGGCCGCATTCTCCAGTGTGATCCCGCCAATTGCCACCAGAGGCTTGTTGGTAACGGCCCGGGCCTCGCGCACGCCATCCAGTCCCACTACCGGATCAGGATTCTCTTTTGAAGCAGTCGCAAACACTGGCCCGATGGCAATGTAATCCACGGGCTGCTTGGCTGCAATTTCCAGTTGCGCACGGTTATGCGTCGATACGCCAACTATCCTATCCGGTCCGACAATCGAACGCGCCAAAGCCGGAGAAATATCTTCCTGTCCAACATGTACGCCATCGAACCCCGCACGCACAGCGAGCTCCGGGCTGTCATTCATGATCAGTCTGAGCTGACTCGTGGCAGCCGCCCTCATCGCTCCCGCATCAGACAGAGTTTCTTCGACGCCCCCCTGCTTGTTGCGATACTGCAGCAAGGTAACGCCCGCATCTTCCAATTCACGCACAACACGCGTCAAATATGCGCCTCGCTCCAATGCAGGCAAAAACGAAGCATCCAGAATGGGATAAAGACGCGGAATTTGAATTGGCATACTTTGGGGACTCAATGATTTTCAGCTATACGGGAAACATGTCCCGCCAATGCTCTTCAAGCCTGAAACGTATCCCGCACGCTACTGAATCCCATCCGCTTCCCGCCGTTCTTTCTCGCGCTCGAAGTAGCGCTCCATGAACTTCGTATCGAACTTTCCTTCGCGGAACTCTTCATCGCGAAAAATCCCACGGTGCAGCGGAATCGTTGTGAAAATCCCCTCAACCACAAACATGTCGAGCGCACGCTGCATGCGAGCCATCGCTTCTTCGCGGTCTTTGCCATGCGCAATCAGCTTGGCAATCAGCGAATCATAGTATGGCGGCACCACGCCTTCGGCATACTGCGCCGTGTCGACGCGAATCCCATTCCCGCCCGGCACATTAAAGACATTGATTTTACCTGCTGACGGCGTAAATTTTTCCGGATGCTCCGCGTTGATGCGGCATTCAATCGCGTGTCCGCGAATGGTCGTCGGCTCCGGCAGAATGCTCGACAGTTTCTCGCCGGACGCGATGCGCAGCTGCGCCTTCACAAGATCGATGCCCGTCACCATCTCCGTCACTGGATGCTCGACCTGAATGCGCGTATTCATCTCGATGAAATAGAGCTTGCCATCCTCATCCATCAGGAACTCAATCGTGCCGGCATTCTGGTACCCGACATGTTCGAGCGACCGCTTCAGTGTCTTCGCAATGTCATCGCGCATTTTCTGCGTCACCTGCAGAGAAGGTGCTTCTTCGATCAACTTCTGATGACGTCGCTGAATGGAACACTCGCGCTCACCCAGTGAAATCACGTTGCCATGCTCATCGGCCAGAATCTGAAACTCAATGTGCCGCGGCCTCTCGATGAACTTCTCCATGTAGAGAGAACCGTTACCGAAGGCGTTTGCCGCCTCGGTGCTCGCCGCTTGAAAAAGCCCCGGCAACTCTTCCGCCGAGCGAACGACGCGCATGCCGCGGCCTCCGCCGCCTGCCGTCGCTTTCAGAATCACCGGAAAACCCACGGACTTCGCCCATTCCAAAGCTTCTTCTACGCTCTGGATAACTCCGTCTGAGCCGGGCAGAATCGGTACTTTGGCCTTCTTCATCGCCTGACGCGCCTTTTCCTTCTCGCCCATCAGCCTCGTCACTTCTGGCGGAGGGCCAATGAACTTGATATTCGACGCGCGGCAGACTTCCGCGAAGTTTGCGTTTTCGCTCAACAGACCATAGCCCGGATGAATCGCATCGACATCAGCAATCTCCGCTGCGCTGATCACGGCCGGAACATTCAGATAGCTCTCCGCCGAGCGCGGAGGGCCGATGCAGATCGCTTCATCCGCAAAGCGAACATGCAGAGAATTGCGGTCAGCCTCGCTATACACAGCCACTGTGCGAATGCCCAGTTCCTTGCAGGCACAAATCACACGCAGCGCGATTTCGCCACGATTGGCGATCAAAACCTTTCGAAACATAGAGACCTAAAGCGGACGAACCGCAAAGAGCTGCTGGCCGTATTCCACCGGTTGGCCGTTCTGGACAAAACGCTTGACGATCTCGCCAGACGCATCGGACTCAATCTCGTTCATGAGTTTCATGGCCTCGATGATGCAAAGTACCTGGCCTTGCTCCACCTGATCGCCGACCTTCACAAATGCTGAAGTACCCGGCGATGGCGATTCATAAAATGTCCCCACGATGGGCGACTTCACGATGTGCAGCGAAGCCTCTTCGCTCTCATCGGCCGGAGCCGGAGCTGCGCTTTGCGTTGCAGCAGGTGCAGATGCAGCCTGTACCGCAGGCAGCGTAATCGGGGCAGCCGTCTGACTCGCTCGCAATGCCGCAAGCAGCTGGCTCATACTCGCCAGATCACCCGCGCCTTCCTGCGCAAACTTGATGCGAACCTTCAGTTCGCCGCGTTCCAGGTCAAACTCACCAATGTTATTTTCTTTCAGAAACTCAATTAGTTCCTTGAGCTCTTTCATCTCTTCTGGATTCATCTTTGAATGTCTCTCAAGCCAATTGGCATCATAACTGGATCATCGCCTTTGGTGCAGGCGTCAAAATTTTTCCGCCGCTTTTCGTCACGGCAACCATGTCTTCAATGCGAATGCCAAACTTTCCTTCGATGTAAATGCCCGGTTCGATCGTAATGACCATTCCAGGCGCTAGAATTTGACTCTGCTCCGCGGCCACACGCGGCGACTCGTGAATTTCAATTCCCACCCCATGCCCAGTGGAGTGCGTAAAATACTTCGCCAGTCCTGCCCTGCGCAGCACACTGCGCGCGGCTTCATCCACCTCACCGCACGTTGCGCCAGGACTAACAGCGGCCACTGCCGCCTCCTGCGCTTCCAGCACTGCATCATACGCGAACAGTTCCTGTCTGCCGGGCTTGCCAACAAAAACGGTGCGCGTCATGTCAGAACAATAACCATTGAGGATAACACCGAAGTCGAGGGTTACGAAGCCATTGCGAGGCACTTTGGCCGACGTTGCCCGCCCATGAGGCAGCGCCGATCTCTTTCCCGACGCCACGATTGTTTCAAACGACATGCCCTCGGCGCCAAGACTCCGCGCAAAAAATTCCAGGTCCGCGGCAATTTCTGACTCAGCTACCCCAGCCTGGATGTGCGGCAGCACCGCCGTAAACAGATTGCAGCCCATCAGCGCTGCTTTCTCCATCTGCAGCAACTCGTCCGCATCCTTCACCATTCTCAAATCCAAAACAATCGGTTTCTGCAATGGATGAAAGAACCCGCGCCGCTTTGCCCTGCTGACTGCGCCGCGCATTAAATCCAGCACCGAAACCGTCGTCTGCTCCGGATCAAAAAAGACGCTGGCAACACCCGCCTCTTCCAGCCACGCGCAGGCCTCGCGCAGCGCCGACTTCTTGGCGATTACCACGCGCGCGCCTTGCGTCTCCTCCTTCGCCTGTGTCGTGTAGCGCCCATCGGTAAACATCGCCGCACTCTTCGCCGTCACCGCAAGCGATGCATTTGATCCGGTAAATCCGCAAAGGTAGCGAACATCCGGCAAATGCGTAATCAGCACCGCATCCATCTTCGACTGCGATATCTGCTTGCGCAGCGCCCGAATTCGGCTCACATGATTCATCACTGACAAGATATCAGGTACTTAGAACGCCCGAGCGTGAAGTCGAAGGGACCCACAGTTTTGCATCGACAGGCCGATCCTCCATGAACCGGCTAC
>JABDHA010000030.1:0-13748 GCA_013285705.1 Acidobacteriota bacterium
ACTTGAGAGAAAACGAGGATGAGAATGCGGGTTCTGGTGGCTATCTTTTTGGCAGCGGTGATGTCTTCGGCTTTGTATGCGCAGGAAGATACAGCTCTTGATACACAGTTGCAGGCGCTGGTTCAGGCGCATCATGGCAACGTGACGCTCTTTGCGCATGATCTGAACAGCGGGAAGACGGTTGCCCTTCATCCTGATACGCCGGTGCCGACGGCCTCGGTGATCAAGCTGACTGTTTTATTTGAGGCACTCAAGCAGATTCAGGAGGGCAAAGCGCACTTCGATGACAAGCTGACGCTGACGAAAGAGAATCAGGTCGAAGGTTCCGGCGTGCTGATGTTTTTTGATGTGCCGCAGACGCTCACACTGAAAGACGTGCTCACGATGATGGTCATCGTGAGCGACAATACTGCCACCAATCTTGCGATTGATCATCTTGGACTCAAGAATATTGACGATCGCATTCAGTGGCTGGGACTGAAGGACACATGGCTTTATAAGAAAGTCTCTCTGCCGCCGGTTGGTCCTATGCCTGCGGATCAAAAGCAGTTTGGGCTGGGCAAGACGACGGCCCGGGAGATGGCAGATGTGATGGAGCGATTCGCTACCTGCAATCTGAATGCACCCGGCAGCGCGGCAAAGCCGACGGAGTCTGACCAGAAGCTTTGTGCAGTTGCGATGCACATGCTGAAAAGCCAGTTCTATCGCAACAGCATTCCCCGTTATCTCGAGACACTGGATACGACAGAAGGCGAGTCGAATATCGCCAACAAAACAGGAGCTTTGAACGAGGTTCGCAACGACGTGGGCGTAGTTTTTGCGAAGAATGGCCCGGTGGTCATCTCGGAATTTACTTATGGTAACCAGGATAAGAGCTGGACTCCGGACAATGAGGCGGAGGTTCTGATGGCAAAACTGGCCAAGGTAATCATCGACCGCTGGCAATAACTAACATATTGGTTGCCGAATCCGTCTACAATATGTTGCAGGGCTTCCGTAAGGCCGAAGAACTGGGCGTGTGCCCTCACTTCGGATAGAGCTGGACTCCCGGTTCTCGATTTGCGAATTGAACGACAGCGTCACAACTTCCCCCTTTTTGCAGCGAACCGTGGAATCGATCTCGATGCATCTGCATGATGGAAGTAGAGCTGGAATCCCAACAGGGGAGGGAAGATGCGCAAGTCTACGAATTTGACAGTAAGAAATATTACGGTGACCGCAATTGCGGCAGGACTGCTGACTGCAGGCGCAGCGATGGCTCAACAGCCAACTGCCCAGCCAGCACCGGTACCGGTAAACGTAAATAGTGGAGCGGCGCAGCAGGCGAATGTTGCCGCTGCTACCTGGCAGGCAAAGACGGTCGAAGTGCCTTCTGGAACCAAGGTATTGTTGGAGCTGCGTTCCGCAGTCAATACAAAGACTGCGAAGCCCGGCGATGGCGTTTATCTTTCATCGAGCTTTCCCGTAGTAGTCAACGGTCAGGTCGCGATTCCAGCCGGCGTCTATGTGCAGGGAGTGATCGACCAGGTGACGCGTCCGGGCCGCGTAAAGGGCCGCGCCGCCGTGCGCATGCATTTTTCGTCGATGATTTTTCCCAACGGCTCCGTCGTCAGTATTCCCGGCGTGGTGAACAGCCTTCCTGGCTCTGCCGGACCCCAGGTGCAGCAAGAGGGTGAAATCCAGCAGGCTTCCGGCAAAGGAAAAGACGCAGCAACAGTGGCGCAGGCAACGATTGCTGGAGCAGGTCTTGGAACGATTGGCGGCGCGGTGGCGAGCGATGCGGCCAAAGGCGCGGGCATTGGCGCGCTGGGAGGCGGAGCCGCGGGTTTGATCTACACGCTCTTTACGCGCGGGGACGAGGTCGTCCTGAGCAGCGGGCAGGGGATTGAGATGGTCCTGCAGCGGCCGCTAACGATTACGCAGTCAAATTTGACCGGACCCGATGTTGCCGGACAGGCCTCGATTGTTCCCTCAGCACAGCAGCCCATGGCTAAACCGAAGGCCAATGTTTTGTGCCCGTTGGGTGGTCTGGGCTGTTCTTAAACCCCAGAGCAGTTGAGCAAACGAGTAGATGAACGAACAAAGCAACGAACAAAGTACCGTAGAAGAATCAGAGAGCACTTCCAAGAATCCGCGCACGCACCTGCAATTGTGGGTGCGTGATTTCGTGATTTCGCTCATGGCGTCGTTCTTCATCATCACTTTTCTCTACCAGCCGGTGAAGGTGGAAGGCACAAGCATGCAGCCAGAGCTGCGTGATCAGGACCGGCTCTTCGTCAACAAATTCGCCTATAACTTTGAGAAGATCTCTCGCGGAGATGTCGTCGTCTTCTACTATCCGCGCGACACGCAGAAGAGTTACATCAAGCGTGTGATCGCTCTGCCGGGGGACAACATTCGCATCGATGATGGCCGCCTCTACGTCAACGGCAAGCGAGTGGACGAGCCTTACGTCCCCAAGCGCTTTTACGACACGCGTTCAATGGCTGACATGGTCGTTCCGCCACATGAATATTTTGTGATGGGTGACCATCGCTCCATCTCGAGTGACAGCCGCGATTTCGGTCCCGTAACCCGCAAGTTGATTTACGGCAAGGCTGCATTCATCTACTGGCCCGCGGATAATATGGGCGTCATACACTAAAAGGCTCTGTACTTCAGCGTGCGTAATATCCGGCTTTGGCGCGTACCCTGAAGCCGCTCTGTTTTGGCTGAATCACTACTTTTCGAAAGGTTCCATCCTGCGTCTTATTCGTTGACTGGTAGGCGATGGAATAGAGAGAGCGAAGCTCGTCGCCGATCTGCTGGAAGGCCTCCGGCAAATTGGTGTGCAGTCCATCAAAGTCCGAGCCTCCGGTTTGTGAAGCCAGATGCTCAAGCACGCGTGTCCCGTATTTATTACGGGCGGTCAGCACGCCGTGATTCGTCTGCGTGTAGCGAATGGAAAAAATCAGAACGTCCGAATCCTGCGCCTCGGAAATAGCGTCGAGCAGGTCATGCTCGCTCGAATTTTCTTCGCCGTCGGTAAAGAGAATCAGTGCGCGCCGCCTATTGTTGTTGCTGCGAAGCTTTTCATCCACGCTGAAATAAACGGCATCGTAGAGCGCGGTCCCAAGCTCGCGCTGCTCTTTGGGGCCAATCTCCGGAAAATCCATATCCCCTTTGTCGAAGCGCTTCAGCCCGTCCATAATCTGCGGGACGGAGGATGTGGTGTCGCTCACCAGCCGAAGATGGTTTCCAAAGCAGACGGCAAATGCCTGATCGGAGGGGCGAAGAATCGCTTGCAGGAAGACTTCGATGTCGTGTTGATGGCGCTTAAGAAATTTGTCCTGGCTGTCGCTCACATCCACGATTAATCCCAGGGAGAGCGGCAATTGATCTTCGCGTGCGAAGAAGCGGATTTTTTGTTGTACCCCATCTTCAAAAAGATCGAAATCGTCGGCTGCCAGCCCCGGTGCAATTTTTCCGTCCGGGGTGCGGACGCTGAAGGTCATATTGACCAGATGGACTTCTGACCGGAAGACCGTTTCCTGAGCCAGCGTGGAATGTGTGAAAAAGAGAAGGGAAGCGAGGATGAGACCGGCAATCTGCCAAGGTTTGAAGGAATAGCTCATAGTCCGTACGTCAAAAAATACGGAGAATCTTGTCCTTGAGTTCCTCTTTTTAAAAGAATTTGCTGTTCTTATTGGCTTGATGGATTGGATTTGCCGATCCGTTTGAGCGTGAAGTTCAGCTTCGAATCGATCGGTTTCATATCGCCGTCGAGCTGCTGCAGCGTGTCGTCGTCCACGCGCAGGTAGTACTGCTTGCCCGCTTTGTCCGGATCGAGTTGGTATACCGTCGCATTCGCATCGCCTGGCCTGCCGCGAAGAATCGTCCACGTACCGTAGTTCGTAAAGCTGCCGCGGTCAATATATTTCAGATGCAGCCGGTAGACCGCATCCGTAAAGTCATTCGGAGCTTTTTGATACAGGGTAAGCGTGGTGATGATGCCGCTGCAGTCAGCGCATGGCGTGGTGCCTTGCCAGGTGCCCAACACATGCATCGTCTTTGCCGTGTCGGCGAGACGAGCCTGCTGCTGTTTGTTGATTGCCTGGGATTGCACAGTCGGGGAGTGCATGGATAGCGCGAACGCTATGATGGCGAATGCGAAAATGCTCTTTCTGAGAAGCATCACAAGCCCTCCTGCCAAAAATCTCCCCAAGAATATCGCATCCCCATAAGGCCTCGGCAGCGGAAACCTGCTAAAATCTATTGAATCCACCCCATGGAGAAGCGATGCAGGCGATCCTTGCGCTCGAAGACGGGCGCATCTTCCGCGGCGAAGGCTACGGTGCCAAAGGCGAGTGCTACGGCGAAGTTGTTTTCAATACATCGTTGACCGGCTATCAGGAAATTTTCACCGATCCCTCCTATGCCGGACAGATTGTCGTTTTAACAAATCCACAGATTGGTAACTACGGCACCAACGCCGCTGATAACGAAGCCAATAAGCCCTACATCGAAGGTCTGGTAACCCGCGAATTTTCGCCCATCAGCTCCAATTGGCGTTCGCAGCAGGTGGCAGACGAATATCTGGAACGCTTCAACGTTCCGGTCATCTCCGAGATCGACACGCGCGCTCTCGTGCGGCATCTGCGCAACAATGGCGTGATGCGTGGCGTCATCTCGTCCATCGAAACTGATCCCGAGATCCTCGTGCAGAAGGCGCGTTCCATCCGCAAAATGGACGGGACCGACCTTGCAAGCGTAGTGACGACAACGACCCGCTACGAATGGGAACCGGAACCTGATCCGCTGGAATCCGAAGAGAACGCCACCCCATTGCCGAGACCTGACCTGCATGTCGTTGCTTACGACTACGGCATCAAACGGAACATACTGCGCATGCTTTCCAGGGAAGGTTGCCGGGTGACCGTGGTTCCGGCACAAACCTCGGCTGAAGATGTGCTGGCGATGAATCCAGACGGCGTCTTCCTGTCGAACGGTCCCGGCGATCCCGAGCCACTTGGCTATGCGCAGGAGACGATTCGGCAGCTGGCAGGGAAAAAGCCTATCTTTGGGATTTGTCTTGGTCACCAGTTAATTGGCCTGGCGCTCGGCGGAAAAACATACAAGCTGAAATTCGGGCATCATGGCGGCAATCATCCGGTGCAGCAGACAGAAACCGGCAAAGTCGAGATCACCAGCCAGAACCACAACTATGCTGTCGATGCTGCTACGTTGAACCAGGACGAAGTCGCGATTACGCACATCAACCTGAACGACCAGACAGTGCAAGGACTCCGGCACAAATCACTGCCGCTCTTCAGCGTGCAGTATCACCCGGAAGCCAGCCCTGGCCCGCACGACTCGCACTATCTCTTCCGCGACTTCCGGAAGATGATGGTTGAATTCAAGAAGTAAAAATGGCGGGCCTTGAGTCCCGCCATTTTTATGGAACAGAAATCAGGCGGAATCGATCCGCCATCGCAGTAAAAGATTTCAGATTCAGAGGGCAGTAGATAAGATGCCACGCAGGAATGACATCACCAAGATTCTCGTGATCGGCTCGGGGCCGATCGTCATCGGCCAGTCGGCCGAGTTCGATTACTCGGGCACGCAGGCGTGCAAGGCGCTCAGGCAGGAAGGCTATGAAGTGGTGCTGGTGAACTCGAACCCGGCCACCATTATGACCGATCCCGAGCTCGCCGACCGCACCTACATTGAGCCGCTCACACGGGAGTACGTCGAAGAAATCATCCGCATCGAGTCGCAGATGCTCAAGGACGAAGGCCGCATCGGCAAGTTCGCGTTGCTGCCGACTGTCGGCGGACAGACCGCGCTGAACCTCGCTGTCGATCTCGCCGATTCAGGCATTCTCGACAAATATGATGTCGAGTTGATCGGCGCGAAGCTTGAAGCCATTAAGAAAGCCGAAGACCGGCTTCTCTTCAAGGATGCGATGACGCGCATCGGCCTAGATCTGCCGAAGTCCGCGCTGGTGAACAACATTCGCGACGGCCTTGAGTTCGCCACCAAGATCGGTTTCCCGGTTATCATCCGCCCCTCGTTCACGCTCGGCGGCTCCGGCGGCGGCATCGCTTACAACCGCGAAGAGTTGATGGAAATTCTCGCGCGTGGTTTGGATTTATCGCCGGTCCACGAGTGCTTGATCGAAGAATCTGTTCTCGGCTGGAAGGAATACGAGCTTGAGGTGATGCGCGATCTTGCCGACAACGTCATCATCATCTGCTCGATCGAGAATATGGACCCGATGGGCGTCCACACCGGCGACTCCATCACCGTCGCACCTGCGCAGACGCTCACGGATCGCGAATACCAGAGGATGCGCACTGCTGCGATTCGCGTCATCCGCGAAATCGGCGTTGAAACCGGCGGGTCGAATGTGCAGTTCGCGGTGCATCCCACGACCGGCCGCATGACGGTCATCGAGATGAACCCGCGCGTCTCGCGGTCTTCAGCACTTGCGTCGAAAGCGACCGGTTTCCCAATTGCGAAGATCGCAGCGAAGCTCGCAGTTGGCTACACACTCGACGAAATTCCAAACGACATCACCAAGATGACTCCGGCCTGCTTCGAGCCGACCATCGATTACGTCGTCACGAAAATCCCGAAGTGGCAGTTCGAAAAATTTCCCGGGGCTGACGAAAACCTCGGGCCGCAGATGAAGTCCGTCGGTGAAGTGATGGCGATTGGCCGCACCTTCAAGGAATCGCTGATGAAGGCGCTCCGCTCCCTCGAAACCGGCAAGAAGACTGGGACCGAGGTCCTCGACCCACGCCGTTTGACACAAATGCTTGTGACGCCGAAGCCGGGACGTCTTGATTACATCCGCTTCGCCTTCCGCCGCGGCCTGAGCGTGCGCGAAGTAGCTCGCATGACTTCGATGGATCCGTGGTTCCTCTACCACATTAAGGAAGTGACGGACATCATCGCGAAGGTGGCGGAGTTCAATCCGTCGAATGTGTCACCGGAACTGTTACGAAAAGCAAAGCGTGCCGGCATCTCGGACGAACGCATCGCTGCCGTTTGGGGTATGCAGGATCACGAAGGCATCGCGCAGGTGCGCCACCTGCGGCACCGTCATGGCGTAAAGCCCGTCTTCAAGCTTGTTGATACCTGCGCCGCCGAGTTCGAGAGCATGACGCCGTATCTCTATTCGACCTACGACGAAGAAGACGAGGCCGCTCCAACAGCGAAGCGCAAGGTCATTATCCTCGGCAGCGGTCCCAACCGCATCGGGCAGGGAATTGAGTTCGATTACTGCTGCTGCCATGCCGCCTTCGCGCTCAAGGAAGATGAATACGAGACGATCATGGTCAACTGCAACCCTGAAACCGTCTCGACCGATTACGACACCAGCGACCGTCTCTACTTCGAACCGCTGACGCTCGAAGACGTGCTCGCCATCTACGAACATGAATCGTCTGGTGGCGCAGAAGTAAGCATGATCGTGCAGTTTGGCGGACAGACGCCGCTCAACCTCGCGTTGCGCCTGAAGGCCGCAGGTGTTCCGATTATCGGCACATCGCCTGAATCGATCGATCTAGCCGAAGACCGCAAGAGCTTCGGCAAGCTGCTCGAAGACCTCGAAATTCCGCAACCGCCCGGTGTAATGGTGACCAGTGTCGAAGAAGCGCTTGAAGGCGCGGAACGCATCGGCTACCCCGTGCTGGTGCGGCCCTCCTACGTGCTAGGCGGACGCGCCATGGTCATCGCTTACGACAGCGATGCCGTCTCCCACTACATGAGAGAGGCCGTCGAGTATTCGCAGGAGCGCCCTGTTCTCATCGATCACTTCCTCGAAGACGCAGTCGAGGTTGATGTCGATGCACTCTGCGATGGCAACGATGTTGTCATCGCCGGCATCATGCAACACATCGAGGAAGCCGGCATCCATTCCGGCGATTCCTCGTGTGTGCTGCCAGCCGTTGATCTCGCGCCCGCAGTGCTCGACACGATCCGCACCTATACTCGAAAACTGGCACGCGCACTCAACGTGATCGGCCTCGTCAATCTGCAGTTTGCCATCCAGCGCAAGCCAGGAGAACCTGACCAGGTCTATGTGATCGAAGTCAATCCGCGCGCCTCGCGCACCGTCCCCTATGTGTCGAAGGCAACGGGCATACCGCTGGCGAAAATTGCTTCGCGGCTGATGACTGGCCGCAAGCTACGTGAGCTCCTGCCGGAGCAGGTTGCGAGCGGTAAAGACCTCGAAACCGGCACGCACTACTTCGTGAAGTCGCCTGTCTTCCCGTGGAATAAATTCCCCGGCGTCGACACTGTGCTCGGCCCGGAGATGAAATCGACCGGCGAAGTGATGGGCGTAGCCGACAACTTCGGTGAAGCCTTCGCCAAGGCGCAGCTTTCCGCCGGACTGCATCTGCCGCTTAAAGGAACGGTCTTCATCAGCGTGAATGATCGCGACAAGCAGCCGGTTGTCGAGCTGGCGCGCCAGTATGTTGAACTCGGCTTCCATCTTGTTGCGACCGAGGGCACTGCCAACGTGCTTGAAAAAGCCGGCATGGTGGTGGAGCGCGTTTTCAAGGTGAAGGAAGGGCGTCCCAATGTCGTCGATTTGATCAAGGGCGACAGGATCCAGCTAATCCTGAACACGCCTCATGGGCAGGATCCTTTCTTTGACGAGAAGGCGATTCGGCGAGCCGCGGTTCTCCAGCGCATTCCGACGATCACGACCGTTGCGGCTGCTCTCGCCGCTGCGGGAGGCATCCAGGCATTACAGAAGCATACGACTACGGTCAATGCGCTGCAGCATCTGCATGCAAATCAGGAAGCAATGAAATAAGCAAGAAATCCAGGTAGACGCCGGTTTTACCCCGCGCCTGCCTGACGTACATCGATTTCGCCCGGCAATACGTCGGGCTTTTCTTTTATCCGTGTGCTAAGGTTGGCTTCGGGAGTCGTCGCATTCGCATGAAGTGGTACGGTCTTGTATTCGCAACAGCCCTATATTTTCATAGCTTCGCGGCAAGCGCGCAGACTGCGGTAACACCGCAACCCGCCACGATAGAACAAGGTCTGGCTCAGCTCAAAAGCCATCAGCCGCAGCAAGCGTTGGCTACCTTTCAGCAGGTTCTGCAGGCAAATCCGAACGATGTTGCCACAAACCTGTATGCCGCTGGCGCAGCGCTCGATTTATACCAGGGCGAACTCGCGGTAAAGTATGCAGAGAAGGCGCGGCAGCTTGATCCGGATAACTGGAAGGTACACACCACGCTCGTGGTTGCCTATGCGGTCGCGGGTCGCACGACGCAACGTGATGCGGAGCGTGAGCTGTTGCGAAAGTTGCATGCCGATCCCAAAGCCCCGGATGCAATGCAATCGAATGGTTTTTTAATCGACATGTTTCCAGTAAAGCAGTACCGCATCGAAGCCGTCGAGTATTTCCAGCCGCTCGGCAAATTCCACATCTATTACCGTTTTCTGATTCGCAACCAGCAGGGCAAACGCGTCTGGACGATCAGCGCCGAGAGCAATGACTTCGACGAGAAGTCATGGGAACAGGCACATGCACAGCAGGTCGCCGATGGTGAGAGGCAGTTCCAGATGGTGGGCGAAGGCGACAGCAACCATGTTGACTACCGCATGTTTTCGGGCAAGCCCATCTATGATGGGGTGAAAGCTCAGGTATTGCAGATATTGAATGCGCAGACTGCGCTATTTCCCGGCGAGACCCCATAGCTTTTCACTTCAGAACAGATTTCCGCTCGCTTCTGCATCGACGGCTTCGAGAAAACTTTTGAGTGCGGCAATTCTGGGTTCCGCCAGGCGCTTCGTATTTTCCAGATGAATCTCTCCGGGTAAAACCTGCAGATTTTTGCGCAGCGTTTCAATGGCGTCGGTGAAAGTTGCGTAGCGGGTATCGCGTCCAACTTTGCAAACCGTGCGCAGGATGCCGATGCCGCCCAGCTGTTCCAGAATGTCGGCGTCGCGGAGAATCGTCGATTCGATACTCGTCGGATGGTCCTTCGGCTGATGCTCGCGAATTGCAGCGAGGACCGCCGGTACTTTTTCAGCAGGAAATTCCGCCTCGGACAGAATTTGGGGAGCGCGTTCGCAGGTGTAGCGAACATGGTCCCAGCGCGCCAGCTCTGCCGGGTCTTCGGGGCGATGTCCAACGAATACGCCAAGGTCGTGCAGCCATGCCGCTGCGAAGACGACGTCATCGTCGTAATTGAGGTCCCAGGCAATCTGGTGCGCCAGCGCAAAAAGTCGTGGTTGATGGCCGTATTTTTCGACGGGCTTGGCTTCGCGACGGATCAGGTCCATGAGTGCAGTGCGGAAATCGGTAGACATCGTTTCGTTTTGCCTTCAGCGTCATTGTAGAGAACAAATAAGTAGTGTCCTAGTTTGAATTTAGGATGGAGGGTATATCGAGAGCGTCTCTGCTAGGCTGTGTTGCATTGGTTGAAGAACATACAAATAGAGGTGTCCTGCATGAAAATGGCGCGCGTGATCCTATTTACCGGTCAAATCGATGCGATGAGCAAATTCTATGGGGAAGTCCTTGGCCTCAAGAAAATCGTCACGAATGAAAAAGGCTGGCAGGAGTCTGCGGCTGGCGGCGCACGGATTGCGCTCCACTCCGGCCCATCGTCGCCGGGCCGTAAGGGCCCAAAGATTGTATTTCACGCCAAGGACGTTGCTGCCCTGCGTGAGACGTTGGTGGCGCGGGGCGCAACTTTTGGCAAGGTCCGACAAGGGGAGATGTTTTGCTTGTGCGACGGCAAGGACCCAGACGGTAATCCCATTCAATTGTCCGACCGTTGAAAACTAAATTAGGGCATACCAGCAAATAGGGTCGATTGCGGGGATTAGAGTGTGAAGTTCCCCGCGAAACGGCGTCTCTATGAAAAGATCACGGCGTCAACATTTGCAGTGTTGCATTCTCTGCTGTCGCGCGTATAGTTCAAGCTGTTTCCGTGTGCATTGTGTTGGAGCCAGGTGTACTCCGCATGCAGGGCCTGAAGTTTTCATATAAACCGCGGTTATAGGAGAGATTTCAGATGCATCGAGCCGATACTGATAGCTTTGTGACGCCCTCCGGCCTCAGCACCCATCGCACGCGCAGCCGGTGGGCAACCATCTTTGCGGCAGCTGTGCTGGTCGCGAGCCTTCCTGTTATCGGCCAGGCCGGTGGAGAGTTACAGCAGAAACTGGCAGCGCTGAAGCAGTCCACTACCGAGAACCAGCAGAAATTGCACAAGTATGAATGGACGGAAACCACTCAGCTGACGCTGAAAGGTGACGCCAAGCCTCCTTCGCTCTCCATGTGCCAATATGGCCCGGATGGAAAGGTGCAGAAGACGCCGATGAGCGCTCCGCCTCCACCACCCAGTGGCGGGAGATTCAAGCAGAAAATCGTCGCGAAAAAGAAGGAAGAGATGAAGGATTACATGGGACAGGTAAAGACCCTGCTTGCCATGTACGTCCCGCCCGATCCCCAACGCATGCAACAGGCTTTTCAGGCCGGCAAAGTCTCCTTGAATGCAACAGCAGGCACTGGCCTGGCAGCGGTTGTATTCAAAGACTATGCGCAGCCCGGCGATCAGATGACGATCTCTTTCAACACAGCCGAGAAAAAGATCAGCTCGCTCAACGTCAACACCTACATGGATGAGCCCAAGGACACAGTCACTCTGGCGGTGCAGTTCGCCAGTCTGCCGGATGGCACCAACTACGTGCAGCAAAGTGTTCTGAATGCGACGGCCAAGAAGCTTCAGGTTACGACGACAAATTCGAACTACCAGCCGGTCGGAGCACACTAACTTCAGTCTGGATTGATCCCCGTTTCGTGCTGAAAGAGACCATGTCCCAGGTCCCGCGGCGGTCAACGAAGCCAGTCAGCCGGCACAGCTAGTTTTTGAGCTGGGTATCGCAACAAAATTGTTTCATGTATTGTGTTGTAACATCCCTCATAAATCAAAAGAGCGAGCTAGCAATGAAATCTTTGTTTGCGCGGTGTAGGATACCGCTTGGTTCTTTTCTTGAAAAATCTTGGTTGATAGTACTCATCGCGGCTTTCGGGTTCAGGCTCCAGGCACAGCAAACGGATGCGGATCGTCCGCACCTGAGCCATCAATCCCAACCAATTTCTCAAAGCGCAATTTCAAATGAGTCGCCAGACACTGTGGCTTCTAATCAGGGAGATTTTTCAGCCACAACATCAGGAGCGGTAATAGAGAATGGACTTGTCCTTCCTGCCACGGGGCATGTTTGGGCCACAGATGTTTTCGAAGGGCAGCGGCAGCTTGTCCAGATGAAGTATGTGCCTACCGATCTTGATAGGCATGCTGGATCAAACATATTGAAGGCCAACATGGCTCCCTTTGTATATAAGCCGAAGCAAACAGTCGAGATTCAAGGGTCAATGGCGGACATACGGTTGCACGATCCGAACACAGCCATTTATGTACGAGGATATGGATCGGTAAGTGATGATGCGGCTGTATCACCTGGAACTTCTTCCACGCAGACAGAACTGGTTCTCGTGAGGCTCGAACCTAAGAAAGATCGACGTGTAGTCAGCACAATCGCATTCACGCAGATTACCGGCAATGCGGCGAGAAATAGTCAGATTGTTAGTTTCAAGATTGAGAGGCTGGGCGATACGGATTGGCAAAAAATTACACCGAAGGAGCCTTTGTCGCCCGGGGAATATGCACTTATGCCTATGCCGCGTGGCCAGAATCTTTTTCCCACGACTGTATTTGATTTTGCAGTAGATCCAAAGGCTCCGGCCAACGCGAATGCGATCTTGCCTGCACGCAATTCATCAGCTAAGTGACGTTTCGACGGTTTAGACCTATGTACCTTTTCAGCCGATACAACGGCTCGGCTTAGCCAACTTTTTTCCAGACCAGGTCCCAGCTTTCGCGGCGGTCGACGAAGCCCGTAATTTTTCCCGTTGCGTCGCGTTGAAAGATCCGGCGTATGCGCGGCTGGCCGGCGTTGAAGAAGACGTCGCGCACCTCTGCCTGCCATTCGACAGGTGATCCGCCTTCGCGCTGGCCAATCAGACGGTCTCCATAACGGCGCAGCACATAGACGACATCGCCTGCCGTGTAGCCTCCGACATAAGCGTCCAATTCTTTTGCATCCAGCTTCTGCGCGGGCGGGTCTTGCAACATGGCATAGGTGTGGATTTGCAACAGTTTCCAATCGTCGGCGGATTTCTGCCATGTCTCAGTCGTCAGGTAACGTGCCTTCAGCGTCTGGCCGTGATAGTTTTCGGTTTCATCGTCGGTGTGAACCACAGTTGCGACATCGCCGTGAAGAGCAGCCTGATAGGAAGCGATGACGAGCGTGCCCGACGCTCCAGCGGGTAGGGGAGTGAGCTGTTTCAGAAACGTGGCTCGATCCATGATGACGCCGTTCTCATCAACGTAGACGGCACCGTCGGCGAGTGCTTCATCCCACACCTTCACCTGGCCTGGAGCGATGGCGTCGAGCAGCGCTTGGTCTTTCGCGCGCAGCAGTTGAGTGACTTGCGGCGATGCGTCATCGGGTGTGGCGGTTGCGGTCAGAAGGGCGCATGCAAAGAGACTCAATAACAGAAGCGGTCGAAGTGATCTACGCATTAGGCTGTCTCCAAATGGAGAATACGGAAGCATCGTATCTGCGGAACGGAAGCTGCGTCTAGATTTTCGGCGAAAAGAGGCAACAAAGAGATGACACGGTTATGACATTCGCATGACACGCACAAATGCTCGAAGCGAGAAGCT
>JABDHA010000030.1:13758-44293 GCA_013285705.1 Acidobacteriota bacterium
TGGTGGAATCAAGAGTCGATTGACGAAGCAATGGCCATGGTCCATCTTGTCTTCCCGCTGT
This sequence comes from Acidobacteriota bacterium, assembly GCA_013285705.1. Lineage (GTDB taxonomy): Bacteria > Acidobacteriota > Terriglobia > Terriglobales > Acidobacteriaceae > Alloacidobacterium. The sequence continues at coordinate 13,820 of JABDHA010000030.1, forward strand.
GAATCAGGGAGGTGGGACTCCTTGACTCATGGTGGAAAAAAGAAAGGGCAGAGCTAACCAGCTCTGCCCTTCTTCGTGCGCGCGAAAAGTGAGGATTAATCGCCGTATGCAGGCGCGGGTTGGATGGAGAGTCCATGCGCCGCGTAGTTCTTTCGAGCAGCAGCGCGGCCTTCTTCCAGCTTGAAGTTCGCGATGTGCTCCTGCAGGCGCTTGGCTCCTGATTGTACGGAGTTGACGATAGCGTTGCTCTCCGGGATGGAGGCTGCGTTCTCTTCACCGAGGCGGTTGATGATATCGACGTTGGCGCTCGACTGCCGTGCCGCTTCTGACTGTTGCATGGATGCGGCGGCAATTTGAGCGATCATGCCATCGACCTGGTCGGCCATGTGGATGATGCGTTGCAGCGCTTCGCCCGCGCGCGTCGTGGTTTCGACGCCTTCGTTGACGGTCGCCGTGCCGGACTCCATCGCATCGACAGCCGAGAGCGTGTGTGCGCGAATGCCTTCGATCATCTGCGCGATCTCGCTGGTGGCGTTACGGGTGCTTTCCGCAAGCCGGCGAACTTCGCCCGCGACCACAGCAAAGCCGCGTCCCTGCTCACCCGCGCGGGCCGCTTCAATCGCGGCGTTCAGCGCAAGCAGGTTGGTCTTCTGCGCGATCTCTTCAATCACGTTGACGATGCGGATGATCTGCTCGGATTCCTTGCCCAGCCGCTGGACGGTAGAGGCGGTGTTGCGGACCGAGTCAGCAATCGACTGCATGCTGACCAGCATCTGCTCGACCGTCGAACCGCCCGTGCGCGCGGTCTTCGAAGCTTCTTTTGCGTTTTCTGCAGCATTCTGCGCGTGACGCGAGACCTCAGAGATGCTGATCGACATCTCCTGCATCGCCGTGGCAGCTTGTTGTGTCTGCAGGCTCTGCTCCTTCATGCGGCGGAAGGATTCAGCCGAAGAGTGCGCCAATTTTTCGGCGTCTCCGTTGACGATATTGGAAATCTCCATCATGGTGCCGATCATCTCGCGCAGATTGTCCTGCATGCGGTTGATGGATCCGGCCAGGCTGCCTACTTCATCATTCGAATCCATGTGCAGCGCCTCGCCCGTAAGGTCGCCCTCGGCAATCTGCTGTGCTCGATTGACGACAAGAACGATAGAACGCACCACGCGCCGTATCGTGAACTCCGCCAGTAGAGAGCCGAGGATGCCGCCGAAGATGACCGAGAGCCAGAGGTAAATTGCCTCTAGGCGGATCACGCTCACTGTTTTGGCCAGGTTCTTGTCGGCCATCTGCATGGTTGCGTCAATTGTCGCCGTCACCGCTTTACTGAATGCCGCCTCATGGTCGGCGACTTCGCCCTGCAGCAGATCGTAAGCCTTGCTGGTGGCATCGCTGCCCTGGCCAATTGCCATCCCCTCCACGCGGTCGCGCCCTTGCACGAAAGCCTGGTATTCGTTGATGACCGCATCTACCTGCGCATGCCCGGCGATGGCGTCCAGAACATTTCGCTGCAGTTGCACTTGCTGAAAGGCCTTTTCGCTGTCCGCTTTGCTCTTTTCAAGCATCGAGTGGTAACGTGCGGCCATGTTTGGATCGACGCCGAAGAGCATGTACGCCTTCAGCGCATTCGACGAGACTTCAAGGGTCGAACGCAGATCGCGCACCGCCGTAAGCGCCGGAATCTGTTCGCTGGCGACACTCTCAGAGAGCTGGCTGGCCTGACGCATCTTGAGGTAAGCGGCAGAGGAGCCAAGCAGAATGCTCAGCACCAGTACGCCGGTGCTGAGACGTAGTTTGTTAGTCAGGCGCGACTGCGTGAATGACATGATGGTTTCCTTGGGGATGGGCTACGGGTTGATTTAGTTCACTTCAAAGTTGATGTCGATGCCGACGGTCGACGGGCTGTCGCCGGGTACGAACTTCCAGCGCTTCACGGCGTCTTCCGCTGCCGGGCTCAGCATTTTGTTGCCGGTCGTGGCTTTCACTGTGGTGACGCTGCCGTCCGCGGCCACCGTGGCTTCGACGTGCACGATGCCCGCGATGCGCATGCGCTTGGCGATCTCCGGATAAATGGGAGGAACGCGCTTTTCGACGCGGCGCTCATCGGCATGGCCGGGTAAAGCAAAGAGAAAACAGGCAAGCGCAATCAGAAAAAGCATTGCGGTGTGCTGGAAACCAGCTGCGAAGGCAGATTTACGGAGTTGCAGAAGATTCATAGAAAACCTCTCATCTAAGCGGGGATCCGCCGTTTGAGAGGCTTATCGGCACGAATCGCGAAGAGCTTGAGCGCGAATCAGCAGCAGGTATCGAGATCAATATCCGGGACGACCGTCCAGGCAGTTCAGGCGTGCTGAGAAATCGCCGCGAATGTCAGGTCATTCGCCGTGTTGCCGGTGCTGGCGCGCCACTCTTCGAAGAGGCGCCCGTAGCTCAGCGTGAGCAACTCCGAGGGATGGAGACCCAGGCGGTGGCTGATGCTGTCGATCCATTCAGCCGGGCCTTCAAGTTCCGCAAAAAGGCCGATTGGCGTTTCGTCGATGACGCAATGGCCTGTCGCATCGGCATATTCGGTGCGCCACTTCTCGTAAGTGAAGGCAGGCTTGTAACCTAGCTGGCTAAAGATGATGGACATCGCCTCGCCGTCTTCCACTTCCGTTTCGGTTTCAATGCGGCGCTTATGGCGTTCCGCGGGGTCGTTGTCCCTGGGAATGCATTTGTGCGTCACCACCCAGCGTTTCCCATACTGGCGAATGCGCAGAATCGACTGCTGTGCGCGCAGAGTGCGCTCCGGTGTGTCGAACAGGACGTTCTTCTCAAAGGTGCGCGGAGTGATCTGGCGGAAGCCGAGCGCGGAGAGTTTGCGTTCAAGGGAAGTACCGTCGGCAACGCGGAATTTAACCTCGGTCTCAACGGCGATCATTCGAAGATTATAGGCCACAGGGCTTAGCAAAACGAAAGAGGAGTCGCAGCCCTAATATAGTTATATGGAAACATTGCGGCTCTTCGTCGATGCGCACGATCTCACATCCGCGGTTTCGCGCGATTCTCTAAAACGCGCGGCTGAGATTTTGCGCAGCGGCGGCACGGTCGCGCTTCCTACGGAAACCGTCTACGGCCTGGGTGCAAACGCACTCAACGCTTCTGCCATCGAGAAAATTTTTGCGGCGAAAGAACGGCCGTCCTGGGACCCGCTGATTGTCCATATTTTGGACACCGAGATGTTGCAACGTGTGACGTCAAGCCTTCCTGCAAGCGCCGAAAAGCTGATCGACGCCTTCTGGCCGGGACCGCTGACGCTGCTTCTGCCGAAGAACGATGCCGTGCCGGACGCGGTGACTGCGGGGCGTCCGCGCGTTGGGGTGCGTATGCCGCAGCATCCGGTGGCGCACGCGCTGATTCGCGAAGCAGGTGTGCCGATTGCCGCGCCCAGCGCGAATCGTTTTGGACGCACCAGTCCTACGAGCGCGCAGCATGTTGCCGAAGATCTCGATGGGCGGATTGACGCTATTCTTGACTCTGGAGAGACCACGCATGGGCTCGAATCGACGGTGATCGACGCCTGCGAGGAACCATGCGTCGTCTATCGCCCGGGCGTGATCTCGCTCGAGCAGATCCGTGCTGCAGGTGTAGAGGCCGTCATGTTTCGCGAATCCGCAGCGATGCAGACAAAAGCTCCGGCATCGCTGCCTTCTCCCGGTGTGGGATTGCGGCACTACGCGCCGAGAGCGAAGCTGATTCTGGTTGATGGCAACGGGGAGGCGCAGATTGCCAGGTTTCGCGAACTGGCGCAGCATGGCCAGCAGAATGGGATGGTCGTGGGGCTGATGCTTGCAGATGTATTTGAGCGGGATCTGAACACCAGCCAGGCGATCGTCTTTCGGTGGGGGAAATGGACGGAGTCCGAAGAACTGGCGCAGCGGCTTTTTGCCGGGCTTCGCTATCTTGATGGTGCAGGCGCGAACGTCATTGTGTGTCCGCTGCCCGCACCTGAAGGAATCGGCATCGCCATGCGCGACCGTCTCCTCAAAGCCGCCCGATAGGGCACAGAGCTCAGTGCTGGTGATTGTCGCTGGCCTTGTAAAGATACTTGATGCTTGATTTATAAATCAGCGTGCGGCTGTGGTTTTTCACTTTAATCGCGTTGCGGTCGTACCACTCGATGTGTCCCTCGATCCGCTCGCCATCTTCCAGAATGAAGACCATGAGCGTCTGTGTCTGTGCCTGCTTCTGAAAGTAGAAAGCTTCCGCGTGTGAGTTGCTCTCATGCCCATTCTGTCCGGTCATGAATTCATGGTGAGCGAGAGGGGGCGGATCGTTTCGGCGCGAAAAATATTTTCCGCCCAGCGCGCGTGCAGGCAGTGTTGGGCGAACCAGTTTGCGCGGGCCTGACGGAGGAACGCTCGTCGGCGAAGGTGAAGACTCTTCGCTGGCCTGGGGCTTGCTGTCTGTCGCGGAGTCGTCAGAGCGCGACGAACGTGCGCCTGGCATTGGAACTGGGGATGGGTTCGCCATAAAGTTAAAAAGGCAATGCTTGAGAAGATGGGATGCTGCTCCACGCGCATAGGATGACTCAGCATGAGAGGGACAGAGACACTCAGCCCACTTGATCGGTTGCCACCGTATATGTGTGGTGTATTAGTTGTATCGTAGCCCAGAAAGCACAAATACGAAATAGCTTTTGCCGCTTTTCATCACATCTTGATCAAGAACAGGGGGAAGGGAATCGTTTACTCGAATCGATTACGCTCGTCAGGCGACAGTAATATTGGCAGCAAAAGCATCTAAAGCGAGAGAACGGAGGAGATTGCGGCGCATTCCTGACTGCACCTGTTGTATGCTGCGCGCCGTATTTTCAATCCAATCAAAAGAAATATTAGAGGCGATCGCGGTAAGGTCCGCCTGTAAATCGATGTTGCGAATCAGAATGGACTGTCCGCTCTGGATGAGAAGCAGGTCCTCCAACAGGCTGATCAGTGCGCGCAGCATGCCCTGCGTCTTTTCCTGACCCTCGGCGCCAGCGCGATAGGTTTCAGTCATGCGAAAGAGGGTGGAGTGGTCGGTTTCCCGCATTGCATTGCGCAGCAGAATGAGCGCATCCTGGCGGTGCGCGAGATACCCATCGAGATCGAAGCCGAGCGCCGCACCCACCGCGCCCTGCGCCAGCCTTGCTACGAGCGATCGCTGCGCAGGACGCAGATCCTTCCGGCGGCTGGCGATGAGCAATTCCAGCTGATCGAAAGGTAGTGCGCCGAGCCGCACAATCCCCGCGCGGGAGCGGATGGTCGGCAGCAGCTCACCCGTGTTTTCCGCCAGAAGAAAGATGCTGGCGTGCGCGGGCGGCTCTTCCAATATCTTCAGCAGCGAGTTAGCCGCTTCCTTCATAAACGCGGCGCTTGTGAAGAGATAGATGGCGCGCTTCGCGTCCGCCGGCATGCGGTAGATCTCCCGGATGACGGTTCGCACCTGCCCCAGCTTGATGAGCAGTTGTGGCGGATCGGGCGGAATCACCAGCACGTCGGGGTGCGTCTGAATAAGGACGCGCGTTTCCTTTTTGTCGACTTCGCGCAGGTCGTCGCGCGCAGCAATGGCTTCTTCTACGCGCGTTTCAAGCGGCATGGCATCGGCAATGCGCGTGCAGTTGCGGCAGACGCCGCAAAAATCCGGCAATCCGTCTAATTCCTGCGGATTAAGGCAATTGACGGCCTGCGCCAGCATCAGCGCCAGCGTGTATTTGCCAGATCCGCGCGGTCCAGCAAAGATCAGCGCATGCGGCAGCCTGCCCTGCGCGATGCTCTCGCGCAGATGATGCACCGTCGATTCGTTGCCGAGAAAATCCTGGAAACCCACAAGATGAGGGTATCGGCTCAGAGCGTTTGCTAGCAAGTCGGCGGACGGTATACCAATTTTAGGTATCCGTCTGGCAAAGATTTATTCTATATTGTATAGATAATGACTGGTCGCGATTATCTCGGAGAGTTCGAACACATCATTGTCCTGGCTCTTCTGCGGCTTGAGGATCGAGCCTATGGAGTCACCGTGCGGCAGGAGATCGAATTCCGCACGCATCGTGAGGTGTCAATCGGCGCGGTCTATGCCACCCTGAACCGACTGGAGACAAAGGGGTTCGTTAAGTCCCACTGCGGAGATCCCACACCGGAACGGGGCGGACGTTCAAAACGCTTCTTCCGTGTCACAGCTAAAGGAGTGTCGGCTGTGAACCGCACGCAACGCGCACTCCACAGCATGACCGAAGGCCTCGACCTTGTTCGGAGCTACTCATGACGTCCCAACCACAAATCGTTCAACCGCCGCGCATTGCTGTCAGGCTCGTCAATCTATTCTCCTCGGATGAAGAAGCAGAAACGATCGAAGGCGATCTGCTGGAGGAATACACCCACCTCGCCTCGAAACGTGGAGCGTCTTTCGCACGAAGATGGTACTGGCGACAGACGGCGAAGACCATCGCGCATCTCGCCGGGACTGCCTACCGCACTGCTCCGTGGTCAACCACCGCCGCCATAGCCGGAGGATTTCTTCTACGAAGATTGGCTGCTCGATTCGTCGAGCCCGCGATATTTGCGGTAATTGACCGCTACCAGATCTTTGAACATCATTTCAGCACGTATAGGTTCCTAGCATCGACAGGAATTGATATCGGACACATCCTTGTGTTCCTGTTCGTGGGCTGCATTGTCGCGCTGGGGGTCAAAGGAAGGGAGATGGTGGCTACGATGACGCTGGGCCTCATCTTCGGCGCGATGGCCGTCATTGCTGTCCTGGTAATGGTGAGCAGGACCGGGGACGATGCATTTGCGTGGAGGCTGACGTGGTATTTCGCCGATTCGTTTGCGATGGTGATCGGCGGAGCAATCGTTCGGGCACGTAGATCCGCGGCGACAACCAGGCCTTCGATTGCTTAAAGTGGAGGTCGGGTACCCCATGTCTCGCGTTTGAGACATGGGACTACCGTAACTCCGGCACCATCCGAATCCCATACTTGGGCCGCAGCGTGATCTTCGGCTGCACCTCGATGCGCTGGCCGGGAACCAGCTTGAGTCGCCATTTCTGCGCCAGAGTGACCAGGCTGAGAATTGCCTCCATCCACGCAAAGGATTCGCCAATGCACTGGCGATTACCGCCGCCAAAAGGGAAGTAGGCAAAGCGCGGCCGCCCCGCCTTGTGCTCCAGTGTGAAGCGTTCGGGATCAAACTTCAGCGGATCAGGAAAAAAGTCTGCATTGCGTTGAATGATGTACTGGCTGAAGAAAATATAAGTGCCCGCAGGCAGCTTGTACGGGCCAATCTCCACATCGCACGTAGCCTGCCGTCCCATCGCCCACGCTGGAGGATAGAGGCGCATCGACTCGGCCAGGACCATCTCCGTGTAGCGAAGCTGCGGAATATCTTCAAGAGTCGGCAATCGCTCGCCGAGCACTGCATCGACTTCGGCATGCAGCTTCGCTTCCGCATCCTGGTTTTGCCCAAGCAGGAGCCATGTCCACGTAAGTGCATTGGCGACCGTCTCATATCCAGCAAGAAAGATCGTCAGCACTTCGTCGCGCAGTTGCTCGTCTGTCATACCTGAGTGATCGTCTTCTTCATCCCGCGAGGCCAGCAGCATCGAAAGCAGATCTCCGCTGTCGATGCCGGCAGCGCGATGGTCCTGGATCATGCGGTAGACCACCGTATCCAGGCGCCTGCGCGCTCGCTTGAAACGCATCAGTCCGGGAATCGGAAGATGGAGAAGGTCTTCTGCGCGAGGCAGCGCGACGAGAAAGTTATAGAGGCGCATGATGGCGTTGACCTCATCATTGATGCGCTGCACATCCTTCGTTACATCGGAGTTGAAGAGCGTGCGCGCAACGATCTGTAATGTGAGCTGCATCATCTCTGCGGAAGCATCGACCTCGACTCCAGCCTGCCAAGCATCGCGCATGGCGGCAGCGCGCTCCACCATCGAAGAAGCATAGGCCTGAATTCTCTGGCGGTGAAAGGCGGGCGCGGCGATGCGGCGCTGCCGCTTATGAATGTCGCCGTCGCTCGTGATCAGGCCTTCGCCCAGCAGTATCTTCATGCGCCGCTGTGTGCGCTCTTTGACAAAGTTCTGCGGCTGAGCGATCAGGACATCGCGAATCAGCTCAGGGTCGTTCATCACGACCACGTCGCTCGGTCCGATGCGGTAACACGATACGCGTCCGAAGGTGACGGCAAGATACTCAAAGAGCCGGATCGGATTGCCTGGACGGAAGAAACGGCTGAAGAGATAGAGCGGCAGGTTGCGCTTCAATCCAGGTGGAAGACGGTAGTCGCCGCGCTCTTCAACTGTCCAGTGTTTATCGACTTGGGAGGGGGTGGCCATGGAAACTTATTGGAGCGCCAGACGCTCCTCTACCATTCTTAGGATGCGCTGATGGATTTCATCGATCGTAGCATCGCTATTTACTTCTGCGTCTTCATGAACTCGCGTACCAGGGCTGCAATCTCATCTGCTTTGGTATCAAGCGCGAAGTGTCCTGCGTCGAGTACGTGGACCTCCGCCTCCGGTACGTCCTTGCGATAGCGTTCCGGCTCGCCGAGATCGAACGAGAGATCGTGCTTGCCCCAGAGAACCAAAAGCCTTGGCTGCGTCTTCTGCAACCATGCCTGCCACTTTGGATACGCATCGACGTTCGTGCGGTAGTCATAGAAAAGATCGCTTTGAATTTCCGCCTGTCCTGGCGAATTCAGGAACGCGTATTCATCGGTCCAAAGATCCGGATCGTAGAGCTCAGTCTTCGGATCGTCCCCGACGTGGCGCGTCTTCGTGGTTGCAAGCGACAGCAGGTTGTTGCGCAACGCTTCTTCGTGAGCAGGCCGGTCCGCCCAGAATGCTCGGCGTGTTGCCCAGTTTGCCCCAAGGCCTTCGTTGTGAGCGACCGCATCCTGGACGATGAGAGACTGCACCCGCTCCGGGTGTGCCAACGCCATGCGAAAGCCCACCGGCCCACCGTAGTCCTGCATGTAGAGCGTGTAGTGCGACAGATCCAGCGCCTGCGTGAAGGCGTCCATCACGGAAGCGATGTGATCGAAGGTGTAATCGAACTGCTTCGGGTCGGGCCAGTCGCTATGTCCGAAGCCCGGATAGTCGGGCGCAACCAGATGGTAGTTGTCTGCAAGCCTTGTCAGCAGCGGCTGAAACATCCGCGACGATGACGGAAGACCGTGCAGCAAAAGAATGGTGGGAGCCTCTTTCGGCCCCGCTTCTCTGTAGAAGATGGAGAGTCCATTGACTCTCACTGTGCGGTAAAACACCTGCTGTTCCATTGCTTTGTCCTTTCGCTGGGCATTCATATCTAAGGTGGCGGCGAGCACGATAGCGAGGGTCGCCAGTATCCGAACGATCGATTTCATCGTATTCATACCTCCTCCTATCTCGTCGGTGTACACGCATCTGTCTCATGGCTATTATGCCAAGAAGAAGCTCCATCATCTGATCTCTGCGATAGTCAGCCGCCAGGCATGGGGCGGGTCTGGGTAGAATAAGTGTCGCTAATTATGCCTCAGCCTGTTTCGGCGTCAGTCACTACCCATATATTTCTGCGAAAGGAAAGGCGTTAGATTCCGTCGTTGGAGGAATACCCATATGGAGCCCAGTAATCTCTCGGCTCTTCCGCGGAATAGGTAATCCGGGTGATGGCCTTCACGTTCTTCAAGCCAAGTTTTATAGGTACCAGGAGACGGAGTGGCGCTCCGTGCTCGACTGTAAGGGGCAGACCATTGAAATGTGTGGCGAGCAGCGTCTGTGGATGGCGGGCCGTCGCCAAGTCGATAGAGGCAAAGTAGGGATCGGGGTTCCCTGAAGCATCGAGATTGACAGACGAATCCACACGAGCCCATTTTGCCTGCAATTTCGGCGAGTAGGCACGAAGCAGATCATCGAATCTCAGACCAGCCCACCACGCGATCGCACTCCAACCTTCAACGCAAACCAGCCGGGTAATTTGCTCGTGTACAGGGAAGCGATTCATGAGCTTCCGAATGTCGAGAGAGACGCTTAAGCCAGAAGCGAGCCCATCCAGAGTTAGAGTCCATCCCGATATATAGCCGGGGTCAGGAGTGGCTCCGTTGTAGTTGTTCTTGATCGGGGTAATCTGAGATTTTGTGTAGGTGGGCACCATACGATTTCGCGAGTAGAGTGCTTCAGCAACGTCATCATCGATACGCAATGCTTTGTTCAGGAGCCATTCCTTCCCGCGAGAGTTCATATCTCGACGCACACCCATGCGACTGAGCGTAGTTTGGGGCAGGAGAAGTCCAGCGCCCGCGACCGCTGCCACCGCGCCAGCACCAAATAACAGAAGGTCGCGCCGGGTCCGATAACGCAGAACCCGGGGGGCCATATCAATTATCGGAAGCGGTTGTTCTCCAAAGAAGCTTTGCGGCTTTTTCACGGAGACAGGCTCAACTGCAATGGGTGGAACCTTTTCGTCGGCTTGTGGCGCAGATTCCACTGATGACGAGGGCGATCCATCTGCATCCACGGGTTGTTCAATCGCTTCCACGGCCTGAGGAGTCTCTGTGGCTATTGGGGCGGCTGGGTTTGTATCTTCCGGGCAGGCCTCTGGTAACTTCGTCGTCTCCAGTTTCGGTTCAGTACCCGTCGAGGAAATATCTTTCGGTTCTAATGAGTTGCCTTTCTCCTCATTGTTCATTTGCGATGACCTCCGACCGGTCTACTTTGGTTGACCAACCTACGATCATGCTGCGCAGCGTATCCCACCCGTCGGCGAAAACCAGAATCACGTGCGGCACAACAAAGAAAATGAAGAGCCACATGAGCCAGAAATGCCATACGCGCGCTGCGTCAAAGCCTCCAAATAGCGCAGCCAGCCAATGGAGTTGCATGGGCTTATGAATCGCCCAGCCTGTAGCGACCGAAAGAAATCCGGCGACCGGAACAGAAAAGTAAGCTGCACGCTGGAGGGCGTTGTACTTTGTGTTGAAAGGAGGATGCAACCATTCGCGGTGTGTGAGTTTAGCGAAGGGAACGCCGAGGTAGTATCGAAACATCCTGAGCGCGTCAAACAGGTCGGCCCAGTGAGGCAGCAAGGAGCGCCACCCTCGTCCCATGATTAGCCCTGCAACGTACACCATGCCGTTCAGCATGAATAGGTACGCGCACAACCAATGCAGTTGCAGCGCCACCGCTAACATGCCTGGCCCCAGGCTCATGTGGTTGTAAATCCAGTCGGGCGGACTGGCGTAATGGTGTTGACCAGGGACGTGGGCGCAAATCCAGATTCCGATATCCGCTGCGACATCGAAGTTTCCCGTAACCGGATCTGGCTTGTGTTGATAAATCGGCGAGGCCCAGTAAATGGAAATGCCGCTCAGAATAAGGCCGAGAAGGAGCGGCACGTTCAACCAGTGACTGCAGCGCACCAGGATATGGTGTCGTTTGACCACGAGCACGCTGGGCTCTACCAGTAACGTGCTCGTCGGGTTCGGTTCATGATGAGGAGGTATTGCAGAGCTCACGGGCGGGACCTCAACTGCCTGGTCTAGTGGGACGCCGCCGGAATGAACTGAAAGATCTTGTCCGTTACAAATGTTCCGTCCGGAAGCTTCTGAGTCGTCGCGTAGACGACATCGCCCGGGCTAAAAGTGACCTTTTGAGGTGCGACTTCCGTGACTGGGACATCAGGCGGTATGGAGATTGTTTGGGAGCCGTCCTGATAGCGAACCACAAGCGTGGTGCCGCTGCCCTTTTCGACGGTTCCGTTCGTCATGCGTGAGTGCGATACGGAAGGGCGAGAGACTGTGCCGTTGGTCATTCTGCTGTGGGTCGTTGCACCTGGAGGGTCCGTAAGTACGCTGCCTTCCGCAGCTCCACTCAGTTCCGCGGGAAAAATAAAGATCTGCTTCGCCACTTGCTCTCCGTCCGCCCGCTCGGTCGACGCGACGCCGATATATGGCGCAGTTGCGACATGACTCAGATCGGAGGGTATTTGCTTATAGGTTGTGAGGGGTTGCTTGACACTAACGTGGACCACGCCCGAAGGTGTCTGAACGTCGAGTGAGCTGCCTGTAAATGACTGGAGTTTTCCGATCACACCGGAAATTGGAGGAGCGGCTTTCGCCTGGGCCAAGACTGTGCATGGCGCTAGCGCAGCCACCAAAGTGGCATAGACGAGATTCTGCAGCGGATGCTTCATTTGTGATGTCCTTTTAAAACATGATCTAGAGGTCTTGGCGCAATGTTCACTTCAGATGAGGCCTAAGTCGGATGCTCTGATTCCTAAATGACCTCAAACTTCACATCGAGGTTGTTACGGGTAGCGTTGGAGTATGGGCAAACCTGATGCGCTTTCTCGACCAGGGTATGCGCGTCGGAGGATGGCAATCCGGGGAGAGATATAGAGAGTCCGATTACAAGCCCGAAACCACCTTCTGATCTCGGGCCAATGCCAACTGAAGCCGTCACAGAAGTATCCGGAGGAACTTTCGGGCCGCCTTGTAAGGAAACAAGCTTCATTGAACCTATGAAGCAGGCAGCGTATCCAGCTGCGAACAATTGTTCAGGATTGCTTCCGGGGCCACCGGGACCACCTAGCTCCTTTGGAGTGGTTAGTTTCACATCAAGGCTTCCGTCTTTGGTCGCAGCGCGACCGTCACGGCCTCCGACCGCAGTAGCCTGCGTCGTATAAAGAACGTTCACTGACATCTATGTCTCCTACTTCATGAAGCTGGAATTGATCTGGCGAGCGTATCAATCAGCTTGTACAGATCGTGAGATACGCGATTGCGACGAAGGACTAGGCGAGCTTGGCACCCATGATTTCTAACTGCTGAATTGCCGGTGGCTCTGCAAGTAGATGAGGAGCCTGAGCGATGAGCGCTTCTGCAATAGGTCCGTTGAGATGAGCTTGCCGCCCTGATTCATCTGCGAAAGCATCGAAGATGGCGAAGCTTCCGCCACCGATCCGAAGCGCAAACCACACGGGGGTCGTCGTCTCCCGGTTCGCAAGCTCGAGTCCCTTCATTAAGAACGCAGCGAGTTCCTCTTCTTTGCCCGACTTCGATTGCAAACGGACAAAGAGGCCAACTGTAATCATTTCATCGCTCCTATCGCCATAAGTGGCTATGTCTCAATCTATGCGCTGGCAGGCGATTTAACTATTGGCAAAACAGCCAGATTTCGTATCATATGTGCCATGCGGGTTTATGTACTTGCACTCGACGGTGTCTTCGATCTGGGCTTGTCGGCCATTCTGGATGCATTCCAAACTGCGAACGAATTGATTGCGATGATGGGGCTCGCTGTTCCACCGTTCGAAGTCAAGATCGTAGGTATGCGAAAGACGGTCAGAACCGCACACGGGTTGAAGATTCCGGTTCAACCTGCTGGAAGACGAACGCCTGCCTACGTTATCGTCCCGGCCATTGCATGCAAGACACTCGATACTCTGAAAGCAGCTCTAGCCCGGCCTGACGTCCGCGATGCCGGGAAGGCGTTTCGAACGTGGGCAAACAAGGGAGCAACGTTGACAGCTGCCTGCGCTGGAACCTTTGTGCTGGCTGAGTCTGGTCTGCTTAACCAGCAGCATGCAACCACCACCTGGTGGTTGGCACCAGTCTTTCGCGAACGATACCCTCAGGTATTTCTGGACGAATCGGACATGGTGGTCAAGTCAGGAGACTTTGTGACCGCCGGAGCTGCTCTAGGCCATATGGATCTAGCCTTATGGCTGATACGTGGTGTAAGCCCTGAACTTGCCGCACTCACAGCAAGATATCTCATTGTCGATTCCAGGCCTTCGCAGACTGCTTACGCTCTTACTGATCATCTAGTGCATTCCGACCCGGTTGTACAACTCTTCGAACGCTGGGCGCGTGCCAGGCTCACGCGTGGATTTTCCCTCGACGGTGCTGCGAAAGCCGTAGGTGCAAGCAAACGGACGCTTACCCGGCGGCTACAGAGCGTTCTTGGGAAATCTCCGATGTCGTATTTCCAAGGTCTGCGTGTTGAACGCGCGGTGCATCTGTTGAAGACCAGCAAGGCGAGTGTTGAAGAGGTCGCTGCACAAGTTGGGTACAAGGACGGTGGAACGTTACGACTTCTTCTACGACGGCGGCTCAATCTCGGAGTGAAGGAGATAAGAAGAACTTTCTGAACGTAGCGACGTACATTCACGACGGCATCCTCGATGGAGCTGCGCAGATTGCTGTCCCTGCGCTGGTCTCGACCTTGTGTATTTGCATTGTGTTCCCTTCCGATGTTCTTCCTCGGTGGCGTCGCCAAGTACCTCTTTGTCCCTCTCGCCGAGGCAGTCATCTTTGCCATGCTAGCGTCGTACAGGCCACCGCATCTGCTTCGGAATCGCTTCAGCTCTTTACGAATCGGTACGTGGGCGGGGTCGACAACTATCTGCAAGTCATCACTGCGCAAACGGCGCTGCTGACAAATCAGCGCAATGACATCGATATTTAGCGGCGACGTATGGATGCCAGCGTTCTCCTCGTCAAAGCCATCGGTGGTGGATGGGATGCGTCGCAACTGCCAAGATTCTAAGAAACTGCTCGGAGACTACGTCTTCGCTGAATTGCTGGGTCGAAAAGGCAAGCTGAAATACAACCAAAAGATCCTCTATCTCAGCGCGATCATGCACGATCTTGGACTAAGATGAATTCGCAGGCTCCTAGCCGATTTGAGCTGGACGGAACGGATGCTGCAAGACAGTTACTGAGGAGATAAGGTGTACCGAAGGCCAGAATTGGCCCAGGTTGGTCCGCAGAGGAGTAACCATGATTGAATCGTCTGATCTTCGGATGAGGAGAATGCCGCTCAACCACGGAGCCGGCCATATACCTGCACTCGGCTTTGGCACCTTAATTCCCGACGCAGCTGTAACGATAAGTGCGACCAGAGACGCACTGGAAGCCGGATTTCGACACTTCGACTGTGCGGAACGATACCAAAACGAGCGCGAGGTGGGCAAGGCCTTGCAGGCAGGACTTGCTGCTGGAGGAATCGCGCGCGAAGACATTTTTGTTACCACAAAGTTGTGGAACTCCAATCATCGGCCCGAGCGCGTCGAACAGGCTTTCGAGGCGAGTCTGGACAGACTCGGGCTGAAGTATCTGGATCTCTATCTCATTCATACTCCGTTTGCATTTCAACCCGGGGACGAGCACGATCCGCGGGATCAAGATGGCAATGTCATTTACGACGGCGGCGTGACTTTACTCGACACCTGGAGAGCGATGGAGAGCCTCGCGGACCACGGCAGGTGCCGGGCCATCGGACTGTCTGACATCACATTGGACGGACTGTTGCCCATCTACGAATCCGCAAGAATTAAGCCAGCCGTGGTCCAGGTCGAATCCCATCCCTATCTTCCGGAAACGGAGCTTCTGGAATTCTGCAAAGAGAAGAGCATTGTGCTTTTGGCTTTTGCCCCGGTGGGTCATGGAATCAGGCCGGGGCCGCTCGAAGATCCAGTGATTTTGGCAATTGCCTCACGGGTTGGAAAGACACCGGCACAGGTGCTGTTGGCTTGGGCGGTACAACGGGGCACGGCTTTGCTGACCACGCCCAAGACTGCGGCTCGCGCAAAGGAGAATTTCAACATCTCCGCCCTTCCAGAAGACGCCTTTGACGAGATCAATCGCATTCAAACCAGACAGAGACTCAATGACGTGGTGAATACCGGCAGCCCGGGTTTCATCCCACGAGTTCAATCAACATAAAAACCGAACACCACTTGGAGCGGCGTATGCAAGAGGACCAAATACGGGAAGCCCTGAACGCGCATTGGCAGGCTTCGGCAGCCGGCGATGCAAACGCGGAACACGATATTTACAATGATGATGCCATCTGTGATTATCCCCAGTCAGGTGAGCGAATCCACGGGCGAAGCAACTTGCAGGCCTTGCGGAGTCATCATCCTGGCAAGCCTTCAGGCTTCAACGTCAAGCGAATTTTCGGAAACGGTGATCTCTGGATTACGGAATACACAATCACCTACCAGGGGCGACCAGCATATACCGTGAGCATCATGGAGTTCCGCAACGGTAAGGTAGTGCACGAGACACAGTATTTTGCAGATCCCTTCGAGGCGCCGCCTTGGCGGAAGCAATGGGTTCAGCAGATCGCGTGACGCCGCAACGAGGATGAGGAAATTTTTGCTCGGACCAGGTCTCCAACACGGGCTTTTTTTGAGCCCTGCGAGTCGAGCGTTAGTAGACACCGGTAAGCGCACGAAGTGCGTGGACCCACATCTCTATAGGAGAGATGTGGGTCCACATGTCTTTGGAATGCGGCCGTTCGCTTGATCAGCCGCGCCAGGAAGAGTTACGGATCACACTGCAGAAGTTGCCAC
Organism: Acidobacteriota bacterium; assembly: GCA_013285705.1. Lineage (GTDB taxonomy): Bacteria > Acidobacteriota > Terriglobia > Terriglobales > Acidobacteriaceae > Alloacidobacterium. Next base: position 30,177 of record JABDHA010000030.1, read on the forward strand.
GGTGGAAGCCGGGATCTTTGTCTGCAAGTACGTCTGCTTTCACGTTTCCGAAGGTGGTCTCAGGTCTGTGTTTGATGCCGTCGTAGAACGCCTGCAGGATATCCTCTTTGAAGCGGGCAGTACGCGGGTAGGCCTGCACTACTGCGTTCCGGTCTGTATCTGTGAAGCTGGCGTAGTCGATTCCTAGTACATCCATTTCGACGCCTGCCGTTACGAGGGCAACGACCGGATGCATGTACTGAGGAATGCCGGGAGTCGTGTGAAGTGCAATCGCTGTCCACACATGCTCGACGTCCTGCTCGGAGATGTTATGACGGTGCAGGAAGTCCCGCGCGGCATTTGCTCCATCCACCTCAAAACGGTCAGCGTTGCTGCTGTACGCAGGCACGAGACCGATGTCATGGAACATCGCGCCTGCGTATAGAAGTTCGGCATCGAACTTAAGGCCACGGCGCTGGCCGGCGAGCACGCCAAAATAGTAAACGCGGCTGGAGTGATTGAACAACAGAGTCGATTCTGTATCGCGGATGAATTCCGTGATTTCATTGGCAAGTTTGCTGTCGGGAATGCTGATACCTGAGATGAGTGCTGTTTGAGAAGCCTGATTTGATGCGGTCATGGACGCTCTCCTGAGATGGTTTGCTTACATATCCACGCTAGAACTTGCGGTATGTGAACGCCACGACATGATTACAGCAATTTAGGACATCGCAATCTATGAGGCAGACGCACGCGCGAGTGCGCACCTAAAGCGACTCGCGTATTCGGCTCCAGAACGCAGAGGACGCGGAGAATGGAGCGGCGCATTGCATCTGCTGATTTGAAGCCGCGGCATCAGATATTTCTCTTTGAAGACCAATGAGATTGAGCTCAGTACAGTGAAGTAGCTGTACTTTACGGAGCACGAGCGCTTGCTTTCATGCTCCGCATTGAATCATCCAAATTAATGGCTGCTGACGTTTTAGAGTGTCACTAAATGGTTCCTGACTGAGTAAAGAATGAGCGAAATCCGGTCATTGACTTCGAGCTTGCGAAAAATCGAGGTCAAGTGATGCGACACAGTGGTCTCGCTGATATAAAGCCGCTCGGAAATCTCCTTATTTTTCAGGCCCTGGCAGATCAACTCAATCACTTCTTGCTCGCGCGTAGTGACCGCTGCAATCTTGCGCTCCTCCGGACCTTGAGCTTTGTTTCGTCGATTCAGAAATTCATCGAGTATGCGCTCCGCCATTGCGTGCTCAAACCAAAGTCCTCCGCCGGTTACCTTGCGAATCGCAAGAGGAATATAGTGAGCAGGCTTTTCACGTTGAAAAACTCCCCTGGCGCCGCAACGCAGAGCTTCTTCCAGAAAGTCAGAGTCTTTCCGGCCAGTCAGCAAGATTACGCGTGTGCCATGGAGCTCGGCAACCAGCTGTTGAAGCGTGTTTAACTCTTCTTGCAACAGCTCTGCGCTTAGCAACAGTACATCTGGTAAATGGCTGCGCACAGCCTCCAGCACTCGTTCACGGTCGATACACTCTGCAAGTACTTGGATATCGGAATGGTCCGCCACTGCACTCCGCAAGCCGGAAAGGGTAAGCGGATGATTGTCCGCAAAAATTACTTGAATATGACCTACTACTGGTTGAACGTCACCAACTACTACTTGAAGACCACTCATGAACACCCTCTGGGGAAAATGCCAGGGCAGCATGCGTGCATTCTTGCATCTAAGGTATGTATGAATGCATATACGAACTCGTAAAATTGATTCGTTGAGCAGTTAGACAGCGGGACTAGCAAATTGGTTGGTTCAATGCTTCCGCAGGAGCGATCTCCGGAATGATCAGTGCTTTAGCCGCCCGCAGCTTCTTGCTGCTGGTCATAAGTTTTTTTCTTCTCCTTTGTAATCAAGGCCGTAGTGAAAACAGAGTAGCGAGCGCCGAGCCAACGGCAAGACTTTCTTCCGAGACGGCCCAAAGTGCGTTCGATTTTGTGAATAGTATTGGTGTTAACACACATCTAAATTATTTCGATCGGACGTATGGAAATTTTCAGCTCGTCGAACGCGAGTTGAAATCTATTGGAATTCGCCACGTACGTGATGGTGTCCATCTGGTTAATGCTGATTACAATAAAGCCGTTTACGATCGCTGGTCGCAACTGGGAAGCATAGGTGTACGTTTCGATGCTGTTCTCGATCCGAGAAGCGCGCTCGGTACCCTCACCGGCGATAAGCTGGATCAAGTCGAAAAACTTGCAGGGGATACGATCGAATCCTTCGAGGGTCCGAATGAACTGGACATCAGCAATATTCCCGATTGGGCATCCGTTGATCGGGAATATCAGAAAGACGTCTATCAGTCTGTCAAATCGATGACAAGCGCAAAACCCATTGATACGATTGGTCCCTCGCTGGCGTTTGCTTCTAAAGGTTCATCTGTAGGAAACATTAGCGACCGCGTGGACTATGGCAATCTGCATCCGTATCCAGCAGGGAAGATGCCAGCATCGGTTTTTCCTGAGCAACTTGTGCTGGCGAAAGAAGTCTCCGGCGACAAGAAAATTGTCATTACAGAAAGCGGTTATCACAATGCGCTCGATGATCATTCCGATCAACCTGCCGTGTCGGAAACCGCTGCCGCAAAGTATATTCCACGGCTCTTCCTCGAGAATTTCTCTCAGGGCATTCGTCACACATATCTTTATGAATTTCTAGATGAAGCCCCCGATCCAGGGCTCACCAATTTCCAAATGCACTGGGGTCTACTTCGCAGTGACGGCTCAGAGAAGCCTGCGTTTACGGCGGTAAAAAATTTGATCAATGAGCTTAGTGATTCTGCCGAACCTGCGCATCTTGAGCAAATGACCTATTCGCTGAGCACGTCGAATACCGAGATATGTCATCTGCTCCTGCAGAAATCAGATGGCCAGTTTCTCCTGATCCTCTGGCAGGAAGTATCGAGCTATGACGGTAAGAAGCAGCAGGACATTGCAGTCTCACCCCAGCCCGTCACTCTGATGTTGGACCATAGTGCCCGAAGTATCAGCACCTATGAGCCGACAGTCCAGGCGCAGCCGTCGCACGTCTATGCCAATGTGGCTAAGGTTTCCTTAGAAGTTCCCGACCATCCTCTGGTGATTCAAATTGAAAAATAATGGGTCGAGATTAACGAGTCATTCCGGTAGAGCAGCCTCGGGAATGGCCCTCCGACATTTCTTGCGAATTAACTCGTGGTAGACATTCTCAACTTCGCAAGCCATGGCGCTGACGCGGAATCGTTCGATACCTTGCAACGCGTTGCGTTGCCACATGCGACGCTCATTCTCGCTTGCCAACAATTTGCATAGAGCATCCGCAAGCGCCTGGACATTTTGTGGTGGGACAAGTAAACCTGCCCGTCCACCATCGAGCGCTTCGGAAATTCCGTCTATATCTGACGCCACAATCGCGCATCCAGCCTGGCGTGCTTCGATAAGCACCAAGCCAAAGGATTCACGCCGCGATGCCAGGACAAAAACGTCAGCGCTCAACATATAGGCTTGTGGCACACTTTGGAACCCCTCAAAATGGATACGTTCACGCCAGCGTGATTTCTGTGCTTGTGTTTCAAACAGAGCGCGTTCCGGGCCATCGCCCACCAGGTAGAGGTGCGCATTTGGGAACTCCTTGCCCGCAATCTCAAATGCAGAAATGAGCTCAGCGATTCCTTTGCGATGATTCATTCCACCGACAGTTACAATCGAAGGCCTCGCAAGCGCGGCTGCCTGAATGTCACCTATCGCTGGCTGCCGCGGACTATCGAGCGTACGATTCAGGACCACGCGAATCTTCTTCATTGCTATCATTCGGTTTGCCATCGTTTCAGCGACCGATAGGCTAACGGCAATTACCCGGTCCGCCAAGCCCATGACTACGGATTCACGGTCATGCACATTGTGAACGTGGGCGACTAGCGGGAAGCGATAGAATCGCCCCCAAAGCCATGCAAACAGCAGCCCTGTGCGCATGTGAGCGTGAACCATATCAGGTTTGAAGTCATGAAGTTGCCGTCGGAACAAGAGTAGCGACTGCAGTATCTGCGTCGGACGTCGTGACTGATCGAGCGTAAGATGACGGACGCCCCAATGCTCCAGTAACGGTTCATATCCGCCGCCAGCAGAAGTAATGGCAACCGAGTGCCCCTGTCGCGCCTGCTCGATGGCGAGATCGACGGCCGTGTTTACGATGCCGTTGCCGCGGTCCGTAATATCGTTCATGATGTGCAGAATTCGCATCGTCTTCCCTAGGCCGCCATGTACTCTTCTGCTTCAGCAGGTTGCTGTTCTGGCTCGTCTGCTGACTCTTCGGCGAAGCCCATTTGCGCCATGCTCATCGAGGCGAATGTCCATACCATGAAACCGAGCACTCCTAGCAATACGCTATTCAATAGACACTGGGCAACAAAGCCGATGACGATTGCCTTTGCGGAAAGCACGAATGGGTCCGACTTGCCCGATCGCATCAATTGCATGACCAGCACTCCCAACCCTGTTGCATAAATCAGTGTGCCGATCCAGCCTAGCGAATAGAAAAGCTCAAGTACTGTGCTATCGTGTGGGCCGATGAAATCATCATCGCCCTCGGTTCCGTGCTCTGTGTCCGTACTGCCGAGCCCTTCGCCGAACGGTTCTGTCATGATTTGCTTGAATGCTTCCTCATGTCCGTCAATGCGCGCTGTATAGCTGACATCCTGGCTTGGGTCCGAGAATGTCTGGATGCGGTGCATCACCAGGTCGTTGACTGGTGGAATCTGTGTAGCGGCAAGCAGAAAGACCATGCAAGCAACCGTGACAATCGCCAGTCTGAGACGTTGACGCATGTCCGATTGCAGTGCAAGAAAGATGAATCCCACAATTAGACTAAGCCAGGATGCGCGGCTCATCGTAAGGATCAGCGCGAGAAATCCGCATGCGGCTGCCAGCAGACGCATTGTCCCCTTGAGACTGAACAAAAGCAGCAACCCACAAGTAGCCACTGCAGCAAAGATTGCTGGCGCATTCATCGTGCTAAAGACGCGAACCTTCAACTCTTCCACAGCACCAAACGAATTCATTTGTACATTCAGCATCCATGTGCGATCCCAATCCGGAAGATTGAAAAACTGATAGATACCGTAGGCGCCTGTCAGCAGGATCCCGTACAAAAAGGATTGCTCGAGCACCTTTCGGAACTCTTGATAAAGTTCGCGGTGTTGATAGATGAAGAAGCCGAAGATAACGGGCACGACCCAATTCAACAGCGCCTGCAACACGTTGAAAAGAGGGAAGCGCACCAGTCCAATGATTGTGCCGTAAGTAATGCCGACAAGCGCGCACACATAGGGGAGCGACTTTCGCTCGCCGAAATGCTTCAGGGATGTGAGGAGCGTAATTGTCGAGATGGATGCCGCCAGATATGGGGCCAGCAGAACAGCGCTTGTGGGCGACCAGCCACTTTGAAAATCTGCGATGCGCCGAAGAAATGGAGTAATAAACCATAGCCAGCAGACCAAGCCAACGTAAAGCGGTTTCGATCGCCAGAAGAGGAACACGCCAACAACGAAGCTCAACACCGGAAAGACGACTCGTAACAGGCCTGCCTGATTGCCGGCGATACACAGCACAGGAACGGCAATCATTACCACTATCGCTCCGTATGCTTGGGCTTTGTAGGTGCGCACTGGAGTAACAGCCATCTGTTGTAGATTTTGAACTTGAGTCGTTGGGGTCATGCAGCACGCTCCGGACGCAAACTGAGAGCTGTGTGCAGCAGCAGTTTTACGTCGTGCACGTCTGGGAGCAGACGCGGTGGACGGATCTTCAGAAATGCTCTAAACCCGATATAGATAAAGAGCAATCGCGTAACTGTCGATGCAAGAAGGGACACAGCAGCTCCGTAAATCCCATATCGAGGAATCAGCCACAACATCATCGGGATACTCAGCGACAAACCGATTCCCTGCAGAATGGTGACAATGCCTGGACGGCCAAGCGCCATAAAAGCCTGAGCCAACACGAATGTCGCTCCCGAGAGCACCACTTCAATCACCAACACCCGTAAGGCTCCCACTGCGCCCACGTATTCCTTGCCATACAAAATGCGCAGAAGTGTTGGACCAGTTGCGCACACCAAAACTCCGCAGAGTGCAGTAATAAGGCCGCTGGCACGAACCGAGCGCCCCGTCAATGCGACAACTTGTTCTGCTGAGCGCCCCGCGGCTTTTGGAAACAAGACCATTACCACAGAGTTTTGAAACAGGTTCAGCATGCGCGACAAGCTCAACACCACTACATACGAACCCATCGCGCCCGGGCTCAATAAGCTCACAACCAGTACCTGGTCAACCTGCAGGGCTAAGGTGCCCAGCAAGTCAATACCGTAAGATCGGATGCCATAGCCCATCATTAACTTCATGACAACGGGATTGCAGTGCCATCTGCCCAGACCAGTACGCCGCACCCGTGCGATCATGAGCCAGAATGTCGGAATGGATGCGGCAATGTAGGCAATGGCAGCTGTATACGGGTTGAGTCGATGAGCAGCCAGAAACCCCAGAAGCCCAACGAGTGTAGCGAATGGCGTAAGAGCCTGGATGGCATTCGAGGTAGAGAACTCCTCGGAAGCTTCCAGGATTGCTCGTCCGGCAAGCGTCACAGAGCAGATGGGAACCGTAATTAAGAACCACTCGGCAGCATGAATAATCGACGCTGAGTATTGGCGCAGCCACCAGGGCAGGATAAATGCTCCAACTGCCGCTGCAATCACGCCCAGAACTGTGGCCATCAGGAAACCGTTCGCGATGAGCCGTTCTCTCTCCTCCGGTCGATGACGTAGATAGTAAATAAGCGAGCTGGGCACGCCGAGAGTAGTTACACTCGCCATGAACAGAGGCCACAGAATCATTGCAGCCAGTTCGCCCCGCCCCACAGGCAGTAGCGTTCGAGCCGTAAGAACGCCTGTTCCAGCTTGCAAGCCCAGAATCACGATCTTGCTGAGGATGGAATGCGCCACAGCGCGAGGGCCATGGCGCACCTGAGCCTCCGGAGCAAGCGAGTCTGCGACATTGACTGAAGCTGTGCTCATGCAGCCTTCCGTTGTTCCCGAATAGCTGGTGAAACCTGACCGAGGAAATTCAATAGTCGTTTCTGAAATATGCTCATGTCATAACGCTGGGCATTCCGCCTGATAGCAGATGGATCCCATATCTGGCTCTCGTGTTTCTCAAGAGCCTGAATCAGAGATTCAGTTGTTTGCTCGCGGAACAGCCCCCCGTTCAGATTTTCGATGACAGTCTCTGTTGCACCGCCCGCACCATATGCCACTACTGGTCTTCCAGCAGAATTGATTTCCAACGGAGCGATGCCAAAATCTTCTTCGCCGGGAAAAATCAATGCGCGGCAACGGCCTGCATGTCGATTCACTACGATATCCGGCTGGCGTCCAAGAAACTTCACCGTGGGACCGGACAAGGCCTCTAGCCGAGCACGTTCCGGGCCGTCACCTATGACCATCAGGCGGCGGCCAGTCTTGGTGCAAGCTTCAACAGCGAGGTCGATACGCTTATAGGGAACCAACCGCGAGAGAATCAGATAATAGTCTTCGATATCTCTGCGGGGTTTAAAGCGAGATGTGACAATCGGCGGTTCGATTACTTGAGCCTCTACTCCAAATGCGGATTTCAATCGTTCCGCGACAATGTGCGAATTGGCAATATAGTAATCGGGACGCGATGCTGCGCGCATTTCCCAATGCTTAAGCCCCTTTACCATGAAGTCCAACGCAGTCTTTGTCGCACTGCCGAATTTTTCGCGCGCCATATAGTCCTGAAAACGCCATACCCACCGCATTGGATTATGGCAGTAACACACATGGACTGCACCAGGTCGTCGCTTTAGACCCTTTGCATAGCCGCAACAACTACTCACGATTAAGTCATATGCGTCCAGATGAGTCGTTTCTATGGCAAATGGATATAGCCAAAAATAATGGCGGTATAACTTTGATTTCGCCGGTAACGACTGCATCCATGTGGTTCTAGGATGTGTTTGGCGCAGATAGGGTGAGAGCCGCTCTGGTACTGCAAATGTTGTATACAGATCTGCCTCAGGAAGCGTCTGATGAAGCGCTTCAGTCACCCGCTCGGCACCTCCCATTTGTGCAAGATAATCTTGAAATAGAGCGATCTTAGACATGTTGATCTCCTTGTACGTCGTCAAGTCCTGGGAGTAATAGCGGAGCTTGCACATTCCATTCCGTACCAGGCAGATTTGTAAGTCCTGCATAAAATGTGTGTAACTTGGAAAGAAACCGTGCGAGGGAAAACTGTGGACATACGACATCGTGTGCAACTCGTGTGACTCGTTCAAGCGAGTCTGTGTCCTTTGAAAGCTGCAGCAACATCGACGCTAGACCGGCTGTGTCACCTTTTTCAATCAGCCAGCCGCTTTCAGAATCTGTGACGATTTCTGGTATGCCTCCGATGCGTGTCGCAAGCACAGGAGTGCCACTCGACATTGCTTCCACAAGCACAAGCCCGAATGGCTCTTCAAAAGAGTTCAGCACCAACAGGTCAGCTGACTGCAATACGGCAGAGATGTCATTGCGTTCGCCTGTAAAGTGCACCCTGTCGCTCGTCCCAGCGGCAATTGTCATAGCTATCAGTTCATCGCGATATGCTTCTTCATGAGAGAAGACGGGCTTGCCTACAATTGCCAGATGCGCTTGTGGTGTGTCGTCATATATTAGAGAAAATGCTTCCAACAGTTCTCGCAGACCTTTGCGGGAGCAAATCTGTCCCACCGCACAGATCAGGAAAGTCTGCTTCGGCAGTCCGAGTTCCTGCTTCAGCGGAGATTCACCTCGATGCTTGAGTGGGAAATTACTCAAATCTGTGCCGTTGTGGATCACACAGACTCTCTCTTTGAAAGGTAGATGTCCGCAAAAGGCCGTGGCCGTTGCATTTGAAACGGCGATGATCTGCGTACGGCGGGATAAGTACGCGAGCGTTCGGATAGCCGTGCTCAGGGGGTGACGCGGAAGAGTGTCGTGTACGTGCCATATAACAGTCCTGCCCGTTCCAAGTGTTGCAAGCGTTGCCGCGATTCCAGCTCGAACCGTATTAGCATGTACAAAGTCAGGATCGGAGTGTTCGATTTCTTTCCGGGTTGCGCCAATCACATTGGCAAGAGAGGCCACATAACGCACCAACTCGCTTAGACGCCATGTGAACCGCGCGTGGAGGGTTGGTATGGTTGCGCATGGCACGCCTTCAGCTTCCAGTAATTGCTGTAGGTCGCCTTCAGCAGGGCAGAGCACGGACGGTTCATATTGAGACAGATCCAGTCCACGCAACATGCTTAAAAGGACTTTTTCTGCTCCGCTTACTTTCCCAGTGTGGTTCGTATAAACAATGCGCCGCTTCCGGAGAGTCATTATGCAGCACCTCGTCCTTTGATCACCGCGGGAAAGGTCATTGCGAGTATCTTCATATCCAGCAGCAGAGACCAGTGATCGATATAGTGCAGGTCAAGTGCAATCCAGCGGTCGAAGCTGACGTTACTGCGCCCGCTGACTTGCCACAGACAAGTCAATCCTGGCTTCACACTGAATCTGCGCATCAACCATGCTTCTGAGAATCTGCCTACATCACGTGTATTGAGCGGTCGCGGGCCTACAAGAGACATTTCGCCCTTCAGAACGTTGAATAGCTGTGGTAATTCATCAATAGAGGTCTTGCGGAGGAACGCGCCAATCTTCGTTATTCGCGGATCCGCGAAGATCTTGAATACAGGGCCGCTATTCTGATTCATGTGTTCAAGCGCCGCCTGGCCAGCTTCCGCGTTCTCTACCATGCTCCGAAATTTGTAGATATAGAAGGTGCGCTTATTCAAACCGTAACGTTCCTGACGAAAAAATACCGGCCCCTTACTCGTCTTCTTTATCAGGATCGCAACCACCAGGAAGAGCGGTGAGAGTAAGACCAGGCCCAAAGCTGCGCCAGTGACATCGAGTGCGCGTTTCAAGTGATTGCGATAGTCATCGTGCACCATTTTCAGCACGACCCTGCGATAGTCCTGGCCTTCGCTGTAAACCTGTTTGGCAATCGATGTCTCGAACAGATCTGCGCAATATTGCAATTGCACGCCTGCTCGCTCACATATCTCAATCACCTTTTCGATTGCAGCATAATGTGACTTCATTGGTAGGGTGATTACAACTTCCACCTGCCTCATCAGAATGTCTTCGAGATCACTGATCTGCCCCAGCAAACGGTCCGTTACTTCTGGTGTGCTGAAGGGGCGGGATTCCACGAACCCCAGCAGCTTATACTTCCATTCCGGATGAGATGTGAGATCGTGATAGACGCGTTCGGCACGCGGGCCACCACCGACAATGACAATATTTCTGGTCTTGCGAAAATGTGGGCGTATGTGTAGCTGGAACCCGCCAAGCAAGACTCGTAGAAAAAGGACACCGCTGTTGGCAAGCAGCCAGAAGAGGAACGTATTGCGCCAGAAATGACCGTGATGCCATGATATGGCAATTACGCTGCCCGCAATCACAGCGCAAAGCACAGTTGAGAGCATTAATCGACCTGCAACACCTTCCAGTGAGCGGACATGTTGCGACGTATAAAGTCCGCAATAGCCGAATGTCGCCCGCCAGATAATCCAGCACATCATGACAACGGCGAAGTGTTCGACTGACAATCTAATCGTCAGCAGATCAAGCAGCTTATCTCCATGCTGGATACCACTTGCGGAGAGTGCCAGATAGACCAGTATGACGCTGAGCAGCGCAAGGTCGATAACGCTGCAAAATGGGCTTATGATCCCCTTCACAACAGCTTGAGGAAGTCTGGTATACGGTTCGCCTGGTGCCGGAAACACACTTACAGCGGTTAACTTTTCCTGCGCAGCTTGCATAGCAACTCCTGTTCTCCCCTCACTGGATCCTTATGGAATCCGGGCCCGTCTTGCCGGCCATGCCGGGTTTATGGAATCGTAGTCGGGTCGAAGTAGAGCCCCAGGTTTGTGGCTTTCATAAAGCGCGAAAGATGTTCGAGCTTATTGCGTGTCACCAGCAGCATGTCGCCGGGTTGCAGCTCGGCGTCGTGCTCAAGGTCTGATGTGCGGTGGACATTATGCAAATTCAGTTGCCGCACCTCCGCCATTTGCTGATTGATTCTCCGAAATAACACGACTTTGGTGTCGCGGGCAGAGTCCTTGAATCCTCCGGCGAGCATAATAGCCTGCAAAGCAGTTGTATCGTCGCGGAGCTCGAACTTGCCTGGCTTGGCAACTTCACCGGCAACCACGATGTAAGGATGCTCGAAATCCTTGAGGGTGAGATTGAGTTCTGGATGGTTCAGCCGGCTCGAAGCCATCTTGATAATCTGGTCATGCACCTCATCAAGCGTGAGACCGGCGATCTTAACATCGCCGACGATATCCAACGTGACATATCCATCGGGTTGAATCGTGACTGTTTGGTTGAACTCAGGTGTGTACCGATAATCCAGTGAGATTACGTCGCCTGCATGGAGTGTGTAACGAGTTCTCTGATGAAGCTGTTCATCAGCGTGAGATATCTGGGGAATAAAACAAAATACAAATGTAAGTATCACAAATACCTTTTTCATCGTATGCTCCCTTTCTTGAAGGTGGAGTTCCAACGATTTACAGTCTTCGATAGATCCATTCGGGGACAGGATAGGTGCGCTTATTCAGCACATGACCGAGTAGCTTTCCTTGTGCCGTCTCGATTGCTCGTTCGGCTTGTAGTATCTGTCCGCGACGGGTTTTGTTTGCCTCGCTAACGAGAATCACGCCGTCCACAAATGGGGCCACGCTCAACAGGTCGCCAGATTCTTTCAGTGAAGAGCAGTCGATCAGTGCATAGTCAAATTCATTTCGCAAAAGGTCGATGCAGTCGCGCCGGTATTGCCAGCTGCCATCCCAGCGCCCTGCCCCTTCCGGAAGAAGGAGCGACGTGTCGGTCATTCCAATTTCACTTATGTTGCCGTTTGATCGGGACAAGGATCGACGAAGCACCTCAACAGTGGGCTCGTAGAGCTTGCGCAGAAAACGCGCATTGATCCGCGCGACTGAATTGATCTCACACTTTGCCAATTCATGCGACAAAGTCCGTGTAATGTAGGTAACACCTTCATCTGGATTTGCAGATGTCAGCGCGACCACCATTCCAGCCTTTTCTTCTTCTCGCGGCTTCTGAAAGACACTATAAATCAGCGTGTGGTATATGGATCCCCACGCAGCATCCGTTGCCAGCGGCATAGTCTCTTCTTGAAATTCGCTCGTCGACTTCCTCATGATGCTTGCTTCTCCTTCCGCAATTTCTCGAACGCGGCGCTCATTCTCTTCATATCGGCAGGAGTTTCAGGTGTCAGGGTGATTGATAGTCTTTCCGATTTAGGTCGCCGTTCCGGATACTTACCCTGATGGCGGTCCAATGGCACTGTGGCAAGCAAGGGGTATCGGGATAGCATGTCCAATTCACGCGGGGTTGCGATCGTAGGCCGCCCCATCTCTGCGAAAAAGACCATGAAGCTGGCAAGAAATAGCGCTGTGAAGCTGCCAAGCAGCAGGTCTACAACAGGCTTCGGACGGAATGGAGTGATAGAAAATGTAGGCGCCTGAGCAACCGCAACGTTCAGCAGTTTGTCTGCGTCCATGGCGTATGCCATCTGTGCTTCGTCACGCTTCTGTGCATAGAGCTGGTAGTTGGTCTCAAGCTCGGTCACCTTCTGGCGCAGGGTTGTATACGCGACAGTTGAACCTTCGACATTAGAAAGATTGTTTTGTAATTGCTTGACCTGTTCGGCCAATTCGCCACGTCGTGCCTTCAGGGCTTGACGTTCCGCCTGGTTCTGCACGATGGAGGTTGTTACCTGCTCCCACACCGGGTTCACATCAGAAGAGTGCTCCTGCGAAGTCATCTGTTGGGCGTTCTTAAGAGATGTCTTCGTGTTGGCAATTTGTTCATCGATCTCCTGCACAAGGCGGTCCTGCGGCGTGAACTTTGTAAGCAATGACGTGCGCTTGTTCTGTAGTTCAGCTAACAGGGTATTCAGCCGTTCTACAGAGTAGTCGTTAGGAATCGTTCGTTCCTGTGTGTTTTGTCTCGTCGGAATAGACCGGAGTTGATACGTCTGCATGGCGAGCCGGTCGGAGACTTCGCTGATTTGCGCGTCAGTGCTGCGCAGTTCGTTTTGTGCGTCGGTAACTTGGTGATCTATTGTCTGTTCTGTGTCCGGGAGGGACACGATCTGTTGCTTTTGCTGATAACTTGCCAGCTGCTGTTGTGCATCATCCAGCTCTTTCTTGTATCGTGCTGCTTCCGTCGCAAAGAACTGAGAGGTTCCAGCAGGGTGCCCGATTTCCTTGTGCTTCGACAGAAATGCATCGAGGAGACGATTCAGCATCAGGTTTGCAGTACGCGGATCACCTGCCGTATACGTTACTTGGATAACATTCGATTTGCGGACTAAATTGATCGTGAGATGTTTATTGAATTCCTCAAGGGCTTTGTCGTGTGCCTTTAGCTGTAGAGGTGTTAATGTGTGAGCCGATTGCTCATTCCACCTTGGATCGACGACAACACTGGCTAAACTGCGGCTACGCAGCACTTCGATCTCTGAGTTGATTTGTTCTTCCGTGACCTCATTTACCATGACGCTTCCCGTTGAGCGCTCCGGGGTTATAAGGTAATTACCACGGGCATTCTGAACGAGAATGTTCATTTCAGACTGGTATTGCTTAGGTGTGAGGAGGGTATAGGCGAACGTCATTGCGACGACGCTCACCACAACGATCAGCCAAAGCCATCGGTGACGAAAGGCTGATTCAACAAACGGGCGGATGGAACTAGTTTCTTGCCCGGAACCACTTGGAAGACTCTGCATAAGCGATGGATCTCTCCCGTGTAAGGTTGAGGTCTTGCAAAGGCAGATGAGTTAGCTTGTCCGGCTCCGATTCGCCGCTCACTCATTACGGTGGGCGGTCGACGAATGCGCTATTAACTAGAAATAACCCAACCATATGGAGGATGGCATCGCAAGCACTTGCCGATTTGAGCAGCTGAGGTATGCCATTTT
>JABDHA010000031.1:60-44114 GCA_013285705.1 Acidobacteriota bacterium
AAAGATAGCCTATCCATTGTCCAAAAGATAGCCTCCGCAAAAGCCAGAAATGAAGGATCTTGATCTTGATGAAGATCCTGCCCATACGATTCTGGTATACGGTCGCTCGCGCTGCCCGGGGTATCGGCGAACGTGCAGTAAGGGATAACGACCGCGAGAAAGCCAGCAAATGGGTAGCTCGCGCAAATCGATGGAAAACAAGGGCAGATTACCTGGTGACAGAGTATTTAGGCGGCGCATAGAACAACGTATTCAGGCTTACGAGACGTATCGCACTCCGCGTCCCTCCGAATCACAAAAAACCGAAGGATGCGTACACTGTTGACATGGTGGAAGAGGGACTTTCCCGGGCGCTGACTCCGGAAGTGTTGGCTCTGCTGGCCTGCCCGGGACGAGATAAAAATCCAGCGTTTTCTTGAGCGTCTCTCGGCAGGAACACAATGGGAGCCGGAAAAACGCACGCAGCTTGAACGAGATGCGCGCGCCCGGCTTGAAAAGCAGATTCCCGACAGCGAAAAAATCCCGCGCTCGGACTACGTGATCGACAACGGCGGACCTCTCGAGAAGACGCAGCAGCAGGTGGACGAAGTCTTCGCCAGTCTCCGGCAATCGTGAAATCGCTAAAATAGAGAATGATGCTCCCAGACTGCCTGCGCCCTGAACAGGCAGCCAGCCGAACTACAGTTTTTGAACGGATAATGTTGCCATGATTTTTCGCAGGTTTGTTTTGGTGCTCGTGCTGGTCGGCGGCTTTTGGTATTTGATCAATCACAGCAGGCCGACGAACAACGCAATACTGCCCTCTGGTAGCCCTCCCTCGTCCTTGCATCTCACCGAGGCGCACGCCGCCCCGGAATACGATTCAGAAGAGCTCAACAATATCTCCGTCTATAAAAAGGCTCTGCCCACGGTCGTAAACATCACTTCGTCTGCCGTCGCCTTCGACTTCTTTTACGGAGCCGTGCCGCAGCGCGGTCAGGGATCGGGCTTCATCCTCAACAAGGAAGGCCAGATCCTCACCAACTATCACGTCATCGCGAACGCGCAGAAGCTCGAAGTTAACACCTACGACAAGCACACCTATAAAGCGCGCATCATCGCCACCGACCCGCATCATGACCTGGCGTTGCTGCAGATCACGGCGCCCAATCTTACGCCTTCGGTGCTCGCCGACTCGCAAAATCTGGTCGTGGGACAGAAGGTCTACGCCATCGGCAATCCCTTCGGCCTGAGCGGCACCATGACCACCGGCATCATCAGCGCCAAGCGTTCGATCCAAGGCCCAAGCGGCGATCTGATCGACAACGCCATCCAGACCGATGCTGCCATCAATCCCGGCAATTCGGGCGGCCCGCTGCTGAACTCACGCGGCGAGGTCATCGGCATCACTTCGCTCATCGCCACCAACCCGAACCAGTCTGTCGATCAGAACGCGGGCATCGGCTTTGCCATCCCCATCGATACAGCCAAGGCCGTGCTCGGCGACATCGAGCGCTACGGTCACGTCCGCAGGCCCTCGCTCGGTATCAAGTCCTATCCCATCGGCCCCGATCTCGCCGACCAGATGGGTCTGTCCGCCGACTATGGCGTGCTGATCCTGCGCGTCCTGCCCGGAGGCCCAGCCGAGCGCGCCGGCCTGCACGGCGGCAATCAGACGGCCTATCTCGGCAACATGCAGATTTATCTTGGAGGCGACCTCATTGTCGGTATTGATGGCCGACAGGTCACCAGCACCCAGGACATCGACGAGATCATGGACCATCATCAGGTTGGCGATGTCATCACCGTGACCTACTTCCGCGGACGACGCAAATTAACCACGCGCGTCACGCTGGGTGATGCGGGCGAGCGCACCGCATAAGGCCATGTCCTCTATCAACCAACTCGATATCGCAAAGCTGCGCATCCTCGATGGCGGCATGGCGACCGAGCTGGAGCGTCACGGATGCAACATCACCGGCCCTCTGTGGTCGGCGCATGTGCTGGCTGACAGTCCGGCGACGATCGAAGCCGTTCACCTCAGCTATCTTGAAGCCGGAGCCGACTGCATTCTCACCGCCAGCTATCAGGTGTCGGCCATGGGCTACACCGAACTGGGGCAGCCTCCGGAAGCAGCGGCTGCAGCCTTGCGACAATCCGTCGATCTGGCCGTTCGCGCACGTGATCAGTACCGCCAGCGGTCGCAGCGTCCGATCTGGATTGCGGCCTCGCTCGGCCCCTATGGCGCGGCGCTGCATAACGGAGCCGAATACCACGGCAATTACGATGTGAGTTTCGCCGACCTCCTCCAGTTCCACGCCGAGCGTCTGGCCGTCATCGAGACCACGAACGCCGATTTCGTCGCGCTTGAATCCGTCCCTTCACTTGAAGAAGCTGAGGCCATCGTCGAAGCCCTGCGCCGTCATCCGAGCCTGCACGGCTGGATCTCCTTCACCTGCAAGGACGAGCAGCACGTCTCGCACGGCGAAAAACTTGCCCACTGCGCCGAATTCCTCGAGAAGCAAAAGCAAATCATCGCTGTCGGCATCAACTGCACGCAGCCCCGGCTCATCCTGCCGCTCATCGGCGAGCTGAAAAAATCCACGCGCAAGCCGATCGTCGTCTATCCCAACTCCGGCGAAGGCTGGGATGCCGAACATCGCTGCTGGACGGGGACCTCCGACGCTCAGGGATTCGGCCAGCTTGCCCGGGAATGGTCCGCCGCCGGGGCGCAGATCATCGGCGGCTGCTGCCGCACCGGCCCCGAGCACATCCGCGCCATCTGTAACGCTCTGGAGACCCGGGATGCCCCACGTTCGCGTAGCTAACGTGGGCTATTCGCAGGATGACAAGCTCCGTGAAGAATGCAGCCGGGTGGGATAGCGACGAACACCGCTCCCCATGCGACAATAAAGATGTAACCGCCATGACATCAGAATCGCTCCCAGTGGTCCCGCAGGCCACCGCCGTCACCCCCGAGCTTCTGGCTCAGCACAGCATTACCCCGGACGAATACGAGCGCATCGTAGCCGCTCTGGGGCGCACGCCAAGCCTTACGGAATTGGGCATTTACAGCGTCATGTGGAGCGAGCATTGCTCCTATAAATCCTCGCGCGTCCATCTCAAGCGCCTGCCCACCAAGAGCGACCGCGTCGTTCAGGGACCGGGCGAAAACGCCGGAATCATCGACGTGGGTGATGGCTGGGCCTGTGCCTTCAAGATCGAGTCGCACAACCACCCGTCATACATCGAGCCGTTTCAGGTCGCGGCCACCGGTGTTGGCGGCATCCTGCGCGACATCTTCACCATGGGCGCGCGGCCCTTCGCAGTCATGGATTCGCTTCGCTTCGGGCCCATCACCGAAGACAAGGAAACGTCGCAGGAACTGGTTCATAAAAACCATTCCATCGTCGAAGGCGTCGTCCACGGCATCGCCGGATACGGCAACTGCTTCGGCGTGCCCAATCTTGGTGGCGAAACCCGCTTCGAAGACTGTTACTCCGGCAATCCACTGGTGAACGCCTTTGCTCTGGGTCTTGTCCGCCGCGATGAAATCTTCTACGCGAAAGCTACGGGCGTCGGCAATCCAGTGATCTACGTTGGCGCTAAGACCGGCCGCGATGGCATCCACGGCGCGACCATGGCCAGCGAAGAATTCAAAGAAGGCTCCGAGCAGAAGCGCCCCAACGTGCAGGTTGGCGATCCCTTCATGGAGAAGCTGCTGCTCGAAGCGTGTCTCGAAGCCATGAAGACCGGAGCCATCGTCGGCATTCAGGATATGGGCGCTGCCGGCCTAACCTCTTCCAGTTGCGAAATGGGCGCGCGCGGCGGCGTGGGCCTCGAAATGAATCTCGATCACATTCCGCAGCGTGAAACCGGCATGACCGCCTACGAGATGATGCTCAGCGAGTCGCAGGAGCGCATGCTTCTCGTCGCCGAAAAGGGACGCGAGCAGGAAGTGCTCGACGTCTTCACCAAGTGGGGACTCGACGCTACCATCGTTGGCACCGTCGTTCCCGAGCCGCGCCTGCGCATCCTGCATCACGGTGAGCTGGTCGCGGACATTCCCAACCAGTCGCTGACCGATGACGCTCCTCGCTACCATCGTCCGATCGGCGAGTGGAAAGCGCCCGTTCCCGTCGAACCGACCCGCAGTGCGCTCGACAAGCTTGGCTACGAAGACAAGACCGGCAAACGCGATTACACAGAAGATCTGCGCACACTGCTCGCCTCGGCAAACATCTGCTCCAAGCGCTGGGTGCATGAGCAATACGACACCATGGTGCAGACCAACACCGTACAAGGTCCCGGCGGCGAAGGCGGCGTGATGCGCATCAAGGGGACCAAACGCGGTCTCTCGATGGCGCTCGACGGCAACAGCCGCTGGTCGTATCTCGATCCCAAGCTCGGAGCCGCGCACGCCGTCGCCGAAGCAGCGCGCAAAGTAGCCTGTACCGGCGCAACGCCCATCGCGGCGACCAATTGCCTCAACTTCGGCAATCCGGAAAAGCCCGAGATCATGGCGCAGCTCTCAGCCGCCATCGACGGCATCTCCGAAGCCTGCATCGCGCTCGGCACGCCGATCACCGGCGGCAATGTCTCGCTCTACAACGAGACACGCGGCGAAGGCATCTATCCCACGCCCGTACTTGGCATCGTTGGTTTGCTCGAAGACGTCACGAAATCCGTTCCCGCTGCCTTTCAAAAAACGGGCGACGCGGTCCTGGTCATCGCCCCCGCGAAGCTGCCCACCATTGAAGACCGCCTGCGTGAATTCGGCTCCTCCGAATATGCCAAGACAGTGCTTGGCGAACTCTGGGGCACTCCACCTGGCCTCGACCTCAACGCCGAAGCCAATCTGCACAAATGCCTGGCCGAACTCGCAGACGCAGGCTTGCTGCACTCCGCCAGCGATATCTCAGACGGCGGCATCGCCGTGGCACTCGCCGAAGGTGCCTTCGGCAACGGAATCGGTGTAACGGCTCATCTGCAGGAAGGGCCGGACCTGCCCATCGCATGGCAGCTTTTTGGCGAGACCGCAACACAGGTCATCGTTACCTGCGACGCCTCCGGAGTCGAAACGATACGCGCCATCATCAAAAAGTACAGCGGCCTGCTCGTGCAGAATATCGGTGAAACGACGAAAGAGCATTTGCGCATCAAGGTGAACGGAAAAACAGTGATGGACGAAACTGTTCAGGGATTGCAGCATGTCTGGGCTGGAGCATTGGAAGCGAAGCTATACGACGAGGTCATCGCGTGAGCCATCTGCTGATCGAAGGCATCCCCGGCGAAGAAACTCGGGTGCCCCATCCTGACGAAGTCAGGGTGGAAGGCCACACAAGCTCAACGGTAGAAGACGACCCTAAACTGCGCGAAGAGTGCGGCGTCGTCGCCATCCACGGCCATCCCGACGCAGCACGCCAGACCTACCTCGGCCTCTACGCATTGCAACATCGCGGGCAGGAATCCGCTGGCATCGCCACCGCCGACGGCACCAGTCTCTCGAACATCAAAGGCATGGGCCTGGTCGCCGACATCTTCACCGAAGAAGTCTTGGCGAAGCTCAATGGCAACATGGCCATCGGCCACACACGGTATTCGACCACCGGCGATTCAGCCTTATTGAACGCGCAACCGATCCGCGTTGATTCGACCAAGGGCCTCATCGCCATCGCGCACAACGGCAACCTCGTCAATCTGGGCAACGTGCGCGCCAAGCTCGAGCGCGAAGGCGCATTCTTCCAGACCACCAGCGATTCCGAGATCATCGTGCAGCTCATCGCGCACTCGAGAGAAGGCACGCTCGTCGATGCTATCGCCGATTCGCTGCGCCAGGTCGATGGAGCTTTCTCCATCGTCATGATGACGCGCGACCGCATCTTCGCCGCCCGCGATCCACGAGGTTTTCGCCCGCTTTCGATGGGCCGCATCACAAATCCCGACGGCCCCGACACCATCGTCTTCGCATCGGAGACTTGCGCCTTCGATCTGCTCCGCGCAAAATTCGAGCGCGATGTGCAGCCCGGCGAGCTCGTCATGGTCACACGCGATGGCGTCACCTCCCGTCAGTACTCCACCGGCATTCCGCAATCCAGCTGCATCTTCGAGCATGTTTACTTCGCGCGACCTGACAGCAAGATTTTCAACCGCTGGGTGCAGGAGAGCCGCGAAGAAATGGGCCGCCAGCTCGTGCGCGAATCGCATGTCGACGCCGACCTCGTCGTCCCTGTTCCTGACAGCGGCGTGACTGCGGCCATCGGCTATGCAGCGGAAAGCGGCCTTCCCTTTCGCTTCGGCCTCATCCGCAATCACTACGTGGGCCGCACGTTTATTGAGCCAGAACAGCGCGTGCGCGACTTCGGCGTGAAGCTCAAGCTCAACCCCGTGCGCAATCTGCTCGAAGGCAAGCGCATCATCCTCGTCGACGACTCGATCATTCGCGGAACCACCAGCCGCAAGATCGTACGCATGGTCCGCGCAGCAGGAGCGAAAGAAGTCCATCTCCGCATCAGTTGTCCGCCCACCATTTCTCCCTGTTTCTACGGTGTCGACACGCCGCGCAAAAAAGATCTCATCGCAGCCAACAACTCCATCGAAGAAATCCGCCGCTACATTGAAGCCGATTCGCTCGCCTATTTGTCACTCGAGGGGTTACAAAAAGCCTGCGACGGCGGCGAGGGCAATCGTTACTGCATCGCCTGCTACACCGGAGACTATCCAACACAGTGGGTCGATGTGGAAGACATCCTTCCTGCCGCTGCAGCCGTCCGCTAAGCTTCTGGCTTTCCGTGTATCGGCAGATTCTGCCGGCACAACCTGAAAGGCCGCTGCTGCTTCCCATTCTTTGGGAGTGAAAGAAGCATGCCTACAAAGAAAAAATCCAGCGCTCGAAAATATAGTCCCAAAGCATCGAAGTCTGTCGAACGCGAAATGCGCGCCATGAAAGAAGGCAAGCTCAAGAGCGGACGCAGCAAGAAGAAAGTCACCAGCCGCAAGCAGGCTATTGCCATCGGCCTGTCGGAAGCGCGCAAAGCCGGCGCCAAGGTCCCGGCCAAGAAGAAGTCTGCAGCGAAGAAGACCTCGGCAAAAAAGAAATCCACAGTAAAGAAGAGCGCGAAGAAAAAATCCGCAAAGAAGACGGCGAAGGAGTAACCCCTCGCCCGGCTTATTCGCTCTTGCTTGTGCTTGAAGCTGGCTTGGACGCAGACGCACTGCTCTCAGAGGATGAGGTAGACGCCGCCGGCTTCTCGGCAGGTTTACTTGCGTTGCCATTGCCTGTATCGGAATTGGACGCGGCGGGCTTGTTGCCGCCCTTTCCGGCGTAGTCGGTCGCATACCATCCGGAGCCCTTGAACTGCACGGCAGGCGCGGACAGAAGCTTCTCTACCTCGCCACCGCAGACAGGGCACACTTTTTCTTCCGGAGCGCTGAAGCTCTGTATCTTCTCAAACTGGTGCCCGCAGGCTTTGCATCGGTACTCGTATAACGGCACGGATAATTCCCCTCTCACTATCTTGTCATTCTGACCGCGGCGAAGGATCTGCTTTTCGCCTCGATCAGCACACATCTAAATTTTCATTCCCCGTTCGCATGGTGCGCCGCAGCAGGTTCACTCTTCGTCTCCGCCAGCGCCTGATCGATCAGCTCATACAGCCGTGCGCGATCCACCACCTCGACAAACGGCGTGCCGCTCGTCTTGTTGGTCACGATCCAGATCGTCGGCGTGTGCTGGATGCCGATGCCCTGTCCCAGGTCGTAGTCCGCCTTCACCTGCGCGGCCAGCTTGCCTTGTGGATCGACCACAAACGGAAACGCCAGCTTGTGATCCTCGGCAAATTTCTGGGCAAAGGCGCGCAGTCCATCCTGCGTCGTGATGCTCGCCTGGTTCGCGAACACGGCATCGCGGAAATCGTCGCCCAGCTTCTTCGATTTCGTATCGAACCAGCGCGCGTCGACCGCTGCATCGAAGCTCCACGTATGGAAGGGCAGCGGAAAATCATGCCGCACCCACGGAATGCGATATTTCTCCGACGCTTCCTTCAGCAGCGGGTTCGCGCGCGCACAATCCGGACACTCAAGATCTTCAAACTCGAAGATGGCAACCTTCGCTCCAGCCGGTGGACGCAACGGCTTGGCATTGTGTACGGGCGTGGTCGGAGCTGTCGACGGGTTCGCAAACTGGGCGATGGACGGCAGCGTAAAAGCGGCGGCCAGCGCAAAGACAGCAAAAGACCTAGGCACAAATCGTGGATAAGGGTACATGTAAATTAGACTCGTACTCTTAATTTTAGCGGATGCCGCCAAATGAGGGATTTGAAATGGCCGCTAATATGACACACGAAGCGATCTACGACTTCATGCGCGCCCGCAAGCTGGCTGTGATTTCCAGTATCGGCCCGCGCGGCGAGCCGCAATCCGCGCTCGTTGGATTTGCAGTTTCCCCGGATCTTGAAATCGTCTTCGACACCTTGTCTTCGTCGCGCAAATATCGAAATCTCAAGCGCGATTCGAGCATCGCGATTGTCTTCGGCGGGGAGGGCGAAACTACGATCCAGTACGAGGGCCAGGCCGGGGAACCGCTGGGCGATGAATTGCATCGAGCGAAGGACATCTACTTCGCGACGTGGCCCGATGGACGTGAGCGAGAGACGTGGCCCGGGATCGCATATTTTCTGGTCCGCCCGAAATGGCTGCGATACAGCGATTTCGATACGAATCGAATCGAAGAATTGTGGTTTTAAGGTTTCAGTTATCCTGACGGCATGGATTGCATCTTCTGCAAGATTATCGCTGGGACCATTCCGTCGAAGAAGGTCTACGAAGACAACCTCACGTATGCCTTCGCGGACATCGACCCGAAGGCGCCCGTACATCTTTTAATCGTTCCCAAGAAACACATTCCGTCTCTCGCCGCTATCGATACGGCGGACACAGCGCTCGTTGGTCATCTGCACGCAATCGCAAACAGGCTGGCAGCGGAGCACACTCTAAGCAAGGGCTATCGTACCGTCATCAACACAGGCGCAGACGGCGGCCAGACCGTCGATCATCTGCATGTGCACCTGCTCGGCGGACGCCAGATGCACTGGCCTCCCGGTTAACCAGAAACGCGCGGTTACTTCTGCTGCGCCTGCGTCGCCGAGTTGCCATACAAGTCCACATTCACCTTGTCGACCAGGGCTGTTCCCGTATCCACAAACACCGGGAACGGCGAGAAGGAATCGACGCTGTAATCCGTGCGCAGCGTCTTTGGCCCATCGTGGAAGATCTGGTCGAGAAACTTCAAGCCGATATAGCCCATCGTGTATGGCTTCTGCGCAATCGTTGCATCGATCACGCCATCCTTAATCAGGCTGAGCGTATCCGGATCCATGTCCATCGCGATCAGCAGGCGATCTTTTGCATTGTCGCGCTTCAGCACCGTGCCCACTTCCTTACCGGCCGAAGCCTCCAGGCAGATGAATGCGTCGATCTTCTTCGGACCCGTCTGCGTCATGTATTGCTCTGTCTTGTCGAATGCAGCCGTCGACTCGCCCTTGATATCGACCACTTCTACCGTCTTGATGCCCGGGTGCTCGCTGAACGCTTCCTGATAGCCCTTGAAACGCTCGTCAAGATTCGGCTGTCCCGGCATCGAGAAGAACACGACATTGCCCTTGCCTCCGGGCAGCTTATCGACCACGCGCTGTCCTCCCAGGTGTCCTGCTTCCAGATTGTTTGTGCCGATAAAGAAGAGCCGATGGCTATGCGGCGCATCGGAATCCATCGTGATGATCGGGACGCCTGCATCGATCGCGGCATCGATCTGTGATTGAAAGCTGGCAGCATCCGCAACCGAGATAAGAATCCCCGCCGGCTTGGCGGCGACCGCCTGCTGCAGTGCGGTCAGTTCGGCCTGCGGATCGTATGTATCCGGGCCGACGACAAATGCTTTCACATGATACTCGGCGGCCGCCTTATTGAATCCATCGGCTGCTGTCCGCCAGTAGGCAAGCTTCAGATTGTTGGAAACCAGATAATACCTCTCTGAATTCGAATGACGCTGGCACCCTGTGAGAGCGAGTAGCGCGATGGTCATAGACAGCAGGAGCGTTCTTTGAACCGTTTGCATAGGGACCTCGCAAATGAGATTGCGTGCTCGACCTATTCGCCCTGTTTTTAGACCCATTCAACAACGGTGCAACGATGGCCCTACCACAAAGCCAGACAGGCCGCCACGCGATACGCGCACGAATTGTACTCCTGTCGCACAAAGTTTGCGACGCATCTGTTTAGCTCTACACGAGATACGCAGCCATCCGCCATAACAACAAAAGGTCCGCGCAGTGGAGGACCTTTTGTTGTCCATCAGAGAAAAAGACTGCTTAGGCTTCGACCGCCTCGATCTCCTGATCAAGCCCGTGGCGACGCAGCAGATTCGGCAGGTTCTGGGAGAATGCCGAACGCGGCATCACCATGTCGCAGCCAGCCTCCAGCGCCTTCACCTTCAAATCGCCCTGCAGGTGCGAGAGAAATCCAATCACTGAGGTTCCACGCTTCAGTTTCGTCTTGAGCTTTGGAATCAGCGTTAATGGCTTGGCGTTTGCATTGTTGAGATCGAAAACGATCAGCGAAGGCTTTGCGTCTTCCGGCACATTGGCCAGCTTGGCAACGATGTCCTTGTCCGCCTTCACAAAGCCAACCTTCACACCCAGCTTGCGAGCCGTTTCCTGAATCTTGGCCAGAAAGAAAAGATCGTCGATGAAGCAGAAAATCCGTGTGGGCGCGTCTTCGCGCGCCGGCGCCGGCGCTTCCGCCGCAACTTCGGCGGGATGGAAGCCATTCGGATTGCCATTGCCGTTCGGGTTGCCGTTGCCATTCCGGTATTCGATCGTAGAGGGTGGCCCGTCAGCCACATTGCCATTCGCGGTGCGGTAACTGTGGTCCATGGGACCGACAAAAACCTGCTGGCGGCGCTGCTTGTTCTTGCGTCGTCCTCCGCCCTGACCATTGGCGCCTCCATTTTTTTGAAATGGCCGGCCCTGGTTGGAATATTTCGGTTTTTGTCCCGGTTGTTGCTGGTTTGGCTGGCTTGCCTGGGCATTTGCCTGGGGAGTGTTCGGGCCGCCCTTGGCGCCCTTTCTTCTACGACGCCGTCGGCGATGCCCCTGGGGCTGGCCTTGCGGCGCTTGCCCCTGAGGCGGTTGTGCCTGGGGCTGGTTCTGCTC
Organism: Acidobacteriota bacterium; assembly: GCA_013285705.1. GTDB lineage: Bacteria > Acidobacteriota > Terriglobia > Terriglobales > Acidobacteriaceae > Alloacidobacterium. The sequence continues at coordinate 11,250 of JABDHA010000031.1, forward strand.
TGTTGTCATGCTTGCACTTCCTGGTGCGTTGACTTGGTTGCAGCGCGTTTCCGGCGGAAAGCCGCTGCTACTTTCTTCTATCGGATTTGCCGGGAGATCAGTTGATGTATAACTCCGCGCAAGATGCAGCACTCATTGGATTCAGGTTGTCGAGGGAAGGAACCAGAACCTTGCCTGCACTGTATCACGGAGTCCCAATATACGATCTTTCAACTCGCCATCACTATAGTTTGGGTGTTCACCTTTACGTCGTCGCATTCGCAAACGAGACAAACTTACTGCAAGGTGATACGCGCCAGTTGAATTCTTGACTGTCGAGAACTGCGGCGAACTTTCCGGATTTTCCTTCCGGCATCAGCCGCTCGATAGGCAAAGACGATACTACTCGTAATTGACTCGCCTGGCAAGTAATTGGTTGCAAGGAATCTCAAGTCTTCTCAAAAAAAGGCAGAAACGGCCGTGCGTGGCACGGCCGTTTCTGCCTTTACGATGGCCAATCACTGGCCTCCCTGAAAACCCGTCCGCCGAAGCATCCGGGTGGCAACTACGGTTTTGGTGGGAGCCTCTTGGGCTCCCAATCTCGTCTACCGCAGTCTTTGCATCGCGCTTTCCGTTACCTGTCCGGATAACGCGTACGTCGCTGGCATAGACTTAATAAGCAATTCTTATGCCGTATGTTCCATTCAATGGAATCAATCATTTAACGGGGGAGAGGGAGCCGGATTCTTCAGATTATGGAAGCCCATACGACAGCGTCTTCATAAATCCATACATTTGCTGGGACGACCATACATTCTATTGGGGTGAAATATTACTTCTGGCAGGTCGGGCAATAATGAGTTCCGCGCCCCGCCAGAACCGTTCTTCGGATCGGCGTCCCGCAGGTAAGGCACGGCTGCCCGCCCCGGAGATAGACCCGATGCTCCAGCTGGAAGAAGCCGCGAACCCCATCCGCATCCACATAGTCCGAAACAGACGATCCGCCCAGCTCAATGGCATGCTTCAGCACAAGTTGCAGCGCCGCACGCAACCGTTCGAGCTCCTCTCGGGTCAGCCGCCCGGCCATTCGTTTCGGTCGGATTCCCGCCCGAAACAGGCTCTCATCGGCATAAATATTCCCCACGCCATGCAGCAGCTTCTGATTCAGGAGGGCAGCCTTAATCGGCGTCTTCCGCCCGCGAAAGAGTGAAATAAAGTCTGCAGAAGAGATCGTCAGTGGCTCCCGCCCTGTGCCCTCAAAGCCCTTGCCTTGCTCGGTCGCCGCATCACGCGCATGAATCGCCAGCCGCCCGAAGCGTCGGGCATCCACAAAACGCAGCTCACGCCCCGACCCGAGCCGCAAAATAGCATGCGTATGGGCTGGAACCGGCACGGCGGCATCCGAAACCAGTAGCCGTCCCGTCATGCCGAGATGCACGATCCACTGCGGCCCAACCTTCCGCTCAGACTTCGCTTTGCCGGCCGCCAGATCCCCGCCGCGCGGCGCCAAATCGAAGACGATATGCTTCCCCACGCGATACACGCGCTCAATCCGGCGGCCCGTCAACGTTTCTGCCATCGCTTCAGGGTTGGTCTTGAACGGCTCCGGCTTCGAGCTCAGCCAGACTGACTCAATCACCTCGCCACGTACGCGCTGATGGACGCCATTGGCGACCGTTTCGACTTCAGGAAGTTCCGGCATAGGCTCTCCCTCTATTATCCAGAAGAATCTGCTTTCCGCAGCAGCCGCACGAAAAAGGGGTGCTCCATCCTTCGCGTAGCGAAGGGTGGGAACCACAACTCCGGACCGGCAATCTTTGTTACCTGCTCTGTTACCCGCGCAGGGAGGGGGGCAAGAAGTACAGCATCCGTGATAGATATGCATGTGACGACTTCCGAGGCCAGAATCCAGCATGTCTGACACCCGCTGCATCAAGCGCATTCTCACCATAGCCACGCTCCTAAGTACCACCGTTATTGCACAGACAACAAAACCCCAGCCCTATTCCGCCGCCCCCCTGGGAAAACGTTCTCTATGGCGCCGCCTACTACAACGAGTACATGCCCGCAGACCTGCAGCCAGGCCGCCTCGACAAAGACATCGCCCTCATGAAACAGGCCGACATCTCCGTCGTCCGCATGGGCGAGTCTACCTGGAGCCTCTGGGAGCCCGAAGACGGCCGCTTCGAATATGCCTGGATGGACCGCGTCGTCGACGCCATGGGCAAAGCCGGAATCAAAGTCATCCTCGGCACGCCAACCTACTCCATCCCCACGTGGATGTATCACGAGCACCCCGAAGTCCTCGTCGATCCGCTCACCGGCCCCAAACCCTCCTACGGCATGCGCCAGAACATGGACATCAGTAACCCCACCTTCCGCTTCTACGCGCAGCGCCTCATCCGCAACCTCGTCGAGCATTACAAGAACAACCCCTACGTCATCGGCTGGCAAATCGACAACGAAACCGGCGCCTACAACGCCAACAACCCCGAGGTCTTCACCGGCTTCGTCGACCACCTCAAGCAAAAATTCGGCACCACCGAGAACCTCAACAAAGCCTGGTTCCTCAACTACTGGGGCGAGGACGTCAACGGCTGGGAGAACATGCCGCCGCGCCAGAACGCCACCAGCACCGGCTATAAGCTCGAGTGGTCCCGCTGGCAGCAGATGCGCGTCACCGACTACCTAAGCTGGCAGGCGGCAATCGTCCGCGAATATCGCCGGCCAGATCAATTTGTAACGCAAGACTTTTCCGACGCCGTCCACCGCGACGTCAACGAATTTGAAGTCGCCAAAGCCCTCGATATCGTCTCCGTCAATCCCTACCACGGCACGCAGGACCACATGGACGGCCAGATCCAGGCCGAGGCCGGCGACTACTACCGCTCCCTCAAGCACGCCAACTATCTCGTCACGGAAACCAACGCGCAAACCACCTACTGGGCCTCGACCTTTCAGTACCCGCCCTACGACGGCCAGCTCCGCCTCGACGTCTACACCCATCTCTCGAGCGGTGCCAACATGGTCGAGTATTGGCACTGGCACTCCATCCACTCCGGACAGGAAACCTACTGGAAAGGCATCCTCTCGCACGACCTCGAACCCAACCACCCCTACGCCGAGGTCTCGCGCACCGCGCACGAGCTCCAGAAAATCGGCCCGCACCTTATCGACCTCAAGATCACCAACCAGGTCGCCATCCTCCACAGCGTCGATTCGCTTAACGCCATCGACTTCATGCCCTTCGCCTCGACCGGCCCTCGCTGGGCCTTTGGACCTGCCAGCGCCGACTACTCCTCGCTCCTCAACCAGCTCCACACCGCTCTCTACAATCTCAACGTAGGCACCGACTTTGTTTTCCCCGAAGACCCCGACTTCTCTCGCTACAAAGTCCTCATCGTGCCCATGCTCTACATCGCCGACGACGCCCTGCTACAAAAAATATCTGACTACGTAAAGAATGGCGGCCACGTCCTTATGACCTTCAAGAGCGGATTCGCCAACGAGAACTCAGCCGTCCGCTGGGTGCGCGCGCCCGGCCCTCTGCGCGAAGCCGCTGGCTTCAGCTATCAGGAATTTTCAAACTTAGAGAGGCCGCTCGCTCTCAAAGACGACCCGTATCACATAGGTGCAGACGAAAACAAAGTCAGCTACTGGGCCGAATTCCTCATGCCCGAACACGCCAAAGCCCTCGCGTATTACGACCACCCATTTTTCGGAAAATGGCCTGCCATCACCGAAAACAACTACGGCTCCGGCACGCTGACCTACGAAGGAACCTACCTCACCGACGCATTACAAAAAGCAGTAGTCGAACAAGTCCTCCAAGAAGCGAACCTGACGGGCTCCGACCAGCAACTCCCCATGCCCGTCCATGTAAAACACGGCGTCAACCGCATGGGCAAGCAACTCCACTATTACCTCAACTACTCCAGCGAAGCACAAACCTTCACCTACCCCTACAACGCAGGAACCGACCTGCTCACGAACAACGCCATCGCGTCCTCCAGTAAAATCACGCTCCAACCGTGGGACGTCGCGATCATCGAAGAGAAGTGAACGAAGTCGAGTTCCCCTAGTCTCGACTTTGAGACTGGCACTCGCTACCTAGGGAGCATGCTCTGTCTTAGAGTCCGTTGAATGGGGACGTGGCGATCAAAAAGCGAAATTAGCTAGCATATCTAATTTCTGCTTTCAAGGGAAGATCGTTACTTTTCTTGCACTTACGTGAGGATAGCTGAGATGGGCTCTGAGTAAATTGCACACCCGAAATGGGTTAGAACCTCCAAAGTTACTTGTAGCTCTGTGGAAAACTAAACAGAAGTAGCTGCTATTTCGCCGATATTTGTATGTAGAATTGCATGCACATTGAACATGCATTTTGATGTATGACTGTAACGTTTGCATCTCTCCCCGCATCATCTCTATTAGATGAATGCAGGAGCATGACTCGGAGGATAGATATCACTTATGGCGACTCCCACTTCAACTACGTCACCTGCACGCCCAGGAGTTCGCGCGCACATCGAGTCGACCAGGCTATCGTTTGCAGACCTCGTAACACAACTAACCAGCATCATCGGCAAGAAGCTCACCGCTTATATTGCAGGCAAGAATGATGTTCGCTCCGTTGACCGCTGGATGCAAGGCCAGGGCTCTTACAGTGATGCCGAGCCAAGATTACGTTTTGCCTATCAGATCGTAAAGTCTTTGGCAGAGCATGACAGTCCCGCCGTGGTACAGTCTTGGCTGACGGGTATCAACCCAGAGCTCAGAGATCGAACGCCAATTCGACTCCTGCGTGAAGCGGATTTGGATGTTGTTGGGCCTGAATTGCGCGGAGCAGCGCGGGCTTTCATTGCTGGAGGCTAGTACCGTTGCTGGAACATCGAACACCCCAGGATCCGCTCTATCGGATCGCGCGGGGCACGAATCCTTGGGCGTTCACAGATTGGTCGAGAGCAAGCACCGATTCTTATGGCGCTCATACTTTCGGAAATCGCTTCGATGATCCAGCCGGCGAATACCGCGTTCTCTATGTTTCTAGTCAGCTTCTATCCTGCTACGTGGAGACCTTGGCAAAGTTTCGCCCTGATCCAAAGCTGAAAGATGAGCTCGCAGCGATCAAAGGCGAGGATGACTTCCAGCCAATCGGCTATATTTCCACGGATTGGTTCAACGATCGCTACATCGGCAGAGCACGTGTGAAGGGAAGGTACGCTGATCTCTACACCGCGGAATGGGTGTCACAACTACGTCCGCACTTGCAACCTGAATGCATTGAACTAGGGCTGCCTGATTTCGATCTGAGTGTCCTGATGCAAGCACAAAAACGAATCATCACACAGATGGCCTCGAATTACGTAAATGGCATAGGCTCGTTCGATGGAATCTATTACGCGTCTAGGTACGGACGCGATCTTGAGAACTGGGCGCTCTTCGAATTCAGAACCGAGATCCACCCGATAGAAATTCATGGGGTATCACCTAATGATCCTGTACTTCTTGAGGCGCTCGATATCCTGCAGTTGCAGGTGCCTGGTCCGGACAAAGAACGCTCTAAACGCGAGGAGAGCCCAGAACGCTCTGGTTTTTTCTGGGTGATCAGACTGAAGGATCTGATCTTGGGCAAGAAGTCTCATGAACTGTGAGCACTCTCGTTGTAGGGCCGATGGCCCATTCAAGACTTCCTTTGGCTAGGAGTATAGGGCAGCTCCATCACAACTTACGCATGCCGGGGAACACTCACTCTCCGAACGAAGGCCCACTGGCCACCTCAACGACTCAAACGATCGGGATAGTTCTTACTGAGCAGTCGTTACCTTGTCTGCAACTCGTTGGATGGAGGCAGCGTGCACAGTCGTAATCGTCGATCTGTTCACCATGGATTTCAGCATCAATCCCGCCCGCGAGGGGAGGCAGACACAGAAGTCTTTCCCGGACCCGCGAGCAGTTCCGGGATGCGCGGGACGGGAACCGATAGCCACGATGACGGTCAGGACGGCTGCGAAAATAGCAAAACGGCGCATTGGTCGATCCTCTGGAGAACGATACGGAGGCTGGGTCATGGCAGTTCCTCAAAACTTTCAAAAGTAAATAAGAGCACGCAGCGGGCCAAAGGTGATGAGCCGCAACCTGCCCGAAACCAACAGATTCACCGGGTATGCAAGAACCGGCCTGTCCATTTCAGGTCAGACCTGTCCAGAAGTGGACAGGCGAGCGCGGTGGTGGACGGCTGGTGGCCCAGGTTCTTAACCGTGGGTGCTGTGGGAGGTCGCAACAAAGTGGTGTCAGCCTTGGATACCACAGTGCGCGAAAAAGCGGCTAAACCACGTATTCACACGAATTTACTAGAAACACCCCCGGGGGAGCCACCCTACTTCTCGCTGCTGGGAGGCACCAGCCCCTTTAGTCGCATATACAAGGCCAGCGTTGCATACTGCTCGGTGTCATGCGTTACGGTCGCCCACGCGATCCCCAGGCGTGAGCGCTTTGCAGGACCTGCCTGCACCATCTCGGTCATATTGGCATCGGTCAGCGCGCCAAATGCCTTATCGCACTCGGCAAACGACGCCTTCAGAGCATCCACAATCGTTGTCTTGTCCGCCGTCTCCGGAGGAGCAGGCTTGGGACTCGCCGTCCCATTCAGCGCGCCGCAGCTGCGATTCTGAGCCTCGGTCACATGGTTGACGACCCGCGCAAATGTCCGGATATCAGGCGTCGGCTTATAGCTGTAGTTCTCCGCCGGCATCGTGTCCGCAGCTTTAAGGATGAACTTTTTCATCGGCTCATACCGCCCCTGAACCTCTGCCGACAAGGGGTTCGCCGTCGCCGCCGGAGTTGCACTCGCAGTCGCCTGTCCAAACAGCACCGCCGGAACCATCAACCCGGCCAAACCCATTGCCGCATAGACCATCATCCGTCGCATCATCCTCACCTCGCACACAGACTAACATCCTCGCCGACTCGCCCTTTGGCGAGTCGAACCATCCGCGTATATCATAAGAATTTGGGCCGGATCACCGGTCCCCATCCGGCACACGCTTCTCCAGGTCATTTTCGAAACACGAACTGCGAGAGGCAACGTGTGCCAAGCAGGGCTCAACTTCAATGCAAGGTGTGCAGATATAGATGCGAGCAAAAACAGCAGTCGTTCTCGGCGCCCAGTGGGGCGATGAAGGCAAAGGCAAAATCGTCGACGTGCTCTCCGAGCGCTTTTCCGTCGTGGCCCGCTACGCTGGCGGACACAACGCCGGACACACCGTCATCATCGGCGGAAAAAAGTTCATCCTTCAGCTCATTCCCTGCGGCATCCTGCGGCCGACCAGCAAGGCCGTCATCGGCAACGGTGTTGTCCTCGACCCGCTGGCCTTCCTTCGCGAAGTCGGGAAGCTGCGCGACCTTGGCATCAACGTCGATCAGCAGCTCTTCGTCTCCAATCGTGCGCAGGTCATTCTCGAATACCACCGCATGATCGAGCTCGCTGCCGAAAGCGCGCCGGGCCGCCAGAAAATTGGCACCACCAGCCGCGGCATCGGCCCCGCGTATGAAGACAAGATGGCCCGCAATGGCCTCCGCGTCGTCGATCTGCTCAACACCAATCTGCTTAAGACGCATATCGAAAACGCCTGCCACGAAAAGAACACCATCGCCAATGCGCTCTTCGGTGCCAAACCGCTCGACCCGGCCAAGATGTACGACGAGTACGCCCACGCCGCAGAACAGGTCGCGCCCTTCGTCACCGACACGGCCTACTTGCTGAACAAAGCCATCGATGAGGGCGGCAGTGTCATGTTTGAAGGCGCGCAGGGAACGATGCTCGACATCGACCACGGGACGTACCCGTTCGTGACATCCTCCTCCGCCACCGCAGGCGGAGCTGTCACCGGAACCGGCGTCGGCCCGACACGCATCGGCACCGTCATCGGCGTCACCAAAGCCTACGTCACCCGCGTCGGCGAAGGCCCATTCCCGACAGAAATCTTCGACGAATCCGGCGAGCTTTTGCGCGCCCGCGGACAGGAATTCGGCGCCGTCACTGGACGACCGCGCCGCTGCGGGTGGCTCGATCTGCCCTTGCTGCGCTACTCCAACCAGATCAACGGAACGGAGTGGTTGGTAGTAACGAAGCTTGACGTGCTCGACGCGCTCGACGAAATTCCCGTCTGCACCGGATACAAGGTCGACGGCAAGTTCATCGACACCATGCCCGCCGACGTGCGCGGCCTCGAATCCATCGAGTGCGTGTATACGAAACTGAAGGGCTGGAACGAATCGACCGAAGGCATCACCGAATTCGACAAGCTGCCGAAGATCGCGCAGGATTACCTCCGCTTCCTCGAAAAGGAATCCGGCGCAAAGATCGGCATGGTCTCTACCGGCCCCGATCGCGATCAGACAATGCTGCTGCCTGCATTCGCCGCCGCCCTCAACGAACTGCACGGATAAGCTTTGCTCCGAAGTCGCACAGCCGGCCCCAAAGGACTGGCTGTGCGAAACGGATTGGTGATTGACTAGCCATTCGCCGGGTGCAACACACGGAAGCTGTTGCCACCGTTCGACCACACCAGCACGAGCGCATCCTGTCCACTTCCGACGCCGCCAAGTTCGCTCGCTACGTCGGACGCTGAGGTCATCGGTTTGCGGTTTACAGAAACGATCACATCCCCGGGCTGGAGACCGGCATTGTCCGCCGGGCTGCCCGACCGCACATCCTGAACCACAGCGCCGCGTACATCTTCCGGCAGTTGTATCTGGTTGCGGATGTCGGGTGTAAGGTTCGCGAGACTCAGGCCCCAGCGCCCCTTGCCACTGCCGCTCTGCGCGACTTCATGGTCCGCTTTCGCCTGCTGCGGTTCCAGAGTTACCGGAACGTTCAGCGTCTTTCCATCTCGGGCTACTTCAAGATGAATGGTATCGCCAGCCTGTTTTTGCGAGACTTCCATCTGCAGTTCTCCGGCATCGCTGACTTCCTTTCCGTTGAGCGCCGTGATCACGTCGCCCGTCTTCAGTCCAGCCTTACCGCCGGGTGAATCCGCACTTACATCGGATACCACGGCACCCACCGCTTTATTCATCTGGAAGAACTTGGCATTGTCCGGGGTTACGTCAGCGATAGTGACGCCCATAAATCCGTGGCGTACTTTACCGTCGTGGATCAGCGTCTCCGCAGTGTGCTGGACGATTTCCTGCGGTATCGCAAATCCCATTCCAGCGAAGCCGCCAGTCTGCGAGATGATAAACGTGTTGATTCCGATCAGCTCTCCACGCGCATTCACTAAAGCACCGCCAGAGTTGCCCTGATTAATCGCCGCATCCGTCTGAATGAACTCGCCGGGTTTACGTCGATCGGCGGCTGAAGGGTTGGGACGGTTGAGCGCGCTGATAATTCCGCGCGTGACCGTGAAGCGGAAGCCCAGAGGATTGCCAAAGGCAAGCACTAACTGTCCAGGACGCAGCTTGGAGGAGTCACCCCACGGTACGCTGGGCAGATTTTTACCGTCGATTTTGATAACGGCCAGATCCGTAAGAGGATCGGCGCCCACCAATTTTGCCGAATAGACTTCGCGATTGCTCATCGTGACGTGAATGTCGATGGCACCATCGATGACGTGGTTGTTGGTCACGATGTATCCATCAGGCGAGATGATCACGCCGCTTCCGAGACCATGCTCTATTGTTGGCCCTTGCTGCGGTTGTCCATGAAAGAACTGTCCGAAGGGTGAGTTCGGTCCTGCGATGGGCGGCCCCTGTTGTTCCTGCTGCCCGTCCTGGTCATCGTCATCGCTGACTGGCTGCTGTGAATTTACTTTCGAGGTGACGGTTACGTTGACCACCGCAGGTGTCACTCGCGCAGCCAGCGTTTCCATGGCGTCATCGAGTGACAATAGCGGTCCCACACTCTGGTCATCGAGCGGTGCAGCCGCTGGTGCAGGTGATAGCGCAGCCATCACTGCGGATGCGGGTCTCATGACTTCATAAGCACCCAAGGACAGCGCAGCTCCCGCGACCATGGCGGGAATGACCACGCGCCGCTTGAGCAACGATTTTGCTTTTCCTACGTTCATTGTTGTTCTCCTGTAACTAAATAATTAGTTGATGCAGGTAAAAAATTTTGCGCTAGATTGACCCCTGCGTCACTCCCGCTTGCTGCGCAGCCAATGCCGGAGCTACCAGAACGATGTGCCAAACCTGCGTCTTCCAGACAGCCGCATTCATCTGCGGACTGTCCCCATAACCGAACTCGGCTGTCTCGACGAACACCACCATCTGTGCGACCGGGCTGACATTCTTTCCAGCTCTTAATCCGACAGCTTTCGCCATCACCATTTGCGGAGCAACTCCTTGCTGCGGAAATTCAGGTTGCGGAAGTTGAGCAAGCAGCTTGGTCGGGACCGGCCGGGATGAACTGTGGCGCTTTGCCGTCTTCCGGCTCACGGCCAGATGCTTGGGGGCCGGCGTCGGTATATGAAAGGATGCTGGGATGACGGCTGCAGGCGCGCTCATCCGATCGATGTCGCCCGCAGGCAAGGGTGTTTTTATCGTGGCCATGCGGGCTGCAGAAACCGATTGATTCGGCCCAACGGCCACCAGATGCGGCGCGCAATAGGACAGGGCAAAGCATGCCAGCGAGAAGACACTCGCCAATCCCAAAGCTGGCTTCCAAACTTGAGTGGTAGTGGGCCGTTTTGCATCCAGAATTTTGGTGATTCGCAGCGACAGCTCCTGTGCTCTGTGCACGGCAGCCTGGGCCATCGTCCAGCCCCGACGGGCGCAGCTTTTTTCGAGCAGCTCGATCAGGCAGCTCGCGTACGCGCGGGGATTGCCGGTAATCGCCAGCACGGTATCGTCGCACGCCATCTCCCGTTCGAGAGACAGCCGCGCATCAATCCACCAGACCGCCGGATGAAAGAAGAAAATCGCTCGCGCCATCTTCTGCAGCAAATTGGTCCAATCGTCGCGCCGCCGCAGATGCGTTAGTTCATGGATCAGGATCGGCTTCAGCTCGTTCGTAGTAAGCTCTCGCAGCGTCCAGGCTGGCAGCATGATCGCCGGTTTCCAGAAGCCGATTGCTGCCGGAACCTTGACCTTTTCTGAAACTGCCAGGCAAACCTGTCTTCCCGCGCCATACTGCTGCAGGATTTCTTCGATTTCTGGGTTGAATTGCGACAGGTCAACGACCGTGCAGTTCCTTCGAATCATCCAAACCTGCCACAGTCCGGCTGCAACGCGGGCAAGCGCCACAAGGGCTGCGAACATCCACACAGCGAAGATCGCCATGGCCCAGAAGGTGGAGATAATAACCTGCGAATTCCCATGATGCGCTGCCAGCAGAGGCAGCACATGCCTCATCCCGAAACCGGCAGGAAAGGACAGTCCGACCACAGCAATCAGCGCCATAAACCAGACGGCGAAGCGGGTTCCTGCGTTTTGCCGTCCGATAAGACGCAGCAGCAACCACGCAAACAGCGCGACCAGCAATCCTTCCGGCAGCGAGTTCAGCATTCGCTCCACCGAAATTTTTGCGATGTCCTGCATCCCGAGCCAGCTCATCGTTCGGCTCCCCCGTCGCTCTGCTCCAACATTTCTTTTAACCGCTTCAGTTCTTCGGGAGCGATCCCGCGCTCTTCCAGAATATTGAGCACCAGATCCTCATGTGAGTTCCGGAAAAAGCGGCCGACCAGATGCCGTATCTCTGAACGGCTGGCCTCGTCGCGCTCCACCAATGGACGGTACACATGGGCACGGCCATCTTTGGAATGTTGCACATAGCCCTTCCGCTCGAGAATGCGGATGGTGGTCAGAACGGTGTTATAGGCCAGAACGGGTGGATCGATGAGCGCGTCGAGTATCTGTTGCACGGTGCCTGGCCCCTTCTGCCATATCACCTGCATGATCTTCAGCTCGGCTTCCGTCAATGTTTCGGAAGACTTCCTTGGCACGCGATCCTCCTGCTGCTATCCATTAGACGCAGCACTTCTTCAAAGGTAACTAATTAATTAGTTAATCTCAAGGCGCCGAAGATTTTGGTAGTGGGTCAGTGCAAACTAACCCACGCCGTCATCCTGAGCAACGCGAAGGATCTGCAGGCAGTTAACCGACTAATAAAAAAGAATTGTCATCTTGAGTAGAGTTTGGCGCGCATTTTTGCACCAAACGCAGTCGAAGGATCTGCTTTTATTCTCCGCTGCAGCACTTCATTTGTGCGGGCTGGGAAAGAAATGCAGATCCTTCGCTCCGCTCAGAATGACAACTCTACTTGAAGTACAAAATGTTGCCCTATCCCCATATTTCGATAAGGCCTAGTTGTTCGACGCCCAGTATTTATTGAAGCCGATATAGTCGGAGGGCATGGCCGCCAGGATTTTCCGGCGCATCTCCAACAGGTCGACTGACCCGAGTGTCTTATAGATGACCTTGCCGTCAGGACCAAAGACAACCGTGTAAGGCACAGCCGACTGCCATGCTGGATCGAATGCTGCCTGCAATGCGGAGGTGTCGTCTGAGCCGAACAGCAAATTGCGGCTGGTGGCATGCTTCTTTTCAAGGAAGCGCAGCACGCCCGGCTCTTCATCGGGCATGTTGGCTGCGACCGTGATCAGATCAAAGTCTCGCGCGCTGTACATGCGATACGTATCCTGCAGATCAGAGAATTCAGCTACGCAGGAGCCACACCACGTAGCCCAGAAGCTGACGACGGTGACATGGCCCGCCGGGTTGGTGCGCAGCTTCTTCAGTCCCGCGGCATCCACCTTTTCTACATGGACAGGTTCCGCGTTGAGCTTCTGGTCTGCGGCCTCACGCTGTGGGATTTTATCCGACCACTTCGTCGAGCAGCCGAAGACCCCGGTATGCTTCACCGCGACCTCTTTGCCTGCCAGCAGCGCGTCGATTGCATTCTGCGCATCGTGCGTCTTAACCATCTCGATGCGGTAGCTGTTGTCGATCCGGCCTTCATAACGAAGACGGCGGTCCTTATCGAAGATAAAGACATGCGGCGTGGCCTGCGGACCGTAGGCCTGCGTCACCGATGTCGTATCGCCGGCATACAGGTACGGATAATGAAGATGCTTGTACTGGACGCGGATCTTCATATCATCCAGCGTGTCGCTGACGTCCGAGGAATCGAGTTCATCGATCCGGATGGCCTTGGGATCGTTGCCCTGAATCGCAACGACGGCCACGCCCCGCTTTCCATAATCTTCGTACAACTGCTCGATGCGCCGTTCATACATCTGAGCGATCGGGCAGTGATTGCAGGTGAATACCACGACCAGGATAGGACTGCTCGCGTAGTCGCTGAGTTTATGCACTTTGCCGTCGACGCCTGGAAGCGAAAAGTCAGGCGCGGGCGAACCCAAAGCAAGAATCGGATGCGTCTGCTGTCCCCAGAAGGGAACAGCTAACAACAACAAGATGAACATGAACTTCTTTGACATTAATTCCTCCATCGTGCCCTTGACGCGCCAGGGCAGTTACGCGAGCTTTCTCGCAAACGTTACTTCTTGCGCCATATCCTGATTGACGTCGCCTTCTTTTTCATATTCGACGGCGACAAGGCCGGGGAAGTTCTGCCGGTGCAGCTCCTGCATCACTTCCGGAATCTTCGCGATGCCGGAACCCAGCAGCACATTCACCTCTCCACCTTTCGCCTGAATATCCTTCAAATGCACCATCCGTAAACGCGGCGCGAGCTTGCGGATGGCATCCGCCGGGTCATAGCCGCACGATGCAAAGTGCCCGGTGTCTGCCGTGGCGCCCATCGTCTTCGACAACCCCGATAGCGCATTCAGTACGTCTTCCGGACTTTCATACGCAAATTTATATGGGAAGAAATGATTATGAAGTCCAAAGGTCAAGCCTGCCTGCGTCAAACGCTGATCGATTTGCTTCAGAACATCTTCGGTCGCATCGCCGGTAATATTGGTCGAGCCGAGCAGCTTCGCGAAGCGCACGGCATTGTCGATATCTCCGTCAGTTTTGATAGTCGCGGCATAGTAAGACACGCAGCGGATGCCGGCGCGATCCAATTTTTCCCTGGTCGTGCGGAACAGCTGATCCTCCGGATGGCTCAGCAGCATGAACTCGCCTCGCGACATCTCGATCTCACGAACGCGCAGAGCGTTCAATTGCACAATCATGTCGTCGATCGAGAGGCCATGATAACTGTAGGTGCCTACCCCAATATTGAGCGAACTGAAGGCATGGAGCGGAGCCGCCACAGTAGCCAGAGAGCAACCGGCGGCGAGCTTCACGAAGGTGCGTCGTGTTGTCATTCGGCGTGAAAAACTCCTGTCGCTCATTACTTGGACGAACCGGTCGAAACCGGTGGCTGCGACGGCGTAATGTCCGCATCTACCAGTCCCATGGCCCACTTGATGGCTCCGACATACATCTGTTGCAGCCGAGGATCATCCCAGTTCTCCTCCGGATGTCCAAGCGTCGAGTAGTACACGCGCCCTTTCCCGTACATTTTTGCCCAGGTTACGGCAAAGTCATGATCGGAGCGGTGGATCTTTGGATTCGCCAGATCGAGCTTGCTGGCATCAAGGCTCATGAGGACATGCACCTTGTCGCGCGAGAAAGATTTCATCTGATAAATCTCGTCGCGAAGCGTAAAGGCGCGTGGCCATTGCTGCATGCCGGGAAATTTCGGATCTTCGACGATGATCGGAGCATCGAACGTCCCCCAGGGATGCTCGTCAAACGTCCCGCCCACCATATCTACAAATTCAGGCCACTTGGTAAAGGTGATGGCTGCGCTATGAATACCGATAAACCCTTTGCCGTCGTCGTGAATGAAGGACAGGAAATCGGACTTCTGCTGTGCGTCCATTTCCAGATCGCCGCCAGTGAAAAAAAGCACGGCATCGAAGTTCGTCAAATTCTTGGCGTTATATTCGAGCTTCTTTTTCGTCAGCGCTTCGGTATCTGTGCGGATGGTCGTATCCCACAAGCCGGTCTGCTTCCCAAGCCGCTCGATCGTGGCCATTGCATGCGAGACAGACTCATGCCGGTATCCCTTCTCTTCGCCGATTACGAGCAGATGCTTCTTCTGGCCGTTGCTGGATTGAGCTGGCGAGGCAAGGGCGACCGCCGTACAAAGCAGAATCAGGGCGTAGCGGACAGCTTTCATAAAATGGCGATAATCCTAAGATTGCGATTCCGGATTTCCGGAAAAATATTGCCCATAATTCTTAATGTGGCCTGTGAAATCAATCGGTTGTTCATGGGCGGCCAACGGCTTCAATTTGTTTGTAATGTTTTATAACTAAGTTAGCGGATGCATATCACTGCATCATATTGTGAATAGTGTGTCAAGGGTTTCCTGGCGTCAAACGATGGCGTCAGAGTAAACCGAACGCGGTCGTAACACGCCATTTCAAGCAAAGGGTTGCGGAAGCAGCACGGAAGAAAGGGCATCAAGCGCCAGGGAGATTCCACCCCAGAGCGTGGCGCGTGTGCCCAGAGCGCTGGTGCCAATTTTCGTTACCGCAAACTCGCTTCCCTCAAGCTGTTTCAGCACCGAGCTGATCAATACAGGATGACTCCCAATTTCTCCGCCTAAGAGAACCAGGCCCGGATTCAGAATGAGGGAGAGGTTGACGATGATGTCGGATACGATCTCTGCCCGCTGCCGGACGATTTTTTGAGCGTACGTATCTCCGGAACGCGCCAGATCCATAACCCCGACAGCATCCATCTCTTTTCGCATCCCTTTCGGATCGATGCCCGATTTCCCATTCTTTTCCTGCCAGCTTTTCAAGATTCCGGAACCAGTCAACACGGTCTCGAGTTCGCCGAATTCATGAATGGTCGGCTGCCTGCGCGTTATGTGTGGCAGGCGCAGATAAGCAATTTCTCCCGCGGACCATTGCGAACCATGGTGGATCTTGCCGCCGAGAACAATGCCCGCACCCACGTTGGTCCCGATACTGATGAAGACGAAATCCTGCTCGGTCTGTGCGGCTCCGCAATAATGTTCGCCCTGCGCAGCCAGATTCGTATCGTTTTCGACGATCACCACGCATCCGGCGATTTTGTTCAGCATGGCACGCAGGGGAACCGCGCGCCACCCTTCCAAAGTGCTGATCGAGAGGACGCTGCCATCTTCCACATTTGCGATGGCTGGTACTCCGACCACCATGATCAGCAGCTGATCCCGCGTCTTTTTCTGCTTGCGCAGCAGACTTTGTATTGCGCTGTCTATATAACCGCAAATAGCCGCGGGCGTCTTCTTCCGCTTCGTGAGCGCGATCTTCAGCGTGTCCAGCTCGTTCCCGTTCAGGTCAGTGAGCAGAAACGAGATGCTTTCGGCAGTGATTTCCACTCCCAGAACGCAGCCACGCTCGGCTTTGAAGCGGATCATGTCCGGAGGACGGCCGCCGCTGGATTCTCCTTCGCCCAGCGGCTCGACCAGGTTCTCAGACAAGAGGTCCTTGACCACATTGGTGATCGTCGGAGCGCTCAGTCCGGAAGCGCGGACAAGGTCTGCTCTGGAGCACGAGCCACATTCGCGCAGTAGAGACAAAATGCTCAACGCGTTTGTATGACGCAGGACAGCGGGTCGGCCAATAGATATTTTCTTCACTCAGGCGCGGAAAACAGGAATCGAGATATCGCCGGTATCAGCCGGTCGAATGTGCAGCATCCATTCCTGTATATCACTATTACCGATAGCCATCAGCGGCAAAATAACGCCATCCGGAGCCATCCTTTTCGGCGCTGATGCTTCTACCGGGTCAATCCCACTTCCAAAGAAAGACTTGCTTTCACGGGAGTCAACCAAGATACTAAAGAATAGTTAATAAGTGGCACTTTTAGGAACATGCAATGCAAGAGATGACCAAACAAGCGCCGCGCTGGATTTCCGGCATCGAGCCGCCGGAAGAACTGCTGAAGGCTACGGGCACTCAAATCCTGGAGATTGAGTGTCGCGAGCAGCCTGCACGCCTTCGCGATCTGATCAAAACGTATAGCAGCGATCCCGCCATCCGAGCAGAATTGAAGAAGTTTCGCGATCTTGCAATGAAGAACGGGCCGCTTCTCTTCATCGGTATGGGTGCTTCGTTCTGCTCTTCCATCAGCGGATCTGTTTTGCTGCAGACGCATGGAAGGCTCGCTTTTTCAGTGGACGCGGGCGAGTGGCTGCACTATGCATCATCCATATGGAATGAGGCGGCTCTCTCCGTACTGCTCACCACCTCCGGCGAAAGCGCCGAGCTGGTGGAGCTTTTCAAGCGCGGTGGAGACAAGCCGCTGGGGCTGATCTGCAACAACCCGGCCAGCACCTGCTGGAAATTGGCGGAGAATAAGCTCCCGATCCTGGCGGGTCCGGAGTATGGCAATGCAACCAAAACTTATACGAACGCGACCGCGGCTTCCATCATCCTGGCCTATGAAATTCTCGGCCATTCATGGGAAAAAGAGGCCGAGTCCGTAGCAGGGATATTTGCCGCCAACCTTGATCCTGTCTTTGCGATCCGTGGTGAACTTGAAAAGTTCTGCCGGGGTGCCGCGAACACCGAAATTATCGGCCGAGGCGCAGCCTATGGCGGTGCCATTATGAGCGCTCTCTGCATCCGCGAGATGAGCGGGCATCGCGCCGCTCCGCATACGGGAGCTGGCTTTAAGCACGGGCCCAACCTCGATGTGGACGTGTCGCATGTAGCGATCATCTTCGCCTTGGGGCGGGTCGCAGAGCTCGGCGTCAAGCTCGCGCAGGAGTGCAATCGGCGAGGCGGTAAAGTCGTGCTCGTATCCAATGAAGACCACAATGCCACGGACTTGTTATTCCCCGTGAGAATCGATGCCGTCCCCGAACCGTGGGAGGGAATTACCTCGCTTCTGGTGCCGCAGGCGCTTACTCTTGCCATGGTGGAGAGGACGGGATGCCGACTTCCGCCGCGTTTTCAGTATGGAGTGATGGAGCAGTAGCGTTCTATCTTTGCTCATCTGAGAGGAAATTTTGCCCGATTCCATAGTCGCTCCACCCATACAAGTGAACCGCGGTTTTATCTGGCGCGTCTCTTTCATTGCCGGGCTGGGAGGCATTCTCTATGGCTATGACATGGGGATTATCGCCGCCGCACTAATCTTCGTGCGCGATTCCTTCCATCTCTCGACGCAAATGCAGGAGATGGTAGTAAGCATTGTGCTGGTTGGCGCCATGCTGGGCGCGATCGTTGGAGGAAGCGTCGCGGACCGCATCGGCAGGCGCGCCACGCTCCTCTGGGGCGGAGCCATCTTCATTCTCGGTTCCATTCTTGCGCCGCTATCGCCCAATGTAGATACTCTGATCGTGGCGCGAGCGCTGCTGGGACTCGCAATCGGCTTTACCTCAGTGACTGCGCCCGTCTATGTCTCGGAACTGTCTCCTCCGCAATCGCGCGGAAGGCTTATCAGCCTGTATCAATTCGCGCTCACAGTCGGTATTGCCTTGGCAGACCTGGTAGGCTACTGGCTTGCCGGAGGGCAATCCTGGCGGCTGATGTTCGGCATCGGCGCTGTGCCCGCAGCGCTCTTTCTTCTTCTGGTTCTTACCCTTCCTGAGAGTCCGCGCTGGCTCTTTGCACAAAACCGGTTGGCTGAAGCACAGACCGTGTTGCGGAGCTACACGGATGAATCCGGAACGAAGTTGCTGCTCGAAGATATCCACGCCGCGCTCCAGACAAATATGGACAGGCGCTGGAGCGCATTGTGGAGCCCTGCGGCACGCGGCGCACTTTTTATCGCCGTCGGATTCACGGTCCTGCAACAGGTAACCGGCATCAATACGATCATTTATTACGGGCCGCAGATCTTCGCTCTCGCTGGCATCACCTCGAACAAAAATGCGATTCTCGCAACGCTCATTGTGGCCATCACAAACATGCTGGCCACGATCATCGCTTTAGTCCTCGTGGACCGTGTAGGACGCAAGCCGCTTCTCTACGCTGGAGTCGGTGGCATGACGGCTTCCCTCTTTCTGCTCGCATATGCCTTCCACAACCAGGCCGCCTTCGGCGCGTCGCTTGGAATGTTTGCGACTGTTTGCCTTGTCTTCTACATCGCCTGCTTCGCATTCAGCATGGGACCCATTGCGTGGATTCTCGTCTCTGAGGTGTTTCCGCTGCAAATACGCGGACGAGGTGTTGCTGCGGCGACGATCGGCTCCGGCGCGTCAAATTTTCTTGTCTCGCTTACGTTCCTCTCTCTTATCAAAGCGGCAGGAAACGCACTCACCTTTTCTATCTACGGCATCTTCTGTATTCTTACGCTTCTCTTTGTGCGCTTCATCGTACCGGAGACGAAGGGGCGTGAGCTAGAAAGCATCAGCGCCAAACCCAGCGTGGTCGCGCGATGAAAAAGAACCCACTTCATGCTTAATCATTCGCGCAAGACATTTTCAACAACAATGCAGCAACAACAAACAGGAAGCCCTGAAGCCATGCAGCCAGATCGATCAGCAACCTCGCACGCCGGCTACGTCATCGGCGTCGATATCGGAGGAACAAATCTGCGACTGGCACTCGCGGATATGTCTGGCGCGATTTTAGACAGGTGGTCTTCCTCGATTGCAGGGATCCGCAGCGCAGACGCCGTGATTGACTTGATTCGCAACGGCACGGAACGCCTTCTGCAACAAAACTTGGTACCGAGGAGCGCCTTGCAAGCCATAGGTGCGGGCGCGCCCGGTATTACGGACGTGGACAAAGGCGTCGTGATCGCAACCTCGTATCTCCTCGGCTGGCGCGATGTTCCGCTGCAAGATCTGCTGGAGGCTGCGTTCGATGTTCCAGCAGCCGTGGATAACGATGTGAATCTCGCAGCGCTTGGCGAGAGCTGGGCTGGAGCCGCAAAGGGAACACGCGATTTTGTTTTTCTCGCGATTGGGACCGGCATCGGCGCCGGTATCGTGCTGAACGGCCAGCTATTCCGCGGCATGGGATGGGCTGCTGGCGAAATCGGCTATATGCTCGTACCTGGTGCGTCAGACGAGCCTGCGGAACGCGGCAAACCGGGAGCGCTTGAGAGCGTAATTGGTGGCGAAGGCATTAAGACACAGTGGCAGCATCTCTGGCGAAAAGAGAGCACTACGCTGCCCAGAGAACTGACCGCTACTGAAGTATTTGATGGAGCACTTGCCGGAGATGCTCTTGCGCAAACGCTTCTCCATCAGGCAGCGCGCATGCTGGCCGACGCGATCTACAACATGTCTCTCGTATTGAATTGCCCTCTTTTTGTGCTGGGCGGCGGCGTAGGCATGCATACAGCACTTGGCGATGCGACCCGGCATCACATGGAGCGGTGGAACCTGCGCGCGCAATTGCAGCTGACACGCAGTGTTCTCGGCCCGGACGCTCAATTGATGGGAGCCATTCGTTTGGCGCTCGACACGGCGACGTCCGCTCCCATTGTCACTGTCTCCTCACAACGGACAAAGAATCATTCCGTTGACGGACAGCTGACCTAGATCTCTACTACATTTCAACATCAATCGTTGGATTAGAGGTGGATGGCGGAGGGAGAGGGATTCGAACTTTCGGTTGCAATTGCCGGTCAGTAACTTACTGATTTTTCATTGTGCCAGATATGCGAAAAGTGGTGAAAATGCAGTGTGGGCACAAATTGGGCACAGCACGGCAAACGCGGGCATGTTCACTATTAGTCCAGAACCCATCCGACCCTTATGAGCCTTTCTTCCTCGGTTTCTTCGCGCCCTCGGCATGCGTTTTAGCGTTTCCCGAGGCTTTTGGGTGAAAGAGATTCTCTACGGCCTGCTGGGCACTCATATTCTTGGCGATTTTGGGCTCTTTTTTGGACATGCTTAACTCCTGTGTGTCGGAGCATAGACCGCCGTGCGTAGATTGAACAGCCTGGACTGGAAAAATAAATGCCGCAAGTGATTTCGAGGTTCGTCCTTTCGATCACCATGCTCTCAACGCCCAGTTTGTATGCGGAAATCGAAATGGAAATACACCGGGTGGTGACTGAGAAATTCTCCTGGGAAGCCACTCGCGCTCGCGCTGCATTGCTGGGCGTCTAGCACGATTTCGACGACTTCTCGCTCAAGGTATGGCGTACGCGGTACCCAGTGAGTGGTTTGGCGTTCTCATGGAAGGGCAATGCATCCGTTAATCATTTCTGGCCTGCTTGGAGCTATTGCTCACCTGTCGGCCTGGATCACTTCGGGGAAGTGGAAGAAGATGTTGTGCCCATAAGCTTCTCGGTGGTGGCGAACTCAGTTTTCGCCTTCTCAAATTCTCCGCTCTTCTTGTAGACCTGACCGAGTTGGAAGTGCAGTGCTCCCCTTTGCGGCTCGATCGTGACAGCCTGCTCCAATACATTGCGCGCCGCGCTGAGGTCGCCTTTTTCGGTGTAGAGTCTTCCGAACTGGGCCAGGATCTTCCAGTCGTGAGGGGCGATTTGTTGGGCTTGTTGCAGCAGCTGTTGACATTCATCGAGTTGGTTGCGATCAATGAGCACTCTCGCGAGATTCAGCAAAGGCTGTTCGCTGGGGTGATTTGACGCGGCCTGCATGGCCACTGCCTTACGGTATGCAGAGATAGCGTCATCCACGCGGTTAAGTCCCTCGAACGTGAGGCCCAGGTTGTTCTCTGCTTTTGCGGACGCCGGATCAAGCTGTAACGCCCGCTGAAAGGCCTCGAGCGCAGGCTCGAAGTAGTTGAGGGTGTATTCGATCCTTCCCTCCTCATACCACGCGTCAGCATCGTTCGCGTCTATTGACAATGAAGAATGAATCCAATGGTTGGCGTCCGCGTAGTCGTCGAGCAACACATAATCGAGCGCGACAGTTTTCAGATCTGCCGCATGCGGAGCGCGTTGCCGCGCAGCTTCCGTGTATTCCTTGAGGGAGTCGGCGGGTTTGTTCTCACGAAAAAGAACGAAGGCGAGAAGGTACTTCGCTTCTGCGTCTAAAGGATGATCGCTGAGGTACTTGTGCAGTTGCTTTTCGGCGTTGGCATATTGACCTTGATCCAGACTCGCTTTGGCTTGTGCCAGGTTGTTCGCGGCAGCTACGTCAAAACCAGTCCGGGCGGCGCAAATCGTTGTGCCTGCCTTGATCACCAGGATAAAGAACAAAGTGCAGACCATTACCGTCGATTGCGCAGAGCGCGAAGATCTCAAGTTGCTTTGCCTGGAAGCGTTATCCACTGCCTCTTCTTCCTCACATGAAACCCGCCTTGTCGGTTCAGGTGAATGTCCCAGTTTATATAAGTGATTGGAAGGTCTGCCCTAGTTCAGGTGAACGGCTTTCTCTCTTTCTGCGCCACAACTATACTGCGGCTTCTGCGCAAAATATCCGTGTCTTCATCGAGGAACTAATTGTATGTTCATCACTACACTCAGAAAACATCTCAGTCCGGTAGTAGCGGCTGCATTGATCACGCTCAGTCCTGGCGTTTATGGCCAGATCCAGGATCACACAACGAATGTGGGAAAAACTTCTGAACTGCATATTGCGGTTCACGCAGATCGTCCGGCTGCTACGGAAATCCCAGCGACGATCTTCGGGAGCTTTCTCGAGCCGATTGGCCGTTCCACTTACGGAGGCCTTTGGGCGGAGTTAGTGGAGAACGGCAGTCTGGAGGACGGGCTATGGAGCGCCTCTGAGGTGACGAGGATGGTGCGAGAGCAGCCCGAATTACTGAGAGGATCGCAACTTGGATTGCCTCTGCCGTGGGAGCCTCTGGTTTCAGGCCAAGGCAATCGATATGAGCCGCGCTGGGGTGACGCGGCCAATTCCAGCCGATCGCTGGAAATCATGGCTCTGCCTGCGGGCGAGACCGGAATTCGCCAGCGGATTTATTTGCCGATCCAGCGCACGCTTGAGTATGACGGCAGCATTTGGGTGAAGCATCTCAGCGGACCTGAAGAGCTTTCGGTTTCGATCAGGCCCCACGACATCAGCACTCGAATCCTGACTGAAGCGAAGCTGAATGCTGATGGTGGTGACTGGACGCGTTACACCTTTCATCTGACGCTCAAGCCCGGCGATGTTTACTGGCTGGAGCCGCTGTACTTCGTGATTTCGTTATCAAACGACGCGCGCGCGTTGGTAGACGAGATCTCGCTTATGCCGAGCGACAACATCGATGGCATGGATCCGGACGTGATCCAGATGGCGCGAGACTCAAAGCCTTCGGTTGTCCGCTTCGGAGGGAATTTCACCTCCGGATATCATTGGCGGGATGGCATTGGTCCGCGTGACAAACGTGTAGGCAGACTGAATCTCGCCTGGGGAATTCCGGAGTACAACACCTTCGGTACGGACGAGTTCCTTCGCTTTTGCGAACTCGTGCACGCCGAACCGCAGATCGCGTTGAATCTCGGCACAGGTACGCCCGAAGAGGCAGCCGATTGGGTCAAGTATGTGGATGAACACTGGGGCAACAAGCATGGCGGGCTGCTCTGGGAGCTTGGGAATGAGCTTTGGGGCAACTGGAACACTGGCTATCCGACGCGCGATCAGATTGGTGACCGCACCCGCGCCTTCAGCGAAGCGGTTCGCAAGGCTGATCCCAGCTCCTTGCTCATAGCCACCGGCGCCGACCCCGATAACTACCACGAGTGGAATGCTGTGCAACTCAGAAATCCGCCCGGTACGTTTAATTATCTTTCCACGCATTTTGTGGTGACGACCGACAGTGTCCAACTCAGCAATCCTTCGAACGAATTCATCGCGCAGGCGGCGTTTGCCATGCCTGTGGGCCTTGGAAAACGCCTCAAGGAGATGACTGAGCAAATTCAGCAGTCGGGCCATCACGATACGAAAATCGCCTTCACCGAATGGCTTTTTGTCGGCAACCGACAGTTTGGCAGCCGTGCTGCGCCTGACTTCAACAATATGGGAGGAGCGTTGATCGCTGGCGGATTCATGAACATGCTCCTGGATCACGCGGACATCGTTCCTATCTCCGACATGACGGGCATTTTGGAGTTTGCCGGAATCTGGAAACGACGAGAGCAGGTCTACGCTACGCCGGCGTACTGGGTGTTGCGAACCTACGCGGAGGCCGCTCCGCAGCGACTTCTGGCAGTTGATAGCGACGCGCCGACTTATTCCGTAGAACATGGAGTATCGCGGGTCCCGGAGATTCAGGATGTTCCCTGGCTCGACGTGCGCGCAGCGCAGCTGGCGAATGGCGACATCGCGCTCTTCTGTGTCAATCGCAGCATGGAACGCGATTATCGAGCAGTTATTTCTATGCAGGGCTTTGAACCGGCGCGACAGGCAACGGCGAAGATCATATCCGCGCCGAGCATTTATAACCGAAACGACGAGGAAAATCCAAATACTGTGGGTGTGACCACCGATCACCCGTCAGCCGGCAAGTCAACGAGTTATACGTTTCCTCACTCCAGCGTAGTGGTTTTGCAATTCCATCGAAGCCTGGAGCATTAGTGCGCACGCCAGCAGCTCTTCCATTGTGTTGTCCTCTTGAGTTTTAATGCCAACGTACGGTGAGAAACGGGAATCATGTGCTCACTTAGAAGTTGGAGTTTCGGGATTGCTCGTGTCTGTCTTATCGGGTTAATGCTTGCTATTGGATGTTGCCGGGACCACAAACCGATGGTCGCGGTAATTCCACGGACGACAGCGCTGATTCTTTGGGAGGCGGAGCACGCCGGCGCTGAAACAGCAGCGCACCGCGAGGGGCTCACCGTCTACTGGAATGCCCCTACCCGTGAAGATGATGTAGAGCGGCAGATCAGTCTCATTCAGCGCGTTGTTGCCGCCGGTGCGCGCGGGTTGGTGCTTGCACCCGATCAGGCGCTCGCGCTCATGGTGCCGGTGCGCAACGTTGTTGCACGTGGCATCCCGACTGTTGTAATTAGTTCTCCACTCCCGATTCCACCCGGGGGAAAGCTCACGTACATTTTGAATGACGAAGAGGCGACGGGACGCCTTGCCGCTGACCGGATCGGACAGATCCTCTCCGGCAAGGGAACCGTGGCAGTACTAGGAGTGGACCCCGATGTCAGCGGTATTGTCGAGCGGACGCATGCTTTCGAGGCAAGCCTTGGTTCTCTCTATCCCGGCATACGTATTGTCGAAGAACGAGCTGCAGGTTTTAACATCGCCGAAGCGCAGGATATTGCCGAAGATGTCCTGGCGCGAAATCCGCATCTGGATGTTTTTCTCGCATTAAACTCGGCTACAACGCGCGGCGCCTACCTGGCTTTGCAGCACCGTGGCCTCCTCAAGAAAGTCAAACTGGTGGCTTGTGAACAAGAACTGGTGCCTCCCCTGCTCACAGGGGAAATTGACTCCATCGTGGTCGAGAACACGTATGAAATGGGGAGATTGGCGGTTGAACGAGTGGCCATGCAAATGCGGGGGGAAAGCGGACCGCCACTGGTGAAGCTAAGCCCCACGCTGGTGACCCGCGAGAATCTTAATACCCCACAAGTAGCCAGAATGCTGAGCATGGATTGGCGTGGTGACGGCAGGAGCGGTCAGTGAAGCAAAGTTGGAGGTGGCCGACCGCGGTCATAGTGCTCCTTGTCCTCGGTGGAGCAACGTGGTTGTGGATCTATGAACGATCCCCGAACAGCGGTCTGCCTTACAAAGATTCTTTTCAGATCGGAAGCTCCGAAGAGTGGACAGCCTACGGCGGCACCTGGCGCGTTGCGCGCGGTGCCATGCGAAATGAATCTGACGAACGAGGGGCGAAGCTGATGACCGGCTCGCCCTGGTGGAGAGACTACACAGTCACTACAGATGTAGAGTTACTTGGTCAACAAGGCGATGCCGGCGTCATCCTGCGCGGCAGCGATGAAGAGCAGGGAGTGGACTCCTATACCGGTTACTACGTCGGCCTGCGCAGCAATGATGGCTTCCTGATCGTTGGTCTCGCGGATCACGGTTGGTTGCAGCTCGCCGGAACGCCAGTTCCTGGAGGAGTGCTTCCTTTTCATTGGTATCGACTGCGGGCCACGGTTCGGGGCTGTCGCGTCTCTGCTGTTGCAGTTGACAGTGCCACGGGAGTCACCACTTCGATCAGTGTGGATGAGCAATCCAATTGTTTCGCTCGAGGGCGCGTGGGAATCAGGTCACATTCGTCTGGCGGAGCCTGGAAGAACCTCTCTGTTACCCGGATCGATGCTGCAGATCTGTCGCCAATTACAGAAAGACCAGGCGTGGAGCACCTTGCACGAATACCATACGCAATCGACGAACCAGTAGTGAACGGACCCGAGGGACGCAGTCCTGGTGCTGATGGGGCTGTCCATGGGGGTCAACTCAGATCTACTCCGGCAGAGACCATTGCAAGTTTGAAGCTTGACCGCAGAAGCGCGCGGACAACGGTGTTGCGCGGAACGGTGGTGCTGACGTCACCCAGACTATATGTGCAGGACACCACAGGCGGGGCAGAGGTCATCGGGCATGCGCTACCAGACTTAAAACTCGGTGATGAGGTGGAGGTAGAGGGCGAAGTAGACTTGCGCGCTTACAGCCTGACGCTACGCAATGCGCATGTCAGGTTGCTTTGGGCGAGAGCCCCTCTACCGCCGGTGTCGGTCACGGCGAGCCAGGCTGCTACTGGCGTGTACGATGCCATGTTTATCGAAGTCGACGGCGTGCTTGAGCACCGATCTAGCGCTCCGGACGGCTCTATGCAACTCGACTTCACCGCTACGGGCCAATCCTTCCGGGCGATCGTTAATCCGGGAAGGAACCGCGCTTCCTTGCGCAATTTGGCGTCGCAGAGCAAGCTGCGCCTGCTCGGAGTGTGCGTAGTGGATCCGGGGTTCACCGTCAATTTGTATCCTTTTGTTTTGCTTGTTTCCTCGGCCGATGACATTGAGGTGTTGTCGGGGCCGCCGTGGTGGAGCGCGCGTAGTTTGGCCCTCCTAGCCTTTGGATTGATCATTGTGTTTTTGCTTGGGCTATTGCTCTATATCCGGGTCGACCACTGGAGACTGCAAGCGGTGCTCGATGAGCGGGAAAGGATCGCCCACGAAATGCATGACTCGCTGGCACAGAGCTTTGTGGGCATCGGCTTTCAGCTTCAGGCTATCGGCAACGGTGTGGTACGCGATCTGCCGGAAGTAAACCGTCAACTGGAACTGGCCACTGAGCTCGTGCGACACAGCCATGAGGAAGCACGACGCAGCCTTATGACCCTGCGCCGGGAATTTCTTCAGTCTGAGCCATTGCATATCGCCCTGGAGCAATTCGCCCGGCACATGGTCGAGCACGGCGCCGTTGATGTGCAGATCGATTTGAGTGGAGAGGAGAATGGCCTTTCCCTCGCTCTTAAGGACGCACTATTTCGTATCGGCCAGGAGGCCATCGCCAATGCAATCCGCCATGGATCGCCCACATTGATCTCCATTCGCACGGAGTACAGTGCAGCGGTTGTTTCCATGTCGATACAAGACAATGGTGTGGGGTTCGAACCTGCTTCACCGGTTCGCGGCTTCGGTCTGCAGGGAATGCGCAAACGCGCGGAAGGAATTGCAGCTACCCTTGAGGTTATCAGTTCTTCTGGAGCGGGCACTCTCGTTCTCGTAACCGCTCCACTGCCGTCGCATGTTCCACTGGCGCGATTGGCGCGATATATTAGATTCTTCCGATTGCGAGGTTCCCGCGATGAACAAGGAAACAAACGGAAAAATCAGTATTCTTATCGTTGACGATCACCCCGTTGTTCGCGCCGGTCTAGCCAGTATGTTGGGCACTCAGGAAAGCCTTGATGTGGTCGGCGCAGCCTGGAATGGGCAAGAGGCGTTCGCACTCATTGAGCGTCACAGGCCGCAAGTGATGCTGCTCGATCTTCGCATGCCGGGCATGAATGGCATTGAAACGTTGCAAGCACTACGTTCGTTCCCAGAACCGCCGCGCGTGCTGGTATTGACGAATTTCGAGACAGATGAGGATGTCTATCGAGCTGTACGTGCCGGGGCCCAAGGCTACTTGCTCAAAAGCACCACTCAGCAAGAGATGGTCGAGGCGATCAAAGCCGTCGCCGCCGGCCGGCATTACTTTCCTCCCCACATTGCATCGCGTCTTGCGCAGCGTATGTCGCGGTCGAATCTTACAGCCAGGGAGAAAGAGATTCTCGAAATGATGTCGAAGGGACTTACCAACAAGCAAATCGGTTCTGCACTCAGTATCAGCGCGAATACCGCCCGGAATCACGTAAACAGCATTATCGAAAAACTTGATGTCGCGGACAGGACGGAAGCCGTTACAACTGCAATTCAGCAAGGGCTACTCGATGTGCAAGCCTAACTCGTCCCTAACTTCGTTGTAGCCGCAGTTATTCACAATAACTAGTTCAATTGAACCATGATGTGATGGTTGCGCTGACACATGCGTGTGTTTATGCGGCTCCGGTAGTCTCCGTGTTTACTTGCTAAGGCCTCATTCAAGAGTAAAGTGTTTCGTCCGAGAGATGTAACTGTTTACACACAATGATCGACGCGGCCAGAAATGGCGTCGACAGGAACCATTTTTCAGGAGGTAAGCATGAAATCTTTAAGACTGCGGTCAGGGTATGTCCTTCTGGTATTGCTTACGGGTTTCTCCTTTACACCCAGAACCGGTGCGCAGACAGTATTCGGCAATATCGCCGGAACAATTACCGATTCCACCGGCGCAGTTGTCGCAGGCGCTAAAGTGCAGGCGGTCGATGTAAATTCCGGAACGACACTTGAGACGATCTCCACGTCAGCTGGAAGTTACAGGCTGCCACAGGTCCCCATCGGTACGTTCGACATCGATGTTAGTGCGCCAGGCTTCCAACAACAAAGACTTACCGGAGTCCAGGTGAACCTTCAGGTCACCACTGCCGTGAATATCACGTTGAAGATAGGCGCAGCAAGCGAGACTGTTACAGTTGCGGCCGATGCTCCGAGGTTGCAGACAGAGACGTCCGATATCTCAGGCACGATTACAGCGGATCAATACCAGAAGCTGCCTCTCGCTCTGGGCGGCGTCGGAGCTTTCCGCTCGCCGGAAGCTTTCATCTTCTTGCTGCCCGGTAACACTGGTCCAGGAACAGCAAACAGCCCGAACGGTATTTTCTTCAGCAAGATCGCTGGAGGACAGGATTATGGCGCCGAGGTGCTGATCGACGGTCTCAGCCAGCAGCGCAGTGAAAATGGATCCTCTTTCGACGAAGAGGCTCCGTCGGTGGACGCTCTGCAACAGTTGACAGTAACGGAGGCCTTGCCCTCAGCCGAGTACAACCGTACGACTGGCGGCTTTGAAAACTTTGTCACTAAGAGCGGTGGCAATCAGTTCCATGGTTATGCATTTGAGATTCTTCGCAACACAGCGCTCGATGCCAACTTGTGGTTTAACGGAGGCAACCGGGCGATGCAATGTATAGGCGCAAACGACACGCCAGCCTGCGCCTCCACCTTTGCAACTCCGGTGGACCGCAAAAACGACTACGGGGGCACCTTCAGCGGCCCGGTCTGGATTCCGAAGGTTTACAACGGAAAGGACAAAACGTATTTCTTCTTTGCCTGGGAGCAGTTGAAATATAGCCTGGGTGCCACAACCATCACCACGGTTCCGACGCCAGATGAGCTGGCGGGTGACTTCTCAAATCCAGCGTTATTTAATCAATCGAACGTGGTGGGCACCAATCCGTGTGATGGAACCCCGGTTTATCAAGGGCAGATCTTCGATCCTTCGACTACCAGGACGGTTGGTGGAGTCGAGTGTCGTACAGCCTACCCTGGCAATAAAATTCCGGGAGGATTCTCTCCAGTAGCGAAAAATCTTCTAAGCTACTTTCCCGGGCCAACCAACGGAAATGTCTTCAACAACTATTCATTTTCAAGCACATCCCCGATCGAGAACACGACATTGACCGTTCGCATCGACACCAATATCACTCAGAAGCTAAAGCTTTGGAGTTCCTACAGCTCGCGGGACAACAACCGCATCTCCGGGACACCCCAGTACCTGCCTTATCCGATCGACTATGCCACCTGGAAGCAGGATTTCGAAACGCACTTCTGGCGACTGGGACTGGATTATGCCATTTCTCCTAATCTACTCAATCACTTCATCATCGGTTCTAACCGCTCCAATAGCATCAACTTCGCCGTGCCCGCTCTGGAGGGCCAAAACTGGTTCAGTTTGCTTGGGATCGGAAATGCCACGAGCAACAACTTCCCAGTTATTACCAACGGGGTGACAGCACAGGAGGGGATGCCCAATAACGGCGACAACATCGATAATGGATTAAGGCTTGTGGATAGCGTGTCCTGGCAGAAGGGAGCCCACAGTCTTACGTTCGGGACCGACATCCGGTATCAACAGTACTCGCCAATCAACAATAACTCGCCGTCAATCGGCTTTTGCGCACAGCAGACCTCCGCATATCAAGGA
This sequence comes from Acidobacteriota bacterium, assembly GCA_013285705.1. Classification (GTDB taxonomy): domain Bacteria; phylum Acidobacteriota; class Terriglobia; order Terriglobales; family Acidobacteriaceae; genus Alloacidobacterium. The sequence continues at coordinate 41,593 of JABDHA010000031.1, forward strand.
TCGAGCAACAATGGCAATGGATTGGCGAGTGAACTGTTGGGGCTTGCCTGCTCAGGGGGCCAGAACGTATATGCTCACCAGTCTCGCTGGATATCCTGGTACTACTCGGGATTTGTGCAGGATGACTGGAAAGTTACTAGAGATCTGACCCTCAATCTAGGAGTGAACTACAGCGTGGATGTGCCGCGGCACGAGGCGCTTGATAATACCTCTAACTTCAGTGCCACGGCCATCGATCCAGAGTACGGTGTTCCTGGCGCGCTGGTCTTTGGCACCACCTGCAGTAGCTGCAATACGAAATGGGCAGATACCTATTTCAAGGACATCGGTCCGCGGGTCGGCTTCGCATACACCCCGCCATGGCTCAACGGAAAGACGGTATTACGTGGCGGTGCTGGAATCCTCTATGGCCCGCTTCAATATGACGACTTTGGCGGCTCGATGAACGCCGGCTACAAATCCAATCCTGGGTTTAACTCGAAGAACAGCTTCGATCCGTCATTTGTGATCGACTCGGGATATCCGGCTTTTCCAGCACCGCCGAATCTCGATCCGGGCCAGTTCAACGGCAGCTTCCTGCCAGGATCGTATATTGAGAAGACAGCGGGGCGTCCGGCTGCGGTCTACAACTACAACTTGCAGGTGCAACAGGAGCTCGCAAAGGACCTGATCGCAAGTATCGGTTACGTTGGCAGCCAGGCACAGAATCTGCAGGCGAACAACCAAAACATTAACAACATTCCTCTTCAGGACATCCAGTTAGGCAAGGAACTGGGCCAGCAATTAATGAACAATTCGTACGGAGTGGCTGTTCCATTCGCCGGATACTTCAACCTGTGGGGCAACGGAGTACAGATTCAGCAGGCGCTACGTCCATTTCCGCAGTACGATTACATCGACTCCGGATGCTGCCTGGAGGCCACCGGTCACTCCAGCTACAATGCAATGCTCCTATCGTTGTCGCGACGGTACCGCGATGGATTGAGCCTGCAGGTGTCCTACACATGGTCGAAGAATCTCAACGACACAGACAGCGCGCTGCCAAATACCAACCCTGGTCAGCCGCAGGTCCAGAACCCTTCCAACCTGCATGAAGAGAAGGCGATCAGCATTCAGGACATTACAAACACATTCGTGCTGAGTCCCTTCTATGAATTACCTGTTGGCAGGGGCAAGCCGTTCCTGAATCATGGGCCTGCAACCTACATATTGGGCGGCTGGCAAGTAGGAGCGATCCTGCGTTATCAAGATGGCCAACCGATGTCCTTCTGCTGTACCGCTGGTATTCCTGGATGGCAAAACTCCACCCGCTACAATCTTGTTCCTAATGTTCCGATCGATAGCGCCGTTTACCGAAGTGGATGGAAGCATATTCAACCATTCAACACCGCCAACGGAAGTGATCCGACCACGAACAGCTTCTTCAACGGTTCCGACACGAACTCTGCTGCGGCATACCACAATGGAACTGCGAAACCGGCTTTCATTGACCAGGTTGCAGCAGTGAACGCATCGCCGGACAATCTGCCATATAGCCTGGGCAACACCCCGCGGGTAACCAACATACGCATGCCCGCATGGATGAACGAGGACTTCAGCATCATCAAGACTACTCCGATCCACGAGAACGTAGCCTTCGAGTTGAAGTTCGAGTTTCTCAACGCCTTTAACCGCCACCTATTCGGCTCTCCGGACAGCAATCCTGCTGACTTTACATTCGGCATTCCAACATATCAGGCGAACTCGCCGAGAGCGATTCAAGTAACAGGCAGGCTCAGCTTCTAGCCAACATGGCCTCCCACGGGGAGCGTAGCTTTAAACCTGCGCTCCCCGCCTTTTTTGCCAGATTTGCCCTTGTCGTGCGATGCGGTCTTTCAGTTCGACAAGGTCGGTTCGCTCTTCTAGCGTGGGCCTAGTTCTATGCGGTTTGCACATCAACATCGCTGGCCACGGGTGGAGCGAATCCTGGGAAGGACATAGAAAAAACGAAGACCTCAAAGGCCGATCTAGTAGCCGCGCTCAAGGACGCCGTCGCGTACTGCAATACAGCGTTTGAAGGCATGACCGATGCCAGGGGTGCCCAGATGACGAAATTCATGAACTTCGACGTGGCGAAGATCGCTCTATTCTCGCTCAATACGGCGCATACGGACGAGCACTACGGGAACATGGTGACCTACTTGCGAATCAAGGGAATTGTGCCGCCGACGAGCGAAAATCCGCCGCAGCAAGCACCGAAGTAAACCTCGGGGTGTTGTCGTATCCCCAGCCGACAACCACTCAGGAGGCGGTTGTCGGTCGTTGAATGTGTCCGAAGACTGGAAAGGAGCCAGCTGTAAAAACTATGCTCTTCCGTTTCGCACTCTGGCGGACACCAGCTTCTTCGTCAGGTTCAGAGATGGGTTACGGTCCGTGAATTCCCAGCGGATCGCATGGTTGAGGAGCACACTCATCAGATCACGAATTTCGTGCCTTACGGGTCGGAATCTCGATGCGCGGCAACGGAGAATCAGGAAGCTCTA
>JABDHA010000032.1 GCA_013285705.1 Acidobacteriota bacterium
GCAGCGACAGCGGAAGGAATATCTCCATTTGTGGCTGCGATTAGCCGAACGTCTACTGAGATCGGATGATTGCTTCCCACTCGCTCAAACTCGCGCTCTTGGAGCACACGCAGGAGTGCGATCTGGGTCTCCATGGGGAGATCGCCGATTTCATCAAGGAAAAGTGTCCCGCCGTCAGCGGACTCAAACCTCCCCCCCCACGTCTCTGTAAGGCGCCCGTGAAGGCGCCTTTCTCGTGCCCGAAAAGCTCACAGGCAATCAGCGATTGGGGGATGGCGGCGCAGTTCACGCGGACGAAGGCTCTCGACGCGCGGTTCGATCGCCGATGAAGTGCGCGAGCAATCAGTTCTTTACCCGTTCCGGTTTCGCCCAAGATGAGAACGGTCGAATCCGACGATGCAACTTTTGTCACTTGCTTCAACACCTGCCGCATGGGTTCGCAAGAACTGATAATCTCCTCAAACATTGAGAAGCGATCGACGTCTTCGCGCAGCGCAACGTTCTCGTTCTGAAGTCTCTGCTCGGCTTGCTTGCGATCGTGGATATCCGTCGCGGTGGCATACCAACGCTTGACCTGGTCTTGTTCATCACGGAGCGGGTTCCAGCGGAAGAGAAACCAGCGATACTTCCCGTCCTTCCCCATAAAACGCGCTTCGTATTCGTGCGGCAGGCCGCTTAAGAACTTACTTTGAGTTTCACTCGTCAAGCGTTCCCAATCATCTGGGTGATAATACTTCCGACGGTCAGAGCTCCGCCATTTGTCAAGCGTAAGACCATAATAATCGAGCACGGCCTGATTAGCATAAAGAAGAGTGCGATTGAGGTCATTCCCCAATACGGCGACGTGCTGCGGCGCGAAATCCAGGATCTGTCGAAGCTCGATTTCACTTTGCCGGATCTCGTCTTCCGCCTGCTTGCGATTCGGCGCGTCTTGCGAGAGTGGAAATTCGAGTGGGGAGGTAGTCATGTCGGCGCCTGGACAAATCGTTCTTATGTCAAATGCAGTCCTTGTGTATTCATACTAGTTAGTGATCAATGCTTCGTATCGCCTCGTACTTCGCGTCGTCGAGCTACATGCTCCGTACCTCCGTTCGCGAGAAGTACGAATGGTTCAGGTGATATCACGACAAGCCCCTGAGAAGGTTGGATCATGCATTATCCGCCATTTCCGATTGAGCCTGTTTTGCGTAATGTACTCGTACCCCTTTTGACAAAAGAGGCTCTGTCAGTGAAGGCGAAGCATCGGCCTCAACAACGATATCTGCTATTACGTTGATCGCCGCAATCCTGTGGGTTGCGACTGTACCCAACTTTTTGTTCTGAACGGCTAAAACTGTGGAGCCGGCACCCTCGATGAGGGCAGCTTTCATCTGGGCATCTTCGAAGTCGAATGCTCCGATTCCGCTTTCAGCGTCTACTGAACACGCCCCGAGAACAAAAAGATCCAGACTTATTTTCGCGATTTCCCTCATAGGGCCACCGCCAAGCGCCGCTCCAATCTTTGGATTTATCTTTCCCCCGACCGTAATAAGTTCAATTCCAGGGTGCCCCACCAAGCAGGAAGCTATTGCTGGATCGTGAGTCGCAACCGTGATATCGAGGCCGTCGGGTATGTGGCGCGCGAATGCCAAATTCGTAGTGCCGGTATCGATGAAGATAAACTGACCCTTCCGAAGCAGAGTAGCTAGCATTTTTCCGAGAGCGTCTTTGCGATCACGCTCTTCGGTGGTGCGGACCTGAATCGAAGTCCACGCTGGCGAGACCAGTACCGCACCACCGTAGACACGTTGGCAGAGTCCGCGCGAAGCAAGATCCCGTAAGTCGCGACGGATCGTGTCTTCTGACGTGGTGAATTCTTTGGCGAGCAGGGAGGCGCTTACCTGCCCATTCGCGCCTAAAAGGTCCAAAATTCTCCTCTGCCGATTTGCTGGGAGCGTTAAATTCTCACCCTGGATTGAATTGCGCAACACCACGCATCAATCGTGCAACACCGTGCATCAAATGTCAAGGAGTGCATGTAAATGCCGATAGCGGGTCGTGAATCCTCGTTGCGTCAAAGGTGGGCTACCGCCGGATTGTTCTTTCTGGATGGAACCGGCTTTGGTGTGTGGGCGGCTCACATTGCCGCCTTCAAACAGCGGTTGAACCTGCACGATTCCCAGATCACGGCCGTTCTATTCAGTGTGATTCTTGGAGCTTTACTGTGTATGCCCTTAGTCGGTCAATTGATTGCTCGCACGCGCGTCAGACTCGTTGCGACTCTTTCCGTGGTGGGCTACGTATTGACTCTCTGGTTGCTTGGGCATGCGTCTCATCTGTTTTCCCTTTGTGGGCTCGCGTTCCTTTTCGGAGCGGCGAAAGGATCGGTGGACGTCTCCATCAATACCCAGGCAGTGGCTCTGGATAGACCGGGACACAGATCCCAAATGAGCTTTTTTCAGGGGTGTTGGAGTGTTGGCGGTTTGGCCGGTTCAGGAGTTTCAGCTCTCCTGCTTCGCCACGGAGGAACGGTCTCCAAAGACATGTCTGCGGCGGCGATGCTTTTGGCAGTGCTGGCTGCTGCGGCACTGCCGTTTCTACCTTCCGAAGGCGTAGCGGCACCGGGACGACCTCGGCCCGCGTGGCCCAGCCCCTATCTGTTACTCCTCGGGACGCTCGCGTTCTTCGGATTGTTGGTGGAAGGAGCCATCGCAGATTGGACCTCGGTTTTTCTCCACGCAAATCTCCAGCTCTGCCTGGCGTTATCTGCGACCGGCTTCGGTGTGTACGCGATTGCTATGGCCGCCACCAGATTCACAGGAGACTGGCTCGCGGAGCAAATCTCGGGCAAGTGGCTTTTGGTTATGAGTGGACTCCTCATCGCCGTCGGCGTCGGTTCGTTACTGTTATGGAACTCATGGTATGTTGCAGCTCCCGGGTTGATGTTCGCAGGCTTTGGTACTGCAAACATCGTGCCAGTTCTCTGGAGCGCTGCCGGCCGTGATCCGGTGATCGGGCCGGGACCTGCGATCTCCATTGTTTCGACTATCGGCTACTTGGGATTCCTTGCAGGTCCACCCATGATCGGAGGAGCCGCGTCCTTCATCGGTCTGAGAGCCGGAATGGGGATCATTGTTATTGCGGGATTGATGGTTGCGATTCTGTCGGCAAGATATCGAGTTGGGGAACAGAGCTTCGGGGGTGCACATTGAAACCCAAAGCGATGATCTTCGACATGGACGGAGTACTTGTCGATTCGGAACCTTTGCATGAGCGCGCCAAACGAGAGGCTTTCCGGAAGACAGGCATTGTGCTCCCCGAGGAGCGCTTCGCAACATTGATTGGCCGCGGTGATGAGGCGATGCTCAAAGATCTCGTGTCAGAATTTTCTCTTTCCGCAGAGCAAAGCGCGGAAATTTTGAGACAGAAGAACGCGTTTTACGAATCGTCGGAGTCTACGCTTCGTCCGATACCGGGCGCTCTTGACTTTGTTCATTGGTCACATCGGCACTTCCGACTTGCCCTGGCGACATCGGCATCTCCCCGATATCGGCACTTCCTTATGAAGAAGTTCGATATCGAATCCCTCTTTGAGGTTGTGGTGGACGCGGCCCTGGTCAAGGCGCCTAAACCTTCGCCGGAAGTATTCGAAATCACTCTGAAGAAACTCTCACTAGAACCGACAACATGCTTGATCATCGAGGATTCTATCAATGGCCTCGTAGCGGCGAAACAGGCTGGATGTTTTGCCGTAGGGATCACAACCAGTTTTTCGAGCCAAATACTACGCAGCACGGGAGCAGACCTGGTCGTTCAGAACTTCGCGCAGCTTAAGTCTCATCTGGCAGAAGCCTAGCCATGAGGACGGAGTTGAAGCGCAGCCCGAATGCCGCAGGACCTTTTGTATGAGAAGAAATTCCGGAACGTTCAAGTGTCCCTTGAGAGCACGCTCAGCCACACGTTCCGAATGGTTTCTGATTCGATCGTGTAGGTCCAGAGATTGAACCAGGTTACGTCGTTCACTAGTTGTGGAATCAACGCCGATATCGATGCCCGAATCGAAAATCAGGCGCTTTAGGATTAGCAGCACGGGCTGCAAGGCCAAACCTCCTAAAAGGGAGCACACCCATTACGCTCTCGTCGAGCGGCTCTTGCCATCAGATTCTCTCTCCGCCTTTCTAGGCCAACGCACCTCAAAAGGTCAGTCCATCCGTTACTGGTCAGTTCTTGATCTGAACTCGCTCTTCTGGTGAGATTTCGCCATTTGGCGAGCGTGCGCCACCACGGATTTGATGATCACTTGTCTCGTTTCAATGCTTTAGCAGTTGGCATGGTACCTGCTTATCTATTTGCGAAAGCTGACTTGGGAGGATCGATGACGGAAGCATCCATTGACTTACAACGACCCCCTTCAGACGTCGAATCCGACTGCATCGGTGAGGTGCAGGCACCGAGCAACGTTGAAGAAGACCACATGCAGCCAACGGCGGCACAAATCTGGTCGGAAGTAAGTTTCGATTCGTTGGTGAGGATGTAACGACTGGCGAGGCGACTCGGAGCGCTTGACTCGAAAACCTTACTTACTTGAACAAGGAGAAACTATGTCAACACAGTTAGCCAAAACAAGTCTGAATCTTGTCGATCCCGAAACTGCCTCACAACCAATCAAGGATGCCCTCGCATTGCTTCCTTTGATCAACGTGTTCCGTGCAATGGCAAACGCGGAGACGCTCTATCCATACTTCGGCAAGTACATGTTGCAGCTGTTCCGGCCGATGGAGCTCGACAAAGCGCTGGAACGAATGATTGTCCTTCACGTTGCGAAACGATCCGATTGCGTCTATGCCTGGCGCCAGAACGTAGTTGTGGGACACAGCGTCGGAGTCACCGATCAACAGATCGTCGCTCTTGAGGCGGGGAACATCAAGGCGAATTGCTTTAGCGAAGCCGAGCAGAGCGTCTTTTCCTTCACAGATGAAGTGATGGATCTCATCGAAGCGACAGATGAGACCTATGCCGCGGTGAAGAAGAATTTCTCCGACCGCGCCATCACCGAGATGCTCTACGTGATCGGCACATACATGCTAGTCGTGCGTGTGCTTCGGACGGGACGAGTTCCACTGGACGATGAGCCCGCAGCGTCCCCACAGTAAATCGCGCGAACACCAGAGCCGATCACGTTTTGAAGTGCAACTGAAAAGGAGAAAGAGATGTCGGGCAAAATAACGTTTGGTACCTTCGGTCGATACACCGAGATTCCAGTCGATCAAATGACTCCTGAACAACGGGAGAACGACATGAGCCTCAAATTCACCGCTGGCGACCTCACCATTCACCGCCTCATTGAGATGGAGACCACGTTCCTGCCGGCGCATGATATGTTTGCCGGACTGACTCCCGACCTCCTGGCCGAGAACCGGCAGTGGCTGCGCGATTCTGGGGCGATCGACGCCACCGACACGATGATCCTGTGCTTTCAGTCCTATGTCGTTCGTACCCCGCACTACACGATCCTGATCGACAGTTGCCTCGGCAACGACAAGCCGCGGCCGCAACGTCCGAAATGGAATCAGAAGACCGACGACACCTATATGCGCGCGCTGAAGGCCGCGGGCTTTGTGGTCGAAGACATCGATTTCGTGATGTGCACGCATTTGCATGTCGATCACGTCGGCTGGAATACGAGGCTCGAAGGCGGCCGCTGGGTTCCGACCTTTCCCAAGGCGCGCTACGTCTTCGGCAAGGCCGAATATGACTACTGGGCCGAGCAGCACGCCAAGGCCGAGGTGACGCCGTTCGGCGACAGCGTCTTGCCGGTGGTCGAAGCCAGGCGGGCCGACATCGTGCGCGACGATTTTGCGATCGGCGATCATTTGCGCATTCTGCCGACGCCGGGACATACGCCCGGCCATGTCGCCTTCGCGGCCGGCCGGGGCAAGGACGACGCGGTATTTTGCGGCGACATCATGCATTCGCCGCTACAGACCCGTTATCCCGAATTGCTGTTTAAATTCGACGTCGATCCGGCGCTCGCGGCCAAGACCCGGCGCGATTTCATGGAGCGCTATTGCGACACCGACACGCTCTGTTGCACGGCGCATTTTCCGTCGCCCTCGACAGGAAAAATCCGCCGCCGGGGCAACGGATTTTCCTGCGAGGCGGCACGCTAAAAGCGAGGGCGCGAGGTGCAGAAAAGACCTCACCTGACCTCTCCCCGCAAAGAGCAGGGCTATCGCATATGCTTCTCTAGCCACGATGGCTTTGTTCATCCCTTGAGACGGCGCTTCGGCGCCTCCTCTCACGTTTTGAAATGCAACTGAAAAGGAGAAAGAGATGTCGGACAAATTAACGTTTGGTACCTTCGGTCGATATACCGAAATTCCAGTCGATCAAATGACGCCCGAACAGCGGAGGGGGTATGAATATGTGGTCAAAGAACGTGGCGAAGCACCGGGGCCATATAAGATCATCCTTCAAAATCCAAACCTGCTGCAGGTCTTGGTTCCCGTTGGCAGGTACTTTCAACAAAGCCACTCTTCGCTGTCGGACGCGGAACGCGAAATTGTAGTGAATTTGATCAATGCCAAATGGCACGCGGCCTATTCGAATTACGAGCACGAGATGATCGGGGAACGAGCGGGCCTGCCGCCAGAGAAAGTGCAGGCACTGATCGCAGGCCTGCACACATCTTTTGACGACCCGCGGCAGCAGGTTGTCTATGACATGACCTGTACATTGATAGCCTCGCGTATCGTACCGCAAGGACTTTATGAGCGCGCCATAAAGTTATTGGGGGATGCTGGTCTTACGGATCTCACCGTACTCATTGGGTACTTTACCTCCATATCTATGACACTCGCAGCGTATGACGTTCCATCGAACGCCATTGGACTGAAGCGGTAACCTCGGCGCCGATGGTGGTGCTATAGCTGCACGACCAAAACGAATTGCAGGGCTATCGCAGTTCGTAAGGACCGAATGTCCGCAGAGTCACCGAGTGTAGCCGCCGCAATTCGCAAAAAGGAGAAATGCAATGGCAATGAATGTAAGACGCATCGTGACCGGTCACAACGCCAGTGGAAAAGCAGTTATTAAGACCGATGAACAGATCGCAACAGTTCCGCGGATAGGAGCGGGCATCTCGGGCGCGGAGATCTGGTCGACTGATCAAATGCCGATCGACAACTCGGCGGCGGCTGAAGCCGCCCAACGAGCCGGTTTCGTTAAGCACAGCAATTACGTGGGCGACGGCGGCGGCACGACGTTCCGAATCAACGAGTGGGCTCCCGGCCACGCGAGATTCACCCACCGCACCGAGACCCTGGACTACGCGATCGTGCTGTCAGGTGAGATTGACTGCGAACTGGAAAACGGTGAGGCCGTGCATCTGAAGTCCGGCGACATCATGATCCAGCGCGGCACGATTCACACTTGGGTAAACAAAGGCTCGGTTCCGGCGGTCACCGCTTTCATCTTGATCGACGCCAAGCCCGTCGAGGTTAACGGCACGGAAATGCGCACTGTTTTCCGACCCTGCCAAAAGGAGGCAGTCAATAAAACGCGAAAGCATTTACATCCTGCATGTCTTTAGCACTCACGGCTTATGACGCTCGTCTGACGCTGTTGGACTGACGCGGCAGGCAACAGCACAACCCTTTTTCAAGGCGCCCGCACGCGGGCTGGGCACCTCACATATGGAGTACATCATGCCACCGAGTCCTGTGCCTCAAGTCAGTCTGACAACCGTCGCAACGTTTCCCAAAAACTACTTTCTGGAGAACCTCGCCGTACGTGTAGACAATTCCGTTCTCGTCACCGCATTGAACCACAAAGAGCTGTGGTACGTTCCATCTTCTCCCCATGGCGCCGAGGTTACGCCACGGCTGCTCCTCACCTTCCCTCATCTGGCGATGGGGATCGTAGAAGGTGATCCGGATATCTTCTATATCGCAACGTCCGAGATATACAGCTGGAGTGCATCGCACCTCTACCGTCTCGATTTGAACGGATGGACTCCCGGCAAGCCGATTAATCCCGAAGTGATTCTGCATTTCCCGGAACCGGTCCGTGGCCTCAATGGTAGCTGTGTAGTTGCGCCGGGCGTCATTTTCATCGCAGACTGTTTTGCAAGCTTGATCTGGCGTGTAAATCTCAACGCGCAAGATGGCAAGCCGGAAGCCAGGGTTTGGCTTAGGCATGACAGCATGGGTTACTTCCCTGGCCAGATGAAGCCTGAGCAGCCGGGTATCAATGGTGTGCAGTATTCACCAAAGCGCGGCTATCTCTATTACACCAATACTGCGAAACAGCTACTCCTGCGAGTGAAGGTCGAACCTAAGACCTACAATCCAGTCGGGGAGCCGGAAGTTGTCGGTGGCGGTAGGATGTTCGATGACTTCTGTATCGATCAAGACGCCGGCTTTGCCTATCTGACGACGCATCGACAGAATACGATCGATCGTCTGTCGCTCGAGCCGACAGAAAACAGCGAAAAAAGAATTAGCATTGCTGGCGATCCCTTCACTCCTGGACTCATCGGCCCCTCGGCCGGTCACTGGGGAAGGCGGCCTGGCGAATATGGGAGACTTGCGTTCTTCACCACCGACGGAGGTACAGCATCACAGCCGGAGATTGGTCCCCAACCAGCGAGGCTGATGAAGATCGAGTTACTGACTTAGGCTGCCGTTTCATAATGCCGCAGCCGCTCTGATCGTCACTAGAACCCGCCCGCGGATAACTGCCTGAGCTAACAATCTCTGTAGCCATCAGTCCTCGGCAGCCTATCGCGACGGGTCACAGCGCCAGCGGAAGAGCGGTTGCTAACACCGATTGTGCGGGGCGAGTTTGCTGCCTACGCCAGAACATGAATCTTCCCGAAAGTGTGAAGATTCTCTGCCGAAGGTTACGAACCTCGGTCGAGTATAAGTGAGTAACTAAATTGCGTTAGTGAAAGAAGAAATGCTGAATTCAGCAGCCACCAACGTACGGCAATCAAGCTTCAGAGTGGAATCCTACTTCCTCGGCGAGGTCAATGTCCTCACCTCGAAGCTTTGGGGCGCAAAAACCAAAAGATCTCTCGGAAGAGATTGCGCGATATAAGGCAGATCTCGACACAGAAGCCCTCAACCACTTACACAAACGGAGAACCCTGATGCCAACCTTACTGCAGCCTGATGCGGAGCGCATCACACGCCTCGAACACACACCAACGCATGATCGTGCACCTGAAGAGCTCGCGCTTGGAACCCCTCTTTGGTTGCAGGATGATCTGGTTGACATGCTCGGCAAAGACCAGGTCCATGCCCGCGTCATCGACCTTGTTAAGTACGCCACTGACGCAAGCCCTTACCGGATGTTTCCGAAGGTAGTGGTTACGCCGCGTACGGTCAGTGACATCGCCAAGATCTTTGCGTATGCACAAGAAAAGAAGATCTCTGTAACTATTCGGTCGGCCGGATCAAGCCTCAGCGGCCAAGCACAAGGAGACGGCATCCTGATCGACGCGCGTAAACACTGGGCCGGAGCGATGGTAGAAGACGGTGGCAAGCGCCTTCGAGTACGCCCTGGCACCATAATGTTTCGTGCCAATCTCGCACTCCATCCTTACGGATACCGCCTGGGACCCGATCCCGCAAGTTCGGGCGTCGCGACCGTAGGAGGCGTCATCGCCAACAACGCCAGTGGGATGTGTTGCGGAACCGTCGAGAATTCGTATAAAACGCTCGAATCGGTCTCTTTCCTGCTCCCTTCCAGCACGCACATCAATACTGCAGATTTCGACGCGGAGAATCAATTCAATCTCGCTGAGCCAGACTTGGCTGCTGGGCTGATGGAGATCAAAGAAGAGATCGAGAGGGATCAGGCGCTCGTCGAACGCCTTAAGAAGAAGTACAGCATCAAGAACACGACGGGCTATCACATGGGCGCATTTCTCGATGAGTCAACGCCGCTTGGGATCTTCCGCAAACTGCTCGTGGGATCAGAGGGAACCCTGGCCTTTATTTCGGAAGGAGTCTTCGAGACAGTTCCGGATGACAAATATCGCCTCACAGCGTTCCTCGTTTTCGCCGATATGCACTCCGCGTGCGCTGCAGTAGCCCCCTTCATCGCTCATGGTGCAGCGGCGGCAGAACTGTCCGACCGTGGATCTCTGCGGGCTGTGGAGGGAAAGCCCGGCGTGCCAGATCGCTGGAAGACATTGCCTGGCGAAGCTACAGCATTGCTGGTCGAATTCCGCGAACCTACCCCAGAGAAGCTCCAGGAGGCGGCGGCAGCGGCGCAGGCCGTTCTCAACGGACTACAGCTCTTGGAAAAGGCGGAGTTCACGCAAGACCCTCATGTCGCCGCACAATACTGGACGATTCGCAACGGGCTGCTACCGTCGATTGGCGGTGCCCGCCCGAGTGGCACATCCCTCATTCTTGAAGACGTCTGCTTTCCGCCCGACAAACTTGCGGATGGCGCGCTCGACCTGCAGAAGCTGTTCCCAAGGCACGGTTATAACGGTGTCGTTTTCGGCCACGCTTCTGCAGGCAATCTGCACTTCCTCATCACACCCTCCCTGAATACGGAAGCAGATACCGAGCGGTTTGATGGGTTCCTGAAGGATGTGGTGAAGCTGGTCGTCGACAAATACGATGGCTCCCTGAAAGCGGAGCACGGGACCGGCCGCAATATCGCTCCCTTCGTCGAACATGAATGGGGTCTGAAGATCACAGACATGATGTGGAAGGTGAAGCGACTTGCCGATCCACATCACATCCTGGCTCCGGACGTAATGTTGACCCGGGATACAAAAGGACATCTCCGCCATCTGCACACCGTTCCGACTGTTGAGCAAGAGGTGGATCGCTGCATCGAGTGTGGATATTGCGAGTCTGTTTGTCCGAGTCGCCATATCACCACCACGCCGCGCCAACGCATCGTCATACGGCGCGAAATGCTCCGTCAACCAACCGGCTCGATCGTTACCGAGGCGCTGCTCAAGCAGTACGAGTATGACGCGATCGAGACCTGCGCCGGCGACGGCAGTTGCGCATTGGCTTGTCCCGTGGGTATCAACACCGGCATGCTGATGAAGCACTTCCGCCACGAGGAACACAACACTACTGAGGAGTACGTCGCCGAGAAGATAGCCGAAAACTGGGGTACTGCAGAGGTTGGAGCGCGAGCTGCGCTCAGGCTCAATCACATCGCAACCAGCATTTATGGAGGGTCGTTGGTCGCCGAGAGCGCCCTGAAGGTAGCGCGCTCGGTGGTCAGCAAAGACCTGATGCCAGGATGGCTTCCGGTTATTCCGCCCGCGGCTTCGCCAGAGGTTCCCGTCACTTCTCGCGCGAATGCGGCGGCGGTCTACTTTCACGCATGCGTCAATCGCATGTTCGGCGGCTCAGACGGAATGAAGGGGCCAAGCCTCGCCGACGCAATGGTCGCCGTTTCAGCGCGTGCCGGGATGCCACTTTGGATTCCTGACGACCTCTCCGGCACCTGTTGCGCGACCGTCTGGCACTCCAAAGGCTATGCCGATGGCAACAAGTTCATGGCGAACAGAATCGTCGAAAGGATGTGGGAATGGAGTGACGGAGGCAAGATTCCGGTCGTCTGTGATGCCAGCTCTTGCACCTTCGGCATTACAACCGAGATTCTCTCCTACCTGACCCTTCAGAATGCAGAGCGTCACAAACAGTTGCAGCTGATCGATTCGGTTGCCTGGGCCTATGACCATCTTCTGCCTAAGCTGAAGGTGGAACGGCGGGTCGAGTCTGCTGTTATTCATCCAGTTTGTTCGATTCATCATCTTGGTCTGGTAGACAAGCTGCAGTTGCTTGGAGAGGCCTTAGCCAAGAAGGCTGTCACGCCGATCTATGCAACCTGCTGCGCCTTTGCTGGTGACCGCGGCTTTCTGCATCCCGAGCTGACTCATTCCGCGACATCGGAAGAGGTCCATGAGATTGCGGATCAGCAGTTTGAAAAATACCTGTGCAGCAACCGTACTTGCGAGTTGGGCATGAGTCTAGCTACGAGAAAGGACTATCAATCAGTGATCTTCCTGCTTGAGGAACTGACTCGTCCGCAGGCGCAAGAGATCCACGCAATCACATAGAGAGGGAAGTTGCAAAATGGATAATTTGCTTGCGGCACGTTCCCAGATGGGCATGTCTTTAGCATTCCACATCATTTTTGCGACGATTGGCGTTTCGTTGCCCTTAATGATGACCATCGCCGAATGGCGGTGGAGGTCTACAGATGATCCGGCCTACCTTTTACTTGCAAACCGCTGGGCGAAGGGGACAACCATCCTCTTCGCCGTCGGCGCTGTCTCCGGTACTGTCTTGTCCTTCGAGCTCGGTCTCTTGTGGCCGTGGTTCATGCAGTACGCAGGCGCCGTGATCGGAATGCCTTTTCCCCTGGAAGGGTTCGCCTTTTTTACCGAGGCAATTTTTCTCGGGATTTACCTGTATGGCTGGAACCTGGTGCCGGGATGGTTTCACCTTCTCTCCGGCTTCATCGTGACGATTAGCGGTGTCCTTTCCACAGTATTCGTCACCCTCGTGAACGGCTGGATGAATACGCCAACAGGCTTCGATATGGTGGCTGGAAAGTTCGCGAACATTCATCCGTTTGTTGCAATGCTTAATCCGGCAGGGATTCCGGAAGCCGTACACATGGTCTTAGCGGCGTATACCGCAGCTGGCTTTGCGACAGCCGGCATTCATGGATGGCTCCTCCTTCGGCGCGGTCGAAATCGATTCGATGAGGTAGCAATCGGAATCGCCTTGCTGGTTGGTGGTGTAGCAGTTCTTGTTCAAGGGGTGAGTGGGGACGCAGTAGCCCGCATGGTCGCGGCGAGGCAACCGATGAAGCTTGCCTCGCTCGAAGGTCAATTCCACACCGAGACGGGTGCATCGCTGCGCATCGGCGGAATTCCTTTTCCTGATGAACGCGAAACCAAGTATGCCATTGAGATACCGCACGGACTGAGCCTTTTGGGGTTTCATAAATACAATGCTCTGATCAAAGGACTTGACCAGGAGTCACAGTCCGACTGGCCAAATGTGCGGATTGTCCACATCTGCTTTCAGATCATGGTCGGCTGTGGGAGCCTATTGTCCCTCTTTGCTCTTGCAGGAGGGTGGCTAGCTTGGAGGAAACGTCCGTTGACCAAGCACACGAGGTTCATCAAGGCGCTTGTTCTCGTCAGCCCACTTGGTTTTGTAGCCCTGGAAGCGGGATGGATACCGTGACGGAGTTAGGCCGTCAGCCCTGGATCATCTATCACCTCATGCGCACCAAAGATGCAGTGACTTCGATGCCGAACGTAACGATCACTTTCACGGTGATGACAGCGTTATACGTGATTCTTGGAGTCCTCGTTGTCTGGCTATTGAGCAGGCATGTGATCGCAGCGCCGGAGAGGAAACAAATCGAACATCCGGAGGTCTTCATATGAACGTATCTGTAGTCCTTGCGGCGATTATGCTGATCTCGCTGGTGATCTACTCACTGCTCGGCGGAGCTGACTATGGCGCGGGCTTTTGGGACCTAGTCTGCTCTGGACCGCGCAAGCAGGGTCAGCGCGACCTGATTGCGAAGGCGATCCAGCCTGTATGGGAAACCAACCACATCTGGTTGATCCTGCTTGTCGTCCTGATGTTTTCCGGCTTCGCGCCGGCTTTCAGCGCGATCAGCGTGGCACTTGCTGCACCGGTCTTCCTGATTCTCCTCGGAATCGTTCTGCGCGGCTCGTCCTATGTGTTCCGGGCCTACTTCACCGGAGGCGTTCGGACGCAGCTCTATTGGGGCAAGATTTTCTCAATATCAAGCAGTCTTACGCCACTCTTCCTCGGGATCGTGATTGGGGCAATCTCCATTGATAACGTTCGCATGAATGACGGAATCAGCGAGAACGGTTTCCTCAGAGCGTGGTTTCATCCGTTTCCGCTGGTCGTTGGTGTGCTTTCGCTTTCACTGTTCGCGTATCTATCGGCCAGTTATCTTACCGTCGAGACCGATGACCCGGCACTTCAGAATGACTTCAGGAACCGGGCCTTGTTCTCTGGCTTTGTCTCGATGCTTGTGGCCTTCGCCACCTACGTTCTCGCTGGGAATTTCGCCCTGGAAATACGGAATGGCCTGTCTCGCGCTCCCTATGTCTGGCTGGTCGAGGCTGGCGCCGCCATCGCGGCATTGGTTGCCTTCCAGGCGCTCTGGTCGCGCAGCTATTCCCGTGCACGTATAGCCGCGGCAGCCCAGGTCGGGCTCATCGTAATCGGCTGGAGCCTTGCCCAGTATCCCTATCTCGTCCGGCCCAAACTCACGATCTTCAATAGCGCCTCACCACCAAACATCCTCGTGGACATCGAGATCGCCGTCGCATTGGGTGCCGTGATTCTGATTCCTTCGCTTGTCCTGCTACTTCTCATCTTCAAAAGGGATGGGAAATCGATCTCAGCCAGCGTAGATAAACGGTGTCTGAAACTTTCACCCGCGGAGAACTCTTATGATGCTTGTCCCAATTTCTAAACCTTTGCAGCGCGCGCTTGAAGCATTATCCAACGAGACGGGAGAGCCTATCTCACAACTCGTAGCGGACGCACTCTCCCATGGCCTCGGCATAGCGGTGCATACGCTCTTCCAGGTCTCAACGTCGGGGGCTCTTGTACAAGGGATCTACGAACGGGCCGTCTCCAGCACCTTGCTGCTGAACTATGGTGATTTCGGAATTGGTACATTCGACAATCTCGACGGGGAGATGGTTGTGCTGGATGGGGGCATCTATCAAGCGCGCAGCGATGGCGCCGTGAACAAGATCGTCGACGACACAGGAACGCCCTTCGCCATTGTTGTAAAGTTTGCAGCGGATCAAGACCAGACAATCGCAAGTGCATCGAGCTTCGAGGAACTCAGGGCCATCTGCGACAGGTATCGGGATTCCGACAATCTCTTCTACGCATTTCGCATTGATGGTCACTTTGACCACATCCACACTCGCGCCATGCAAGCCACCCTGAAAGGTCTGCCTTTGGCCCAGGCCGCGGCGATCCAGCCAGAGTTCGATTTCAGGGACATCCGCGGGACACTCGTCGGTGTCTGGGCTCCGCAGTTCGCTAGCGCTCTCAATGTAGTGGGATACCACTTCCACTTCCTCTCCGAGGACCGGACGAAGGGAGGCCATCTGCTTGAGGGCAGCGGCACGAACCTTCGAGTCCGAGTGGAGAAGCTGAACGACTTCCATCTGTCCCTTCCTGAGTCTGAGGAGTTCCTGCGAGCCGACCTCACAAAAGATGCCTCAAAGGATCTCGCCTATGCTGAACAACCCCGCAAAAAGGAAAACGTCTAATGTCTAACGAACCGAAACACAATGAGCCTAGCGGCGCAGATATCGTCGTCAAAACGCTTGAACAACAGGGCGTGAAATGGATCTTCGGGATTCCAGGCGCGAAGATCGACAAGGTCTTCGATACTCTCCTTGATTCCTCTATTCAAACAGTTGTTTGCCTGCACGAGCAAAATGCTGCGTTTATAGCGGGTGGTATCGGGCGTATGACGGGAAAGGCCGGTGTGGCGATCGCCACCTCCGGTCCTGGCGTTTCAAATCTCGTCACTGGCCTGGCGACCGCGAACACAGAGGGTGATCCGGTGATCGGTCTCGGTGGCGCCGTACCTGTGGCTGACAGATTGAAGAAGACTCATCAGTCGCTGGACAACGTCAATCTTTGCAGGCCTGTGACGAAGTTCAGCGCGGAAGTGGACTCACCCGAGTCTGTCTCGGAAGTTCTGATCAATGCATTCCGCAGCGCTGAGTCCGGCCGGCCAGGCGCCGCCTTCGTGAGCCTTCCCACAGACATCATGGCGGCGCCCGCCAAATGCGGGGTTATTACTCCTCCCACGCACTCTGCGGCAGGTCCCGCAGACTCTGCCGCTGTCAAGGAAGCTGCTCGCCTTATCAATCAAGCGAAGAGACCAGTGGTACTCCTTGGCCTCCTGGCAAGCAAACCTGAGAAGGCAAATGCAATTCATGAATTGATCGCTAGCGGAAAACTTCCGGTTGTTGGGACATTCCAGGCCGCGGGCGCGATCTCGGCAAATCTGTTCAGTAGCTTTAGCGGACGTGTCGGTCAGCTTAATAATCAACCAGCGGACAAGATCCTCGCCGCGGGAGACCTGGTGATCACGATTGGGTACGACCCCGTCGAATACTGGCCATCCATCTGGAATAAAGGCAATAAGCGCACCATCGTACATCTGGATTTGCTTCCAGCCGATATCGACAACTCCTATAGCCCGGCGGTTGAGCTGATTGGAGATATCGCGGCGACGATTCGGCTATTAACGCCTCTCATCTCGCACTCCGCCCCCGATGCAGTCATCAAGGGATTGCTCGACAAGATCGCGGAAGCTCGTCAGGAGTTGGCACGATCCTCTGCGGCGATGAACGGAACTCCAATCCATCCACTAAGGCTCGTCTCTGAACTACAAAACCTTCTCACACCTGATACCACTCTTTGCCTGGACATGGGCTCCTTCCATCTTTGGATGGCAAGACACCTCTATAGCTTCCGATCGCGACAGATGCTCATCAGCAACGGTCAACAGACACTCGGAGTCGCACTTCCGTGGGCTATTGCAGCCACGCTCGTTCGCCCAGCCGAAAAGGTCTTGTCGATCTCCGGCGACGGTGGTTTCCTGTTTTCGGGTATGGAGCTTGAGACTGCCGTGCGGCTCCAGTCCCACCTTGTTCACATGATCTGGATCGATGGCACCTACAACATGGTCGCCGTCCAGGAAGAACAGAAGTACGGCCGCCCCTCGGGCACGACGTTCGGCCCGATTGATCCGGTAAAGTATGCGGAGTCGTTCGGAGCCCACGGTTTCATGATTCAGTCTCCGGACCAGATCCAGGGAGTGCTTAAGCAAGCCTTCGACACTCCTGGTCCCGTACTCATCGGGGTACACGTAGACTATCGCGACAATCACAAGCTCTTCGAGTTGGTGAATGAACGGAGTATTCACTAATGCCTGAGGGGACTACTCAGACGAGCAGTTCCCGGTCGGGGCATTCACAACTAACGAAGCTACTCCGCCGATGAGTACACAATCTCAAAAACGGGACGAAACGAGATATTGAGAAGTTTCAGCGCACTGGATCGACCCGCCACAACAACGGAGTTGGTTCCTATTCGAGGCCCCAGCGTGAGGTTTATAGAGCTTCTCGTTGAGGACCCAGTAAACCACTGGGAAAGCAGACGTACAAAAGAACAAGAGAATACATAATGACATCGAATGAGTCGCTTCAGTTGCCCCGAAAGTACTGCATTCTCTGCGTCGACGATGATCTCATCGGTCTTGAACTACGGTCCGCTCTGCTCGAAGAAGAGGGATACTCTGTGACCGCTGTTAGCTGCCCGCTGATGGCTCTGGAGCATGACATGTCGAAGTTCCACATGGCGATACTGGATTTCGCCATGCCTGTTCTCAACGGATTCCAGCTCTTGCTACGTCTACGCGCTGCACGCGCATCTTTTCCGATCGTGTTGCTCAGCGGTATGAGTAGGAATTTACCGAACGACATCCGCAGTGTGTTCTCAAGCTGCCTCGACAAAGGAGAACCGATACATCTTTTGCTGAATACTATACGTTCCTATCTGACTTCGATCCCGGACCCACCAGAGTGCCGGGTAGTGGGCAGAGATGCTCATCCTCTGTATCGACGGCATCGGCTCTAGAGGTTGGGAAAGCTAAGAGGCGGGGACCATGATCGATAGCTTCTACTGAATCTGATTTCGAGTGGGTGCGATCCTTCAAACTGAGACCCGCTCATATCCAGAACTGATGGAAACCGCGCAGAAATAGCATGAAGCTTTTGTGCAAGCCGACAACATCTTCAGAAGTGAACCAGACCAAGGCAAGGCCGAGTCAGAGGTGAGCAAGTGTTAGGAGTATTTCTTTCTCTCTTTAAGACCGTTGATCTCTCTGCTCGTCACTTTCGTTACCGTCGAAGAAGACAACATTCATGCAGCCCGCAGCAGCAGGACCAAATTTTCGCCCAAGCTCATAGGACCTGCCGAGGCGACCGAAGTTTGCAGTTCCCGGCGGAGATCGAGGCAATCGTCCACAAAGTCGCTGTCATCATGCATTAGAAGGGCGACGAGTTCGCAAAGCCGATTCCTCTGGAGATGGGGAGGGCCGTTTCGTGAAACACAGGGCGAGGTCGATTGCTGCGCCGACATTCTCGACTTCTACGCTGACAACGCCGGATAGATGTATGAGTGGTCGACTTTGCGACCAGAAGACCCACGAATATCCGCCTCACCCTCGAAAGCCACCGGCCAAAGAAAGGGAAAATACTTCGAGGGGGCTGCGAGGGTATACAGTCCTGATTTTGCTACGAAGTTCGCCGCTCATATCTAACAATGAGCGAAAATGCGGGACGCTGCTTACTGCTATACTATTGATAGTAAATCACTTAAGCCTGAAAATAAAGCTTATGTTAACTTGGTTCGTCCACGGAATCGTTTCCCTATTGATGTGCATCAAATCAGGTGTAGCGTAGGGTGCAGCTGTTCTGATGAGGCGTTGCAGAAAAGAATCAAGCAATGTCCACTACAGTAACAACCCTTCCTACCCTCGTCGCCACCTTTACGAATGACCGCCTGGGCCTGTGCGCTAACGTGCGCGAGCTACCGGAGTCTGAAGAATTTGAAGTCGCTGTGGTCGATGGCTTTTCCGGTGATGTAGTCGTCTCCCGGAGCTTCCGTACAAAAGAGGGCGCAGTTAAGACTGCTGAATGCCTCATAGATATCGGATCCATGAATGGTGAATGACTAAGTTCAGCGCTTGCGGGCTTTGCGCGGTTTTTATTTCTGGACTCAGATGTTAAGTCTCAGGAGTCTTGCATTCATCTTAGCGTCCGCGATGCGGCGTGCTCGCGCCTTGTCCTCCGCTTCTTTCAACCACTTGCCCGACAGAAAAAACGGGAGACAAATGGATATAAAAGCGCCCGCAAAAATAGCTATGAAAATCCCAGTCTCTTTCATGTCACTCCCCTGCGAACAGGTTATCCTCGCCCTATTTCGCTTACCCCGTTACGGTACCCCGATTGTAGTTCAGTCAAGCTTGTCGTTGCCCTTGTAAGTTATTGAATTGTTAGGGTGTTAACCAGATCTGCGTGAGGTCGAGCTTGAATCCAAGAACCGGTTCGCCTGCAGTGATGTGGTCCCCTACGACTTCGTAGGAGGCATTCCGCTGCTCATAAACGTAGACCTTACGGTTCTTTGGGTCGATCAGCCATCCAAGCTCAGCGCCGCTGGCAATCCACAACTCCATCTTCCGTTTGGCTGCGGCCAAGCGATCAGTCTCGGAAAGCAGTTCAATGACGAAAGCCGGAACAATGTGAAGGAAATGCTTCCTTGACTCGGGTGTCAATTTAGACACCTGGGCCAGCGTTAAATAGGCTGCGTCTGGACTCTTACTCGAACCATCAGGGAGAAAGATTCCGGCGCTGGAACCAAGGGCTATCCCGCCAATATGCTGCGATTTCACCCAAGTTCTCAGCTGGGTGATGATCTCAGCGTTCAAATCTTCACTACCCCAACCGGTGGGTGGATTCACTACAATGGCTCCTTCGCTCGTGCGCTCGAAACGAACGCCGTCATTGGCCGCGCACAGTTCCTCGAACTCCTGATCGCTCAGGACTGGTTCGATAACCATTCTGCTCGGCGCCTTGGGGAGTTGGATACTTGTGCTCATGACATCATTTTACGGCTGTTCTGCAGCCAGCTCTAAGTTTTAATACGGAGACTTCGCAGGAGTCCAGGTCAGTCTGATATTCGTTGGATCCATCAAAAGATAAGCTCGTCCCGCAGCCAGTAATTGAGTTTTTTAATGTGATATCCAATTCAGGGGCACAGCGGTTCAACCCCATACTTGTACAAGGAACAGCGTATAAGGATCGTAGCCAACTTCCTCAAGCGTTGTTTTGAAGGCATCCGGGCTCATACAGACATAGGGCGGCACGAACCAGCCAATCGATCGAAAACGCATCACGACCTCACCGATGTCATCAGGGAGTCTCAAAAATCAGACTTATCTTCGCTCCATGACGTTCAACCGAGAGTGGCCACTCGACGGAAAACGCAACTGAAAGGAGCGCATGCAATCCATCATTCCGTCGATTCTCGTTCGCCCGCTCCGGACGAACAAAATTTCACGATCCGCCCTGAATCTCGCCTTGTCCCTTCTTTTTGCTCTTCCTGCACGTGCGCAGAGCACGGGGAGCGATCCGTGGGACAACGCGGTGAACGTGCTCAAGACCGCGTTTACCGGCACCATCGCCACCGGGCTTTCACTGGTCGCCATCGTCGTGGGCGGACTCATGTTCGCCTACGATGAGGGCCAGTCGAAGCGCATGCTCGCAGGAATCGTCTTCGGCATCGGCATGGCGGTCGGCGCGGTGAACTTCATGGCCTGGCTCTTTCCGTCGTAGTTCAGCGACAGAGTCGATTTATGCATTGGAGCCGCAAGAAACGTCCGTCCAGTTATGGCGATGAAGACTGCAGCTCTCTCATCCGGTGGGTATGTTTCAGGTCGAAAGCCGAGCGCAGATGGCGTCTTTCCCCAGAAATTACCCAGAGAAGTTCTACGATCTCGTGGTCCAGGTTGCGATCATCCGGCCCGGCCCCATCGTCGGGCAGATGATGCACCCCTATATGCGGCGGCGGCAAGGGAGAGAGGAGGTAACGTATCCCCATCCTTCGCTGGTACCCGTGCTCAAGCGAACCCTCGGAGTACCGCTCTTTCAGGAACAGCTGCTGCGCATTGCCATGACCGTACCGTATGCTCAACGGCAGAGTGTTCTTTTGGTTGACGGAAGCCCGCTTAGAAACGTTGCTTGCCGCTTATAAAGATCGGATGCAGCTCGTGCTGGAAGTGGATACCGTAGCATTGTTGGATAAACATGGTGCCAAAACTGCTCTGACTCCCATGAATACAGGCTGCACGAGCCCGATGGCTTTCCCCCGCGGCCTTGAATCCTTTCTGCCTCCGCACAACTACCCGTTCGAAGAAAACAAGCGGAAAAAGGGAGGGCAAACGAAAGCGATCGTAGAGCTGACAGTCGAATATTCTGTGCCAGACATTGCGGATTTCACAGTTCGAGAACGGTGCCTCAAAAATAGTAGAGGTCGTCTACGAACGCCGCTAGTTGGTCGCAGTCATGCTGTTGGGAGTCGATGAATCAACTGTATGTAGCATCTGTTGAAAAACATGGTCAGCTCTGCCATTACAAGAAATTCTTTGGCGAAAGAGTTTTCCGATAAGAAATCCTGATCGAATAGTATCTCTCCCGTTTCTGCGTCAACACTGATTTGAGGATTGGACCGCAGAAGGCCGCGCACTTCACCGCCAGACTTCAGTTCGATGAACGCAGAACGCAGAATGCAGAATCCTGTTCCGAGCTCTTCGTAAGTTGTGAAACCGGCTTCCGCTTTCGACGAAGGAGGTTCGAAAGTCTGCTTCAAGCTCAGCACCGAGACCGCATCTGGGAAGAGCTGCTAAAAATAGCTTCTCGACTTTTTCAAATAGAGCGGCATTACTGTCTTTGCGTAAGAGTTTCGGGGGCCCGTGACACCTTGTTCAACGTTGCGGCAGATGACGCGCTCTACCTTGTCGACGGAGCGGTGATGCGACTTTCGGCACAGCACAGTGATAATGATGCACAAGGAGCACTAGAAAGGGCATCCGGACGGGCGTCGGGAGCTTTTCAGTTCACCCGCCTCAAGGTATAGGCGGTCCTGCCCTTCATGGGGATCTGGACTTTACTGTCGGAGCCCACGATATAGCGCTGCACCGACCCAGCGCTTGAATCGACAGGCGTTGCGGATATATTAGCCCGCGCCCACTCCGAGGGTAGAGTCCAATCAACGGCGCCACCATCCACCGAGTAGAGAACAATCTCTTTGCCATCGATTGGAATCACGCGACGTTGGCCGTCGACACTTTTAAAATCGTGGTCAACGACTGTCCAGGAACCATCGTCAAGGACCGTGGAGACTGTCCCGTCGCTGAATTTCGCAATGTAGTTGTTGCGAGGTACGGTGACGGTCTTTCCGTCCTTTTGCACCTGCTTCTCGCCTACCTTCTCGGTTCCGAGCCAAATGAGGTTCTTTTTTAAAAGATAGGATTGGGTAAGATTGCCGAGGTAATACATGTCGGCGATCTCGGCCTCGCTGTACTTGTCCAAATGCAAGCCACCGAGCGCATTGGTCTCTCGGAACGCATAACCTACATTCATCGACCAACCCAGTGCCTGCCCTACGCCTTCCTGAAATTTGCCTCCGCCGTAAAGTTTGCCCTGCATCATCATGAGGTGAAAGGCATCCGAGATCACGAAACGATGTTGCACGGCTTCTAATTTTCCGTAGTAGGCATCCACAGGTCCTTCAGTCATGGGAACGATACCGCGCATTGTAAACCAATCAAGGGTTTTCGCGCCGTAGACTGTCTCGGACACAATACCTATGTCTTCGCCGGGGCCAACACTAATGTCACAATTGCGAAATGTATCCAGACGGACGCCCTCCGAAACCGGGACTGTATCGAGAAATGATTGGAGACGCCGCTGAAAGTATCCTGAGCGGAATTGCTTGGTGTTGGAAATTCGATAGTCGGGCGGACCACCGTCAAACTGGTGGGACCAAACATAGGGCTTGCCTTCTCGATTGAACTGCAAAACGCTTGGGTCGAAGAACGGGTTGTCAGGATAGGCATCGTCGACGTTGATATGATACTCGATGTTTGCGTTATATTCGGCCGCATCTTTCACAAGCTTTCGCAAAGCCGCGGCTCCGCCGGCTCGTTCGTTCACTTGATTGAATGCCGGATAGCCGGTGTCGTGACCCGTAAACTGCCATCCAACAAGAACCACTCGCTGTTTGGCATTGCCGGTCACCTTGGCAACCGCACGCACAATTTCCAGTGTTTCGGCGAACGAAGCAATTATCGGAGCGTAACCACCGGGTGGCTCTTTGATTGGCTTTACCCAATCGATAAAGACGATGTAGGTAAAGGTCTTCGGCTCATAGGTATTGCTCGGTGTTCGCATATGGTCCCGATGCCACAGAGCAGCTTCCATCCAGTTGACCGCACCATCGTGATTGCGGTCTTCGGTAAGAATCGCCACCCGCGATTGAAGTAGTGGCTGCACATCGCCACCGATACGGTAGTAGTAGGTCCCGAGCCACATTGCAAAATCTGTGCCAGGACCTTCGCCCCCCAGAACCTGAGTCTTGATTTTCCAGTAGGGGATGTTGTCGGAGAGGGTAGCTACCACTCCCGGCACATTAGCAGAGGCCCAGTTTGCATCTTTCGGGTACTCCTCGCCATCGGCTTCGCTGATCTTCATGAAGTTGGCGGTTGATTGCCAGAGAAGATTCGAGTATGGATCACTCCATTTCTGCCGGGTGTATTCGCCGCGATAGGCTTCACCCTTCCCGTCAGCAGCAGGAACCCGAACCAGATATTGATCAGGAAAGTCCAGCGTTTGCAGATGAAAGCTCCCGCCCTCCAGCACTTTCGTTAATTCGAAAACAAGCTCGTTGCCTTCGACTGCAAACCGCCAGTCCAGTTCCAAACCCAGAGATGAAATCCGCATCACATAGCTGGCATCCGAGGCCGTGGATTGAACGCTGATGTTCAAATCGCTGGGCGTAAACAGCTGTCCATTCAACTTGATTCTCGGACGTGACGACTCCAATGCTGCCGGAAGGCTCTTTCCATTTGCCGCCTGATATTTGAAGACACGGGGGAAACTTGGATCCAGTGTGGCCGAGAGAGCTTCTGACCGGATCTCCAGCGATGCTGGTGCCTGGGCGCGCAGATCCTTCGGTCCAGAAAACAGGCTTGCAAGGACGACAGTCATGACTTCGATTCTGCGTGTGGGGATCAATTTGCTAAGGACCGTATTTCGCATCGCGTCTTAATCCTTCCTGCAACTGCACCCTCAAACAAAGGAAGGCAATGCGCCTGAATTCATCTTTGTTCAATGACGAGCAGCTCAGAGCTCAAGCTTTCATCCAGACGAACTGGTATCCTATTCTGCAGGAGTTGAGAACCCAACATCGTTACAACCTGTCCCGAATTCTTGAAACGAATCTCACTGGCTGTGTGAACAGATCGCGGAGAGCAATATTGCCAATACGGTTAATAACGCCAGACGGTTGGTTTGCTGTTTCACTCCTGCTCCCCTAAAGGACACAGCATTGATAGGAGTCGCCAAACCGACGGGATTAGTGATTGCCATAGGTGATGGCTACGGTTGCGAAGGCGAGCAACAGCAAGCCACTCCACAAGATGATCTTTGACCCTTGGCTCACCCCTTTCCACTCGCCGGCGATCCAGCCTGAGACATTTGCCATGACGATGATGCAAATCTGGTAGATGCTCCAACCAATCGACGCGCCGAGAACCCCTAATAATGTCGTGGCCGTTCCATAGATCGCGACGGAACCCATCCACAACAGACCCATGATCATTCCCAGAGTTATCTCGGGCCACACCGGGCGAAAGTTAACCCATGTCTTGTTGTGTTGCAGTAGCCAGAGAGGATACAGAATGTTCGGCACTGCACCCCCCGCAAGAGCAATCGGCCAAACTGCATATGGCGCATCCGCTCGCAGGGTGTGCTGGAGAAGGGCCTCGTGGATCAGGTTGTCGCCGAAGGCCAGAGCGTAATTCAGCATCGGCGCGAGAAGACCAGCCAGTGCTGCCAGCGAAACCCCAGCCAGATACGATCTCGCTGTTGCTGTCGCTGCATCTGCCTTTTGCTCCCTCTCTCTCCTGCGCCCCGCCCAGCAACAAACGACGACGCCGGTCACCATCAGCAACTGTCCAAGCAGCAGTACTAATCCACGTCCGGTGACAAGAGCTTGCGGATGACGCAAGAGAATGGGGACTAAACTGCCCAGTGCGGCGCTTAGTCCAATGGTGATGGCGAACGACAATGCCATGCCGGCACGAATCACTGCCAACCCGAATAGGACTTGGGCGACTCCCCATCCAGCACCGAAAAGGAGCGGAATCATGAAACTGGCGGAATTGACGTTGCTATAAACCGAAAGAAGATTCGACACCCTGAGAAAGGCCAGAGTCCATGGCACCAGCACCAGTGCAACCAGTGTGAAGATGATCCATGCGTTTTCCCAGCGCCACTTGCGTAAATAGTTAAGGGGTAGCATGCAGTTGCCAACCATCAGCCCGGCCGCCACCGCCAACACGATTCCCAGTTCGCTTCCCATTTCTGTAATTTCCTAGATGTTGCCGATCCGAAGGAGTCCGTTTCCTGCTCGTCTCAGAGCCAAGAAGGCTCGATCAGCTTGCTCTAACGTATCAATTGTTGTCAACATTGTTGCCGACATAATTCGCAATGCAAGATAAGAGTAATACCTCGGGCTCGCTCCATAATACGAGCCCTTCACTCTAACATCAGCAGCACAAAGGGTGGCCATGCTGGCGCGAGACGCGCCAATCGGCAATCCGGACCTTCACTTGGCAGATTTGGTCTCATTGAGTAGTACGATTCGCACGGACAAGCCTGTCGTATCGCCAAAGTTGGTTTTGTTCTTGCCATATCCCACAGCAAAGGTAAGTCTGTCATTCGCCTTCAGCGGCATCTGACCGGAATATTCGGCTCTGGAGCTTGATCCTTCTACTTTGTGGAACGCCGGATCACCTCCATAGCCGTCGATGTCCGCATCGAATACCGTACTGCCGTTTTTCAATACGTGAACATCGGTCGTGGACAGGCCGTAGTGAATACCAATGAATTTGACATTCACCGAGTAGTTGCCCGCGCGCGGAGCCACGAAGCGAACGAGGCTATACTGGCCGGAGTTGCTGGCTTCCATTGCGATTTCGCCCGCACTTATGGCCCATCCCTTTGATCCCACTTGGGTGTCTGTCGTGCTGTTATAGGCAATATACGGGTAGTAGCCTGGACCAGGCACGTCACCCTGCGTCGGATGCCAGAACCCAATGGGACCTATCATCACTGACTTCTGATCAAGTTGAAACTGGTCAGCAGCTAAAGAGTTCGTAGCGGAGAAGCCATATTCCCAGGCCCCATTTGGATTTTTAGCGAGCGAGAAATCAGCAGACAGGTCGAAGACCTGCGCCCAGCCAGGCATCACGAATAACACAATCAGCCCGACAAGGCATTTCCTCTTTAGCCAGGTGGTCATGGTTCCCCCTAGGATCGCTTTGCCGATTTTGCCTCTTCATTTTAGGCAAGACGACGAGGCGGGTCAGCAGAGGGTGTGTGTCAACAATATCGACAACATCGCTGCAGAATGTCAACAATATTGTCGTCGATCTTGTATTGACATGAATGAACACCTCTTCTATAACGGTCCTTGCTTGTGCGGACGTACTCTGAGCACTAGTGCGCAAAGTGCGAATGTGTCAGATCAATCATCCTGATTCGTCAGAGTGAACAAGGCGTGAGTTTTTATGAGCGGTGGAACAGATGTTTCGACAACAGCAACGAGCATTACGTCGCTGCAGCTTCATGCTCTCTCGTTGCGAAGACATGTTCTCCGGATGGCAGAGCGGGTAGGCCAGGGTTACGTCGGCCAGGGCCTGGGAATAGCCGATCTGCTAACCGTCCTGTATTTCAGAGAGATGAAGTACGACCCGCATAATCTTGCGTGGCCGGATCGCGATCGCTTTCTCCTTTCTATTGGACACTACTCAATCGGATTGTATGCGGCTCTGGCGGAGGCCGGCGTAATCACGGTCGATGAGCTTGATACCTATGGGGCAGATCAATCGAGACTTGAAATGGCCGGTAGTGAAGTTACGCCCGGATTCGAGATGACTGGAGGCTCGCTCGGTCACGGTCTCGGGCAGGCTGTGGGTATGGCGTTGGGCGTACGCCTGGACGGAAGATCCTCCCGGATATTCAATCTTCTTTCGGATGGGGAACTTCAGGAAGGCTCGACCTGGGAGGCGGCGATGTCCGCTGCCCACTATCGTCTCGACCATCTCTTCGCTTTTATTGACTGCAATGATCAACAAGCTGACGGGCCGCCGCGGCAGGTTCTCACGATAGAGCCTGTGCACAGCAAATGGGAGGCCTTTGGTTGGGATACGCAACGCATTAACGGCAACGACATACACGCGATTGTCAACGCTATCGATGCGGCCAGGAAGATCACCGGTAAGCCTCATGCGATCGTTCTCGACACTCTGATGGGGAAGGGCGTGCGCACGTTCGAGGAACGGGACAAAAATCATTTCATCCGAGTCGAGCCCGATGAGTGGCGGTTAGCTCGCGAACAGCTTGAGGAAAACGCTCAACTGAAAACCAAGAGGACCGCATGAGCGTCTCAGCGCCGAAAACGGGTGTCACGGGCAACATTCTTAGCTCCGATATCTATGGAGCGGAGCGAACGGCAGCAGCTCCTTTCGGAGAGGCGCTAATTCGTGAGGCGGAAACTAATCCGCGCATTGTGGGACTTACCGCAGATCTCGGCAAATACACCGATATCCACCTGTTCGCGAATCGCTTTCCCGAGCGATTTTTTCAAATCGGCATGGCCGAGCAAAATCTGATTAGCGTCGCTGCGGGCCTGGCGCGGACCGGATTCATACCTTTTGCCACGACATACTGCGTATTTGCAACCCGCCGTGCGTATGACTTCATTGCTATCGGTGCTGCGTTGGGCAGCGCCAATGTCAAGATTATTGCCGGACTTCCGGGTTTGACCACCGGCTACGGTGGAACACACCAGGGCATAGAAGATCTGGCTCTGATGCGCTCTATACCAAACCTTACGGTCATCGATCCGTGCGATGCGACCGAGTTGAGTCAGGCCGTTTCAGCGATCGCCCGCCATGAAGGACCTGTCTACCTGCGTCTGCTCAGGGGTCAGGTCCCTGTCGTCTTTGATCCGGACGCATATCAGTTCGAAATCGGCCAAGCCAGGCTACTATCCGAAGGGACCGACGTGGCGATCATTAGCACTGGTCTGATGACAGCCAGGGCTCTCAAAGCCGTAGCACAGCTCAGCGGCAGCGGTGTGAGCGCGGCCCTGCTGCATGTGAGCACGCTTAAGCCCTTCGATACCGAGGCGGTCCTGGCTCTCGTGCGCCGAGTCCCGCGGGTTGTCACGGCCGAGAATCATTTCACAACGGGCGGATTGGCGAGCGCGGTTGCAGACGCCACAGTGGATGCCGGAGTACCAATTCACCTGAAGCGCGTCGGGATTCCGAATTGCTTCTGCGAGAGCGGCTCCATCCCTTACCTTGTCCAACGTTATCGAATGGACTCAGAAGATATTGCCGCCGCAGCTTTGGAGATGATTCATAAGTAGCGCCGGACACGTCTATTTCCGGATTAGGTAATTGAATGAAGATCACCTCGATTGAGACGATCTCGGTTAACGCTGGTTGGAAGAACTGGTTGTTTGTACGGGTCTCCACCGACAGCGATCTGCATGGCATCGGTGAAGGAACTCTGAACGGTTTCATTCGCACAACCGAGGCTGCAATTCGTGAGTTGGAGCATCTGGTAATCGGCCAGGATCCACGACAGGTGAACGCTCTGTCCAAACGTCTGATGGACAGCGTCTCCCTCGATGGAGGCCATATTCACCGGACTGCGTCGGCTGCGATTGAGGTAGCTTGTTGGGATATCCTCGGCAAGTCGCTGGGTGTTCCCATTTATCAGCTACTCGGGGGCAAGGTTCGAGAGTCAGTCCTGGGCTATGCAAATGGCTGGTACCGGACGGAGAGATCTCCGCAAGCGTTTGTGGAAGCCGCAGAGGAGGTTGTCGCCAGGGGTTTTCATGCGCTCAAGCTCGATCCCTTTGGAACCTCACGTGACTTCATCGAAAGTGACG
The DNA here is from genome assembly GCA_013285705.1 of Acidobacteriota bacterium. Classification (GTDB taxonomy): domain Bacteria; phylum Acidobacteriota; class Terriglobia; order Terriglobales; family Acidobacteriaceae; genus Alloacidobacterium. The sequence continues at coordinate 28,875 of JABDHA010000032.1, forward strand.
AGCTCGAGATCGCATATGAGATCGTGGCGGCGTTGCGCTCTCGATTCGGCCGCGACATGCGAATACTCATCGATGTTCATGCGAGGTTCTCCGAAGTCGACGCCTTACTTGCAGCCAGAAAGCTGGCGCCACTCGACATCTATTGGTGGGAAGAGCCTACAACCCGCGAGCGAGAATCGCCGGCGAACTTTGTTGCGTCACAGTGCCCTATCCGAGTGGCCACCGGAGAGATGTATGATACCGTCGGTCAGTTCTATACCCTCGCGTCCGGAGGTGCAGTCAACATCTTTCAGCCGGAACCCATGAGCCTGGGCGGGATTACCAACACATTAGCCGTCGCCCACCTTGCGATGGCACATGGCAGCGTTATCGCGCCGCACCAGAGCGGTGGACCAGTCGCAACCGCCGTCTGCTTGCAACTCGCAGCAGCCGTGCCAAACTTTCTCATCCAGGAGCACTTTGATCCCTTTAATGAACTCTGGACCAGGGATCTTGTCACCTGGGCTCCCACAATTGATGCGGTGAACGGACACCTGAGCTTGCCGAACGGAGCCGGGCTTGGCGTGGACCTCAACTTAGATCTAGCCAGGCAACATCCGTACGATCCGTATTCATATCTCAACGTCCACAAGGACGGATGGGAAAGGCGTTTGGGTCAGAGCACATTCCGTCCGCCAGTTGAGAACAGTAGGAGCGGGCAATAGCTTCGATCACATCACGGGAAGAACTTATTCGATGAAAGAAAACATAGATCTGGCACAACGCATTGCTTCGAAGCAGGTCCCTGACAACCATGTTTCATCCTGGTGGCTGGGCGGATCCGGTTTTGTATTCAAGACCCACCTCGGCACTCTTGTTTGCATCGATCCATATCTTTCCAACTGCGTAGAATCGATGTTCGGTAGAAAGCGCGCGTTTCCGGCACCAATCGCGATAGATGATCTTCGTGCCGATGCGATCATCTCAACTCACTGGCATGAAGATCATCTGGATCCGGGATCCATTCCCGCCGTTGCTCGCAACAATCGGAACGCAAAGTTGATCATGCCGCCCAGTGCGATGGCGCGAGCTGTGAGCTGGGACATCCCTCGATCACAAATCATTCCCTTTGTGCCAGGAGAACCTATACATCTGAAAGACGTCACGATCGACGCGACGCCCGCCCGCCACGAAGCTGGCGTAGCCGGCTGGGAGGTGCCTGACGCCGTCGGCGTTTTGCTTCAGGTCGGAGAACTCAAAATCTATCACTGCGGTGACACTGAATATGATGTGCGTCTACGGCGGCTCAAATCCCACGCGCCTCACGTAGCAATGCTCTGCATCAACGGAGTCGGCGGAAACATGGATGCACACGAGGCCGCTTTGCTTGCATGGCAGCTGGGATCGGACAAAGTAATTCCGATCCATCATTTGCTTTGGGCTGATCGGAGTGACAGTGCTGATGAAACACTCGATCCAGCACTCTTTGTCGATACCTACAAGCGTCTGGGAGGCAAAGGGACCGCGATTATCCCTGAAGTGGGTGAAGAGATTGATTTCGAAGCCTGATATTAGATGAAGGGCGTGGCACCGGCTTTACCGGCTTGATAGTCATCGCCGTCTTGCTCGCGCTTTGAGATCCATCAGGCAACGCTGGTTCGGGTAGAGATACCTGATTCCGCCAGGAACGCGGGATTGAGCCGTGTGCCGAGGCCGGGACCATCCGGAGCGGTGGCCATTCCCTCCTCGATCCGAACGTTGTCCGTGTAAACCGATCTGTACCAGCCTTCGTAGAAGCCGCGTACTGTTTCTAAGATCATGGCGTTGGGGCTTGCTGCACAGAGATGCAGATTCGCGCAAATCGTAACGAGTCCGGTGCAATCGTGAGGCGCGATCGGCAGATGGAACGAGTCAGCAAGAATAGCGATCTTGTGTCCTTCTGTGATTCCTCCGGTCCAGACCAGATCCGGCATGATGATGTGCGCAGCGCGGGCCTCAAGCACTTGCCTGTAAGCATATCTTGTAAAGAGACGCTCGCTGACGCTGTGCGGAACACGCGTTTCGGCAGCCAGCCTGGACAGATCGGCGGAGCTCTCCGGCTTCATCATGTCTTCCATCCACAGCACGTCATACGGTTCCAGAGCTCTGGCGATCTTGATGGCGCAATTCAGGTCCCAGCGGGAGTGGCCTTCTATCAAGATCTCTATATCTCTGCCGACAGCGTTTCGAATTTCTTTCACGACACTAAGCCCGGCGTCCAGGTCCCTCAACGATAGAAACGAACCGGAAGGTCCCATGGATAAGTATCCAGCCGGTCCGGCTAGTGCCGTCGACTCCAATTTCGGCGCGAAACGGTCCCAGGGCCACACCTTCATTGCCCTAATGCCCTGCGCAATTAAATCCTTGGCCAAAGCACCTGGCCGCTCCATAAAATTTTCCTGGTCCCGGTAAATCTCTGTATCGACGCAGGTGTTGTAGATGGGAATCGTGTCTCTCAGTTTGCCACCGAGCAGTTGATAGATCGGCTCACCGGTCTTCTGTCCCAGAAGGTCCCAAAGTGCGATATCAACAGCGGAAAGAGCGCGCATCTCCGCTCCGGCGTGACCAAAAAAATTGCAGTAGCTGAAGACCTGGTCCCAGATGCTCTCTGGAGAGCAGTCTGCGCGGTTGAGAAGAAAGGCTGCGATTACATCATGGATTACTGATTCGACGGCGGCGGGCAGATAGAAGGTTTCCCCTAACCCGACCAGCCCGTTTTCCGAATAGAGTTGTACCCAGAGAAGATTCGGTAACCGACCGTGGCGAATTGTTTCAACCTTAGTTATTCTCAAGCGGCACCCATCTTACCATCGAAAGTACCGATGCAGACGACAGTCATTTCCAGATCGTGAGTATCGTCAACCAGACACCTCGTAGCGGTGGCATCAATCAATTTCCAATCCACCCGAGATATTCAGGCGATTTGCTGTAACATACGACGCCGCCTGCGTCGCCAGCCACACGATTCCTTCAGCAACTTCTTCAGGATCAGTGCGTCGCCGCATCGGAATATCGACTGTCCGAGACTGAATGTAGCTCTTTAAGTCGACTCCCATGGCAGCAGCATTCGACTCCTCGGTGATGCGCTGCATTGGAGTATCCATTCTGCCTGGTGCAATCGCATTCACTGTAATTCCATACGGCCCAAGATTGGCTGCGGCTGTACGAGTGATGTAGTCGACAGCTGCCTTTGATGTCGCGTATGAGGTGTAGTTCGTCAGTGTCATTCGTGTTCCCGGCGAAGACACGTTGATGATTCTCCCCCCGCCTGCTGTCTTCATCACGCGGGCTGCGGCCTGCAAGAGAAAAAACAGCGCCTTCACGTTTACTGCGAACACCTTGTCCCACTCGCTTTCAGTGACGTCGAGCAGAGCCTCCACTGAAGATACTGCCGCATTGTTGACCAAAACGTTGAGGCTCCCAAAGTGCTTCATCGTGCTCTCTACGATGGCCTGGGGCGCTCCGGCTTCTGCGATGTTGGCTACGATGCCTGTGCATTCGACGCCACCCTGATTGCGTAGTTCTGCAACGGTCTCGTTCAACAAAAGCTCATTCAGATCCACCATGGCCACCCTGGCGCCGCGACGCCCGAAGGCAAAGGAGCTCGCCTTGCCTAGCCCCTGGGCTGCCCCAGTCACAAGAACTGTCTGCCCCTTAAAAGAAGAAGAATCTGAATTCATATCGATGCAAATAGAGCTGAACCCGCTCCGGGGAAAGCAAATCCTAGCACAGGATACCAGCCTAATGTCAACTATCTTGTTGACAGTTGTAGGGTCGGGATATAGATTTCCTGACGTATTGCAGCTGCTGACGCACGCATCGACTCCAAGTTGAACAGAGAGTCGGACCAGGCTCGCCGGTACTCCGTCTAAATGCCTGGTCACAAGCATCACGCTAAAATCGATCCGAGGATTCAAGTGACTGAACAAGCAAAATTAGCGCAAACGACTGTAGCAATTTCCGGAGGATGCGGGGATATTGGTCAGGCCGTCGCGCGGCGACTTATAGAGGATGGCGCCAGGGTCATTCTTCTGGATCGAAGCCCGGAAGACCTGCTTTCGGCCGATCTCGCCAACAACACAAAAGTGAGTTATCTACGCTGCGATGTTACCGACCGCGATGCTGTTCAGTCGGCTTTGACGGAGGCTCTGAAGAGCCATGGTCGTCTGGATGTGGCAATCGCAAACGCGGGCATGGTCACGAATGAGCCGTTTCTTCAGGTAAATCCTGCAAACCTGAAAGCAACGATGGAGGTCAACTTTTACGGAGCATTCAATGTTGCTCAATTGGCGGCGAGATTGATGGTTTCTCAAGAGCCGCTTCACGGAGTCCGCGGCAAGGTCCTCTTCACCGGAAGCTGGGTGCAAGACATGCCGTTCCCCAACGGTACTTCTTACATTTGCAGCAAATCTGCGGTCAAAATGATGGCCATGGTCATGGCCCAGGAGCTTGCTACTCAGGGTATACGCGTTAACATTGTGGCTCCGGGTATCGTATATGCCGGTCTCAGCAAAAAACTGCACGATGCGCAACCGGACTTCCGCGAGCGTGTATCAGCAGCGATTCCACTTAACGAGATGCAAACCGCAGAATCAGTTGCCGACGGCTTCGCGTTCCTGTGCAGCAAGGACTCCGACTACATGACGGGCTCAACGCTTCTTATCGACGGAGGGGCCACACTGGTCAAGAGGACTTAGGAATTGGGATTCCACCCTTGAAGGTTCTATTTAGCTTGCGCCTCTCGATAACCGTGATTGCCGGGTGGCGCTGCCGTCTTTGGAATTGCTGGACCAGCCATGCAAAGCGAATGGAGGGAACGGCAAGATCCGATCAAACGTTTGTGTGTACACTTCGGAAAAATATCGCTCGACCTCCTCCTCAATCTTCGCTATCGGGGTCCTCAGCAGCATCTTCACATACCGCTCATGATGTTCAAGACGACGGCCCATCGGCACCTGAGATGAATAGGCGCGGGCAATCATAAAGATGTAGGGATTCATTACCTGATTCAACGTGCCGTAGAGAAGCGGCTGGTTGGATGCCTTCCAGATCGTGCGATGAAGGTCCATATCGGCGTGAAAAAATCGCTCTTCACTGTTCTTGTCCGTGGCAGCTTTTAGTCTCTTCAGTACAGGCTCAAGCACGGTAGAGGGATCAAAAGATGGGTCTTCCCTCATGTAGCGAGCACAAAGACCCTCGAGTTTGGCCCGCATGCGAAAGACGACCCCAATCTCGGCCGGAGAAATGTCGCGGATAAATGTGCCACGCCGCGATGTAGTCACTACCAGGCCGTCACGCTCCAGCCTCAGCAGGGCTTCGCGCACAGGACCCCGGCTCACCTTCAATTCGCGGGCGAGATCCTCCTCAATGATTCGCTGCCGCGGTCGTAAGGTACCGGCATATATGGCTTTCCGCAGGTGCGCTTCCACCCTCTCACCCGCGGGCTCTCGCTCTTTCTTAGCAATACTCGTCTTCGGAGATCCCATAGACATGCTAGATTAGCACACGGCCGTTTGACTCGGGCTCCGTGAACACCTGCGATAACGGTCTTTATTCGTCACCCAACAGATGCGCTCGACGACACTTTCGTCAGCAATCACGTTGACCAGTTACTCATCGGCACAAGTGCTCTTAAAAAGGCATGACCGGAATGCTGGTGCAGCCGCTAATGCTATTGCCTCGCTGAAAGCTGCCGAAGGCCGTCCCCGTGACCGTATCGACATCCCTTCAGTATGGAAACGCAGCTACTTTGGCGTGAACAAGCGTACACAAAAGTTCGTCACATTGTTGACAACGTTCGTCCCAAAACCTCACTTTTCAGCCGGACGAGTGCAGCTAGTGTTGACAGTAATGTTGACAATTTTTATGTTGACACCCGCTTGAGGAGTGATTTAACCTCCTGCGGCGTTGGGATAGAGGGCCGTATTCGGCCCGCTTCTCTCTAATGCGGCCTTCTAAGATTCGGAAGAGTCACAAATCAGGATCCACCCTGTAATGGGCAGTTGAGAAGAAGGTAAATTTCAAAGGAGACCACAATGAAGGCTGCCATATATCATCTCCAGACAATAATTGGGCTTTTGCTGCTGCTGATGTGCGCGGGCTTGTCGCACGCGCAGACAGAGGTCACCGGTGCCATAGCGGGAACTGTGAAAGACTCCTCCGGCGCTATGCTTACGGACGCATCAGTCGCGGCAACAAACATCGCTACTCAGGTGACCGACCAAGCCACCACCAACACGGTAGGCCTGTATCGATTTCCCAGCCTCCTGCCAGGAACGTATTCGATCACTGTCACGAAGGACGGCTTCGAGAAATACATCATAGAGGATCTCAGGGTTGAGGCCGGGACAGTCGTCCCCCTTGACATTAAGCTGACGATCGGTGCGGCAACCTCCACCGTGACGGTCACCGGGCAGGCACCTCTTCTTCAGACGGACTCCGTTGATGTGAGCGAGACGATTGACACAAAGCAAATCGCTTATCTTCCCACCTTCGGCAATAACATTACCCGATTTGGCCTGTTGGCCCCCGGCGTGTCTATGGCCTCCGGCCAACTTGACCTTCATCCGGAAAACGCCGGCGAAGACTTCAACGTGAATATCAACGGAGGTCAGACCAATAACAACGCCCACATCCTGGATGGAGTCAATAACACAGAGGCTATTCAAGGTTTGACCCTGCTTGTACCGACGAATGCTTCGGTTCAGGAAGTAAAGATTACAACCAGTAACTACGACGCTGAGTACGGAAGCGTGAGCGGTGGAGTCTTCCAGATCACGACCAAATCGGGCACAAATAAATTTCATGGGTCAGCCTTCGAGTATTACCGCACGGCCGGGTTCTTCGCCGCCGATCACTTCAGCCAGCCAAATGGCGCGCCTGGTAACGTCTGGAACCAGTTTGGCGGTAGTGTCGGCGGTCCAATCCTGAAGGACAAGCTGTTCTTCTTCAGCGACTACCAGGGAATGCGGAACAATCTTTCAACTTCCAGTCTCTACACATCTCCGATCGCCCCATTTCGCACCGGAGATTTCAGTTCGGTTGCGGCCACCAATCCGATCTATGACCCGGCTACTGGCAATCCTGATGGAACCGGACGAACGCAGTTTCCAAACAACATCATTCCGGCAGATCGCATCAGCCCCGCTGCTCTAAACCTCCTTGCGCTGCTGCCTTCACCTACGAACCCGAACCTGGTCGACAACAACTATACGATCTCCCGCCCCGGGATATTCGATCAGAATCAGGTCGACGCGCGTATAGATTATTTCGTTACTCAGAAGACTGTGGTCTTTGGAAAATTCAGCTACTTCCACGCGCACTTCCTGACCCAGAACGTATTCGGGACTGACGGCGGCGGCCCTCCGCTGGGCGGCATCCCAAACTCGGGAGATTCGAACGACGACGATTACAGCACAATGGTTAACTTCCAGCACACCTTTTCTCCGTCACTGCAGCAGGACTTTCGTTTTGCCTTTTCTCGAATCAAAATTTCGGAACTGCAGCTCGATGCGAGTCAGGACGCGGCGACGAAAGCCGGAATTCCCAACATCAACCTTGGCACGGTTTATACAAGCGGATTACCGACCCTTACCGTTGATGGCCCCACAGGAGCCTTCACCATGGGTGACATAGGACTCCCATTTTTTGAAACCGAAACAAACCTGGAGTTTTACGACACCTGGACCAAAACACTGGGTCGTCAGCTCTTCAAATTCGGAGGGGAATACAAGAAGTTTTATGGGATCCGGACGGACGTCAGCGGTCGTGGCTCTTTCGACTTTTCACAAAACCTCACGGGCAACCCTGCCTCCGCAAACTCCGGCCTGGGCATGGCAAGCTTTCTATTAGGTCTTAGCGACAGCTTCGGCAGGGACATCACACTGGTACAGCCCCAGGAGAAGATGTGGGGTCTAAATTTTTTCGGTGAAGATACCTGGAAAGTCACGCCGAGGTTCAACATCATGGTGGGCTTGCGGTGGGACTATGTCACTCCGATTTACACTCCCGATGGCGAGAGTGTTGGGAACCTGGATTTGAACACCGGTAACGTGCTATTGACCGGCCTGGCGGGTAAGTATGCTGGTGTTAACTCTCTCAAGACAGAGTTCTCGCCGCGTGTTGGCGCCTCCTATCGGTTATTTGAAAGCACTGTGCTTCGCGGCGGATATGGTCGCAGCTACTTCATTAATCCTGATGGAGCTGGTTTTGGTACACAAGGTTGCTGCTGGCCGATTAAACAAAGCCAGTCGTTTAGCCCAGCAACCCCCTATGCAGCGCTACCTTTCACTCTGGACCAGGGCCCGGGCCTGCCCGCATCTCTTCCTGCTTTTCCTGCCAATGGCATGATCCCCCTGCCGAACGGGTTTTCGCAATACTTCCCAGGCAAGGGAGACTACCCGCATAGCTACAATGACGGATGGAATGTGACGTTGGAACAGATCTTTCCACACGACGTCTCGTTCACAGTCGCTTATCTTGGAAATATCGGCCGTCACCTCTGGGACAACGTTGACGTAAATGCGCCCATTCCCGGACCGGGGGATTTCAATCCGCGTCGCCCCTATTTTGGTCCGTTCGGATGGACCACTGGTGAAACCCAGCGAAGCAATCAGCTTGCCGGCTATCCAGAACTCAGAAGCAACTACAACTCGTTGCAGGCCTCCGTGCAAAAGCGCTTTGGCGCCGATGTTACCTTGTTGAGCAACTTCGCCTGGGCCAAAGCGCTGGACGAAGGAACATTCGGTCCCCAAAACCAATTTAACTTTGCCAGTAACTATGGAAACGGCGATCAGGTACGGCCATTTTCCTGGGTAACTGCAGCGGTATGGAATCTTCCCTTCGGCCAGGGCAAGGCTCTTGCGGGTGACGTGAGCCGCCCAGTCAATGCCATTATCGGGGGCTGGACACTCAGCGGCATCTACAACTTCGAAGGAGGCAATTTCTTCACGCCAACACTTGCTAACAACGCCTCACTCAACTCCACTATTGGTTTGAGACCTAACCGTATTGGAAGCACATCGGTTCCCAATAGGAATGCAGCCCGGTGGTTCAATACATCGGTCTTTACTGTGCCTGCCCCGTACATCTATGGCGACTCAGGCCGCAATATCGTATTGGGACCAGGCTTCTCCTCCGCGGATTTGTCCTTGCAAAAGAGCTTCAAGGTCACCGAGGGAATTCATCTGGACCTCAAGTGGGATGCATTCAATGCCTTCAACCATGAGAACCTTACAAATCCCAACGCCGCAGTCGATACCAGTACGGCGGGACAGATCACAGGAATTGTCGACTTCAGACGCCGCATGCAAATCGGAGCTCAGCTAACGTTTTAAGATCCCTCTCCCTACCCGGGCCTGGCTCACTCATAGACAGGCTTGGGTAGTCTTTTCTTTTGAGGTCGGCCTTCAGCATGTTCATACAACGTCATGGCATCCTTGTCCTCGTGATATCGAGGCTAACCAACATCTTGCGGATACGAGTCAAGAGGCCCTTGCCGCTTGAAATTGTCTTCCTTCTTCTAGGAATCAATTTCTCCGGCGCACAGGTATCCATCACAAAATCTTCTGCCGGCTGGAAGGCGACCAACGGAAATATCCATATAGACATAGGTCGATCATCGGGCACTGTACAGTTACGGTCGTTGAGGCGGGAAGGCGGTGAGGAGTGGGCCGTTTCAGGCTCGCGGCTCGTGTCGTTCCCCGATAAAACCAGCAAAGACTATCAATTCCTGGATGACGCCATTTCTGACGCACCGAAGGACGGGCGGCAGTTGACGCTGCGATTTAAGTCCGGCTCAGGCGGCATTTTCTCCCTGATGCTGACGCTATACCCAACCAATGCTGTCATTGAGACGAAGGCGAAACTTGAAAACCAAGGCCAGAAGCCCCTTCTTCTCGATTCGCACATCGACCCGTTGTCGCTCACTCTGAAAGATTCGCCGGCCGACTTGAGAGCCTATTCCTCTGTTCAGGGCCATTTTGGATTTCAGGCGGCCGGAAATCTGTCGAGCGCCCGGGAATTTCGCGATTGGGTGGTTCTTGAAAATAGCCTATCCGGGGAGGCGGCTCTCATCGGGGGCGAGCCTGGCCTCGGTGTCCTCGGATGGAAGGCGACGACTCAACCTTCCGGTGGTGGCATGATGGTGCGCGCAGGAACCGTCCTTCTGAAAGACAAAGCTGGCGCGCCTCCTCCTGAGTTTGAGCTTGCGCCAGGTGAGTCGGTTGAAACACCTCTCACTTTTCTCGCGCTTGCCAAGGGGGACACCGACGTCGTCGGAAACGAAGCCTTTCGCTACTTGAAGAAATACATCTTTCTTACACCATTGCCAGATGCGCCTTTTGCGACCTATTGCATATGGCTCACGCAAAAAAATAGTGAAGTACTCCTCCTTCGAGAACTCGATTTGGCACAGCGCGTTGGCTTCGACGTCTTCTACCACGATGCCACCTGGAACGAAGGCGCATCGGTCGTTCCCGGAATGAATGATTGGACCGAGGGACTCGGCAATTACAACGAGAACAAGGAGAAATTTCCGCAGGGGCTCAGAAATCTTTCCGATCAGGTACACGCCCACGGAATGAAGTTTGGGCTTTGGGTTGATCCGGGAAATGTAGATGCGGCTCTAGTGGAGTCAGGTCAGATTCCCAAGGATTGGCTTGCAGAAATCGATGGCAAGCCCCTGGGGGAAAAACACCCGTCACTTACGCCAACCAGACAGCTCTGCCTCGGCAATCCCAAGGTCGTCACCTGGATCAAGAAGCAGTTAGCAGACCTGATCGAGAAGTATAATCTCGATTGGATTAAGTGGGACCCTTCTGCCACCGTGAGCTACGAATGCAATCGCACCGATCATGGCCATGGGAAAACGGATGGGGCGTATGCAGCCTATCGCGGACGGCAGGAGATTATGCGGTATCTCATGGAGCGCTTCCCAAAACTCTCCGGATTCGAATGCGATCCGTCTCTGCTTTACGCACGAGTCAATCCGGGCCCTCAAGGCCTTCTGCCAGGCGGATACACGAACGAGTTCATCACGGGCCCCATGGTTAGCCCAAATGTCTGGGGGTCACTTGCAGCTGCCGGGGTCGGCGACGCGAAAGGGGACAGCTTAACGGCTCGCTGGTACAGCGCTTCATCCCTCGACTACTACCTGCGCAAACATTTCACCCATGGAATCTCGTTCGGTAATATCAACGGCATGTCGGCACAGTTTCTCTCCGCTGCCCCGGCTGGTTACATTGAGGCTTTCCAGCGGAATCTGCTCTTTTTCAAGGAATACCGCCATCTTCTTTTTGAAGATGTCTACCATCTGAAGCCTCAGGCCGCAGGCTGGAGTTCGCTTCAATACGTGAAGGATGATTCCACGGAGTCTGTCGTGTTTATCTTCCGCGACAAGTCGGAATCCGCCGATACAACGATCGCCTTGCGAGGGTTAGACAGTAAGGCCAAATACCGCGTTACAAGTCTTAATGATCGTCCAGGCCGAGACCGGATCCTTACAGGAGAGGCACTAACCAATGGCATCTCCGAGCACCTGCCCAACGAATGGCTGGCCAAGGGCGACAGCAGCCTGATGAATAGCGAATTTGCAGACCAGCTCAATTACGGCTCAGACATCCTGCTCCTGAAGCGCCTTGACTAAGGAGTGCCGGTTATCGCATGCCGGGCCATCCCCTCACAACGGCAGTCTTCGCTGCGATATGTTGGTGGTTGGTGGGTAATACGATCTATCGCTATCCACAGAACAGCCTCATAGGATTTGGCTTTCTGTTGGCAGGCACACCCGCATATTGGTTCTGGAGCCGTAAGGTTCAACGTGATCGGTGACTACATATAACTGGTCTCTACAGGGATGAGGAAAAGGAAGACATGAATGGTTCGTCGGCAAATGTAGCCTCTCGTTACATGGAGTGGGCGAAATAGCTGCCAAGGTTGGCGTGCGTGTATTGGTGGACGAGGTCTACCTCGAGACCTTGTTCGACCAGCCATGGCAGTCTGCATTTCACCTTGGACCGAACTTCATCATTACCGGCAGTCTGACGAAAGCATACGGGCTGAGCGTTATCCGTTGTGGATGGATACTGGCGCAGCCGGATCTGGTGCAACGAATGTGGCAGATTGTCGATTTTACTTATGGAAGTCCGGTGCATCCGGCAGCGCGACTTGGGGTGATTGCACTCGACAACCTCGATCGCATTCGCAATCGCGCCGCTCGCTCCTGGAGACGAATCGTTCATTGGTCAATGCGTTCCTTGCCGACCATTCGGAACTTGATTGTGAGCCTAGCCGGTTCGGTACAACTGTGTTCCCGAGACTAAGAACGGGTGATGCAGCTACTTTTGCCAAATTGCTTCGCGATGAGTTCGAAACGAGCGTGGTGCGTGGCGAATTCTTCGAGCAGCCCAGCATCTTCGCATTGGATTTTGCGGAGCGACCGAGACCGTGCGTGGTGGACTGAAGAGGCTGAGCGCCGCCCTCGAATCGTTTCGTTAGAGTCACGATGATACCGCTCGTCGCTTAATTGCCGTCAGAGTCTTGAATGACCACTGACGGATTCCATACAATGGGATCAGCACGATTTTGACCATTGTGCTTCACAATGAATCGCAGCTTGTCGCCTTGCGATACATGTAGACCATTAAGGTTGTAAGTAGTTGGGATATCGTAGCTGGGGCGAACTTCCGCCCACCCGTCTGCTGGCCAAACCTGTTTGGAATTGAGCAGGATTTGTACGAAACAAGAGATCTGATTTTCTGCGCTTGGATCTTTGCGGATTGTTCCCGAAGTGCTTACCGAACCAGCCGCGGGAACCACGAAGGTCCGCGATAAATCGTACTGGGCCGACGGTTCCATCCAGATGCGTCCTATCCGACCAAGACCCGAGCCCGTCCAGCGTCCCTCGTAACCCCCATTGTCCCAGGTCAAGTCGCGATAAGAGCCGTCACCCAATCTCTCTTCGTAGATCCATTGTTTGGCCGATTGTGCCGGAGAGAAATCTCCGAGCGCCTCGTATACGCGTAGTTGGCTTCCCATCTTCTGCGCAGCTACAGCCGGACTGCGATTTCCATCTCCATCCACTGTGCGGATTTCAAATCTAGCGTCGATGTCGTCGCGGGCAGTATCGGAGTGATCGAAGAAGTAAACCCCCTTTGCGACTCGCCCAATGAGTTTCCCGTTCTTCAAGACCTCATAGTAGGAAATCCAATTGTCATCGCTGCCGGGCGACCACGACAGTTCAACGCCCTCGACACCCAGGTTTGCTCCCAATTGCTTGATTACATGAGATGGCGGTTGCGGAAGAACGTTGTCGGTTCCGGATCCTGGATAATGGGCAAGGTTCAGAAATATCAGATCCCCAGCTACGACTTTATTGAGCTTGATCCCCTCCGCCATCAATTCAGAACCTATACGGCGGAAATGCAGGGCGGACTTATCAGCCCTCACATCGTACGTCTCAGTTGGCAAAAGCCCTCGAGGATAAATGACCACCGGCGCCATGGACGATTCCAATCGAACTGGCTGCGGCAGCCTGGCGTATTTGAAACCTAACTTATCTGTCAGCGCGCAGCCCATATCAAGGTTGGCGGTGGCAAGCACCGAGTTGTCTTCAGCCCGCACCAGTGACAGAGTGTAGGTCCCGAGGTTCGTTCCGGGATCGAATTGACCGATCTCGGTAACCGTCAGTGGCTTGTCAATTTGAAGCGACGTTCCGAAGAAGCGAGCCTGAACTCGTTGCTCTGCTCCGCGCTTCACAACATTGGTTACAAGCGACTCGTCAGCAGCATCCACCCGATATTTTATGTTTAGCGGACCGAAACTCTGACCGGGCACTCCGTAGTACCGCGCCATGCCATCGACCGGGTCTTGATAAATTCCGGTTTCAAGATGAGCTGCTGAGGTAGTGGACAATATGTTCATCTCACCCGGAGCGCCAAAGAACCGGTCGAGCGAATTCGAATCATGTTGAGCGGACCGGCTGATTAGAAAATAAGTTGGTCCACGCTTTTCGTGCTTCACAAGAATGACACCCTTCGTGCCATCACGGTTCATTCTTTGGAAGTACCAGATCGGATCATCGTGATCCACTTTTGGCCGAAAGACATGACTCCAGCGCCCCGCGACCCCTTGCGCTACCAGGTAGTGATAGATTTCCCAGTCTTTGCGAATAGACTCCACATCCGGGCCGTCGCCAGGGTCCCGATACCACGTGGGGTCCATTGCAAGATGCACCCGATCAACATCGGCATAGTAAGTCTGATCGTAATCGACCACGTTGTGAAACTTGTCTGGCGGAAGAATGAGCGAAGTGTAGTAGGCGCTGTAGGGTCCAACGCCGCCATCGGTGTATTCGCCCGACTCGGCAAGACGCCCAAGATCGTAACTGATCCAACGCCCTCCACCATCACAGGCATCGACGCCGCTTTGGGGAT
>JABDHA010000033.1 GCA_013285705.1 Acidobacteriota bacterium
TTACCATGTAATGGCAGCGCCCAGATCCCGCTGAAGACGAGACGGTTTCGGACATCGAAGTCAGACAGTCCATAGTTACTGCGGGGATTGAAATTATCCTGCAGCACATATCCGCCTTGTGATCCCAGTGAGTTCAGGTCCATCGATTTCGACCACGTATAGGTGGAATTGAACTCAAGACCGTGGGAAAGACTCTGACGCACAGTAAACCAGAGTGCGTTGTAATCGGAAAAAGAATCCGAATCGACTTCCGCAATATTGCCCACCTTGCTGCCAGGACTGATCGGGCTTTGCAGTGAGAGCGATGGAAAAGGACGATTGGTACCGTTGATCGTCGGCTGATTGAGATTGTGGCGGACGCGTAGATGCCGTCCTAAAGACCCGATATAGCCAAGCTGAAATGCGGTACTAGGAGTGAGCTGCTGCTGCAGATTCAGGTTGTACGATTCGGTATAGGCATTACTCAGTTTTGTGTTGACTGCGCTGGGCGCAAGTCCCGACAGTCCGGCGCTTGGATAAATAGTATTCACAAAGACAGGCGTAGGACTGGCGGAAGCAGTGAAGCTCACAGGGTTTGCCAGTGGAGGATTGCCCGCAAGCCCGGTAACAGCATTGAGCGTCGGCTGATCTACAAGGTATCCATAGCCTCCACGCAGAACTGTTTTGCTGTCGCCACGCACATCCCAGGTGAAACCTACACGGGGCTCAAAATTGAAGTTTTGATTGTAAACAGTGTCATAGCCATTCGTATTGATCTGAGTAAGTGACAAATTCGAAGGCAGAAAGTTAATCAGACGATTGGCGCCCTCCGTTGGAGTCCCATTCCACTCAAAGCGGAAACCTAGCTCCAGCGAAAAAGTTTTGGTTGCCTTATAGCTGTCGTCGACAAAGCCGGCGACAGAGTTCACAAATAGCCGGCTGGTAACACGCGAGGGCGTAATACTGAATGCGTTGACTTGTCCGTTGATAAACGTTGCGACGGAACTGAAGCTCAGCGTGCCCGGATCAGCGCTGAAGCTGTCTCCAACAACGCGGCGGTATTCACCGCCAGTCTTAATGGAATGATTACCGCGCAAATAGCTGAGAGTATCGGAAAAGACTCCGCTGGTATCGAAGCGTCCCTGCGGAAAGCCGGATGGGCCGCCAAAATTCAGCCCAATCGCTGAGATGCCTGTCTGCGGGAGCCCTACATCGCCCGTTACGCCGCTATCAATGCCATAGTCCGTGGGGTTGAGAAGTGTGCTGGGGCTGAAAGCAATCGCAATGCGATTGAACCCGAGCCGGGCTTCGTTCACAAGATTCGAGTTGAAGATATGCGTCTCATTAATGGTGCCGATTTGACGGTGCGAATCGCGATGATCGCCAAAGCCCGGAATCGTATTTCCCTGCAGGTTGGGCTCTGTACGGTTGTCTTGCTGAAAGGCATAGTAGATATGTAGCTGATCCGCATCCCTGATCTTGTGCGAAAGGTCGCCAGTATATTGATTGACACTGACAGGGCCTGGGGATGAGCCAGTAAAGATTGTGCCCGTTGGATCATTGGCCACAGGAATCAGGTTGACGATTTGTGCGTACTGAGGACCAGCCGGACTGGCAGCCAACTCTGCGCGCTGTGATGCGGTAAGCACCTGGCTGGTAAGGTTAAGCTGTTGCCGTTGCCGCAATCCCTCAAAACTCAGGAAGAAAAACGTGCGGTCATGAATGAGCGGCCCACCCAAAGATGCGCCGAAATTATTCCGCTGAAATTGATTCATTCGCGTACCCTCCGCATTGAAGTAGTTGCGCGCGTCGAGATCGTTATTGCGGATGTAATCGAAGAGCTCGCCATGAAAACTGTTCGTTCCAGAGCGGGTAGCAACATTCACAATTGAACCAGAGCTACGGCCGTACTCGGCGCTAAAGGTTGAATTCGAGATCTTGAATTCGGCAGTCGTATCGATCGACGGCTGAAAGGTGATCTGATTCTGCGACAGATCGTTCAGGTTGACACCATTGATCATGAAGTTGGCGGAATCTTCGCGATTGCCTGCCGTAATGAATGAATTAGCCCCCAGGCCGCGGCTTGGAGATGTAAGATTCCCTGCGGTCGGTGGCGTAACTGAGCCCGGAACGAGCGCCGTTAAATCCAGAAAATGCCTGCCGTTTAACGGAATGTTCTGCACCGTTTTTTGATCGATGGCTTGACCGACGGTGATACCGCCAGCGTCAATGACCGGCGTATTGCCTTCGACCTGCACTGTTTCGCCGGTAGCGGCCACTCCCATCTTGATGTTCACATTGCTCGTCTGGTCCACGAGCAGAACGAGATTTGAAATGTTCACTGCTCCAAAGCCGGATGCATTTGCTACCACGTTATAGGTACCCGGCTGGAGCGAGGGGACGAAGTACTTTCCGTTTTCGTCGCTGATCACTTCGCGATCGGCATTCGTCGCAGTGAAATGAATTTTTATGTGAGCTCCGGGGATCACCGCACCCGAAGTATCCATAACAACTCCCTGCAATGTAGCCGTTGACTGAGCTTTAGCCTTATTGTCTCCACTAAAGAACAACAAAACCAAAACTATCGGGAAAAGTCTCTTGTACAAGAACTGCATGACGCCTCCTGAAGATATAACTTTGCTGACCACGGACGATTGCCGTGTGGTAAAGAGCAGCCGGAATCGGCTCACTCTCGATACTTTCCAAAGTTTGTTTTTGCTCAACTGCGAATACTGCATAACTGCAATATGTGCCGTGACGCTTTCAGTCCAGGAAAGCACTCTCTGAAGTCGCGAATCAGAGAGGATATGAAGGCTCCCAAATCCCGTGAATGCGCCGCTAAATCAATCTTTTACGACGATATCTTGGATTTGTTGATATATGATATGTCACAATTCAGGCTTCAAGTAAAGAAAAATTAACAGTGCGTTTGCATGGCATCAATCACGGTCAAGGTTGTTTGGAGGCACTCTCATTCACCCGCGGAAGTGATCGACACTCGTGATCTGGATGCTCTCGCTGATGCGGTTGCCGACATATCCCGCAATTGGTAAGTACATCGCGTATATTACATAGGACTCCAACGCAGCTTGACGAGCAAACATGATAGCGATCAAAAAACTCGCACAGCCTCAAAACCTCACGTCCCTGGCTTATGAAAGTATCAAAACCTATATTTTGCGAGGAGAGCTGGATGAAGAATCTCGCCTTACCGAGGAAGCCCTGTCCAGCCAGCTTGGGATCAGCAAGTCACCAGTGCGTGAAGCGCTGAATAGTCTGCAGACCGAGGGACTCATTCGTATCGAACCGCGCCGCGGAGCATTCCTCAGGCGATTTACTGCGAAGGAGGTCAAAGACCTCTATGATCTGCGGCAAACTCTGGAAGTTTATGCCGTCAGCATTGCAGAAATTACACCTGAGCTTATCGGCGAGTTGCAGAAGAGCGTAGATCGCACCAAAAAATTTCTCAAGTTAAAGGACAAACTCGGACACATCAAAGAAGATATTCAGTTCCACGGAGCCATCGCCCAGGCTACCGGCAACGCGGAACTCTTTCGCGTGCTTTCCAATATCCAGAACCAGATATGGCTTTGCCGCTGCAAAACGTACAGTCTTTCCTCTTCAACAGCCCCGGTGGCACATCAAAATATTCTCGACGCATTGATCCGAAAAGATCGAAAGACGGCACAAGCTGCAATGGGCACTCATGTCGCACTGGTCCGTGACCGCTTGGTGCATTTTCTGGAACCTCGCTGATGCCGTCATTCTCGTAGTTCAATCACTTCAGAACCACCATTCTTCATCTCTCACTCGTGCTTGATGTCCGGCAAATGAAATGTCTGCGTTCCTGTGTGCAGTGAATGCTCCCGCCCTTGCCAAACCAGCGTCCCGCTCAGCCCATCCGGAAGCACAACCGTAGCAGCCCATCCATTCTCATCCCGCTTATAATCCGTCTCAATCGCTCCGCGCTCATGCGGCATCGAAGCATGCATCTCGTGAAGCCTGCCCAGATGCGGCTCGATGCGAACCTTGGCAAATCCGGCAGCATCGGGATGAATCCCAGCCACGACCGTCAGCAAATCATAGTTGGGGCTCGCGCTCCACGCATGGCAATCGGAGCGGGTCGGCTCGGGCTTCTCTGCCCATGTCGTCAGACCAAGCTTCAGCATGTCATACCACGGTGTCAGCTGGTCCACATACAAGTCGGCGAGACCAGCATGTTCCAAAGCGCGGCTCAGATAGAAGCGGAAGTAATAACTCATCGCCGACATCGGTGGAACGGCCTTGCCTGCCAACGTAGTTGGCTTCTCTTCCTGCGATGCCAGTACCCGCCGCAAAATTCCCGCCTGCTCTGCTTTCGGAGCAACATCCTGCCACACCGCCAGCACATTTGCCTGCTGGCTGTAGCTCTTCTTGGCTGGAGTATCCGCGTACACACCGTAACGCGCATCCCAGTTAATGCGATTTAGCGCATCCGATGCTTTCCGAATCATCTCCTCATACGCAGCGGCACGTTCATGGCTGCCATACTGTTTTTCCAACTCGCCTGCATCCCGCAGCGCCTCGATAAACTGCACGGTCAGAAATGTTGATCCGCCATCTGCCTCCTGCGGCGGATTGCCGTCCACGTAACCGCTCGTCCAGTCTCCAAACTCCCACCACTTCACCCGCCCCATCAGGCCATCCGGGCGAAGATGCGACGCATACCAGTCGATGACTCCCCGTGTACGCGGCAGCGTTTCGCGCACCAGCGGCTCATCATCCACATACATCCAGTAGTCGTGCAGCATGTCTACCCACAGTAACGAGAACGGCGGAATAAACTGCGGCAACCTCGATGGATAACGGCTCTGCGTGATCCCTTCGGAAACAATCGAGGCTTCGATATTCGTAATCGCCTGGCGCGCGAGCCTGCTGTCACCCGTCATCGCATAGGAAACCAGCGCCTGAATGCGTGTGTCGCCAACATATTGCAGTTGCTCCCAGTAAGGAGCGTCCATATACGTCTCATGCGCGCAGAGTCGCGCCGTGCGCCAACCCGTCTCCCAAAGCATCTTCAGATCGGGAATGTCACCCGAGATGCTTGCTTTCTCTTGAAATGGATAAGCATTGAACCAGGCATTCAACTTTTCCAGACGCAGCGGAGCCGCCTTCGTCGTCACGTCAATCTGCAAATATCTCCACGTCCGCCACCACAGCGGCTGAAACGATCGCCGCTCACCTCCATCGCTGATAAACTCATCGGACACGCCTTCGATATGTCTCCCGGCAATTTCATTCCGATTACCCTTATTGCCCTGCTCATCATAGAGCGCTTCCGCATACGTAAGCTGAATCTCCGCATCGCGTCCGCCGCTTACGGTCAATTCTGGATAAGCCGTCTGCAAGACACCGTGATCCAGCAGCAGCGTCACATGCGTGTTCGCAGGAATCTCCAGCGGCTGCTCTGGAAACTCCGGCGTCGCGGCAAGGCCGTCGACACGCACCGGCTTCCCCGCATCCACCAGCCGATGCTCCATCGCCGGAATCCGATCCTGCACCAGTTCCCAGTTATTGTCAGCATCCTGCGCCTCGCGCATTGCAGCGTGGCCCACCACCTCCACCGCATGCCACGAACTTGCATCTGCAACCGAAGGCGCATCCCAGTCCCAATTTGTGGACCGGCCGTCGACGCGCTCACCCGGACCGGCCGCATAGTATCCGCTCACGCCATTCTGCGCGGCAAGCCCGTGTCCGGGTTCCTGCTTCACCTGCCATGATGGATCGGTGTCCGCACTCTCTTCCGCCTTCGTGTCGCCCTGCAACATAAAGCCCGACCGGTTGCTCATCTGCGCCACAGGAGCACGCGTGCCAAAATTCCAAACCGTCGCCGCAAGAACGTTCTTCCCCGCGCGCAGCATCGGAGCCAGATCGATCGTCTCAAATCGCCAGTGAAATAAATCGCCGCGTGATGGACCCTCGCCCACATACTGCCCATTTACATGAAGCAGAAAGCGATTGTCCGCGCTGACATGCACCCAGAAGTGCGTCGGCACCGACTGTAGCGTGATTTCTTTGCGGAAATAAAAGACGCCCAAATCTTTCTGCGGAGCGTCAGGACACGCAACCCATGCAGCATGCCATTTGTTATCGATCAGCGCAGGATTGAGCGGCTTTAGTTCTTGCCCCCAGGTAAGTCCAGCGAAAACATACAGAGCAGCCATCAGAAGAACACGAGACATGGCACACAGAGTAACAGAATGAGGCACGCCTCCTAGTGCTTTACTCGTCGCGAAGAATGGCAAGCGGATCAACGCGCGTTGCGCGAAGCGCCGGAACCAGGCTGGCAAAAAATGACACAACAATAATCACCATGGTTACAGCTACAAAGGTAATGAGATCACGCGAACTCACTCCGTAGATCAAACTCGTGATCATTCGGCCCAGAGCTAGAGCCGCGACCAGCCCAATTCCAATGCCAGCGAGAGTTGGTTTCATGCCTTGAACGATCACCAAGCGCATGACATCTTGCAATGTCGCACCAAATGCAATGCGCAAGCCGATCTCCCGCATACGACGTTTCACGGCATATGCAAGCACACTGTAAATTCCAATTGCGCAAAGAAAAAGCGCAAGCAGGCCAAAGATAGCGAGCAGCTGCATGTTGAAGCTTTGTTGCGTTAAAGTCTCGCCTACGAAGTCTTCCAGTGTCAGCACATTGTCCACGGGAATATCGGCCTTAACTTGATGTACAGCGGCCGTCACTGCCGTGGCGAGTTTTTGAGGAGGTATTGTCGTGCGAATGGCAATGTGAAGAGAGAAAGGCTGCCAGGGCGCCATTGCTGAACCCGATGTCTGTGCCACCGGCCAATAGAGCGTAGCGATGCCGGCCGAGTTATTCAGGCCATGCTGTTTTACATCACCAACGACACCAACAATCTCCCTGTCCTTGTCTGGATAAAAAGATAGCTTTAGATGGTGACCAATCGGACTTTCATTAGGCCAAAACTCTTTTGCCATAGATTGGCTGATGATGACCACGGGTTGTGAATCAGCCGTATCGTCAGAGCTGATATCACGCCCTTGCAAAAGTCCAATGTGCATTGCCTTGATATAGCCCGGCGTTGCGACGCGGACAGATACCTCAGGTTGTTCAGACAACGCGACAACAGGATGCCCTTCAATCGCAACGGGCTGACTGGAGCCGCCATTCAAAGGCAGATTGTCCACAGCGCCGGCGGACTCAACTCCGGGCAGAGAGCGCACATGCTGAAGGACCTCATCAAAGAACTGCGCTTCTTGCGTGGGATCTTTGAACTGCTGCTTGTTTATCGATATGGAAGCAGTGAGGACATTATGCTCATCAAATCCAGGATCAATCGTTTGCAGCTTCCAAAGACTGCGGATCATAAGCCCTGCCCCGATAAGCAAAACTAGCGACAGCGCAACCTCGACAACTACAAGAGCGGAGCGAGTCTTGCTGGTGCCACTATCAACATCTGTCCTGCCGAGTCCCTGCTTTAGTGCATCATTCACCTCCCCTTTCGTCATTCTCCAGGCCGGGAAGAGGCCAGAAAGGATTCCAGTTGCGATTGAAAGTGCGAACGTGAAAGCAAGCACGGAACCATTAAGACCGATTTCACCCATACGCGGCAGCTTGTCGGCAAAAAACTTCATCAATAGTTCGATACCAAAATGAGCAGCAATGAGACCAAGGGCGCCTCCGCACAAGCTGATGATCACAGACTCACAAAGCAGCTGCTCGATAATACGAGTACGGCTTGCACCTAACGCAGAGCGGATGGCAATCTCCTTGCGCCGAGCAAATGTGCGTGCGAGGACGAGATTGGCAACGTTCGAACAGGCAATCAAGAGGATAAAAGCCACAGCTCCAAGCATCATGATTAAAGCTGGACGAACTTTGCCAACCGTCTCTTCGCGTAGAGAACGGACGATGGCTCCCCAGCCTTTGTCGTCTTCCGGATAGCTCTGTTCAAGATTTTTTGAGATGGTGTTCATGTCTGCCTGCGCCTCTGAAAGAGTTACGCCAGGCTTAAGGCGGCCGATCGCGAGAAAGTGATGCTCGCCGCGTACTGCTGCCTGTTCGGCAGTCAAAGCAAGTGGAACCCATACTTGAGCAAATTCTGGTTTGGTCATCTTCGGTCCCATTACGCCGATGATGATGTATGGATCTCCATCGAGATGGATGGTCTTGCCCAGCACATTGGGATCTGAGCCGTAATGAGTCTGCCACAACTTATAGCTTAGGACCACCTCATGATTGTGACCGGGGCGATCTTCCTCCGGCAGAAAGGCACGGCCGTAAAGCGGCTGAACTCTGAGCACCGGGAAAAAGTCATAACTTACGGGGCTTGCACTGATTGCTTCGGCCTTTCCGACCCCGGTGATGTCGTATCCTGCGCCGGTGTACAAGGCCATCTGCTCAAAGACGTGGTTCTGTTTCTGCCAATCGAGAAAGTTTGCTGCTGACACCGAAAATTCTGTCATCCCGGGAAAGCTTGACTGTGGAGGAGTATGCCAGAGTTGCACAAGGCGGTTAGCGTCGCGAAAAGGTAGAGGCTCTAATAAAACTCCATGAACAATACTGAATATGGCGGTATTCGCTCCAATGCCAAGCGCCATGATGAGGCCTGCCGCGCACGCAAATGCTGGACTTTTCAGCAACAGTCTTATCGCAAATTTCAGATTCCGCATGAGCGCAGTCATTCGACACCTCCACCTATACCGAGGTTGGAGCAATTTTCAGGCCAGCTTCACTGTGCCAAATCTCATTTGGCATCAATCAGTTTGCACCGCAGCAGAAAAATCAGCTGTCCACTTTTTGATGCAGGCGTCCAATAGTGGACATTGCTGTTTGTCCTTGCAATAGACCGTCTTCAGGCGACGCTGATAGAGTAGCGCTCGCCAGCCTCGGTCGGCGCGCTCCATAGGTTTCCCCGATTTTCGGCTTCAACAGGTTTGCCGTCACGAATGCGGGTGATGCCGACTGGTTTCTGTCCCCAGGGATTTACAAACTGAAGCTTCGCGCCCTTCTCACTAAAAACCTCGAATCGGACAACATGTAAGCCGTCATAGGCCGCGCTGACGAGAAACGCACCGACAGCGCGAAGATTCTCGAAGCTCGCTGGACCGAGGTTTAAGGTATTCGGAAATACTCGAATTGTGCCGGTATAGCTCTGCAGCATGCATTCGTTGAGGACCACCGGCACAGCAAAGTTCTCGCACCACAACCCCATCCGCATGAGGAAGTCGAAGTCGGTCGTAAGGCTGTAACGACCGCCGATCTCGCGCAGACGATCATTGGAAACTCCGTCCGGCAGCATGCAGTACTCGATCTGCTTCTTGAACCAATCGAGATCGAGCATGCCCAGACGAGCCCGAATCAGCGGTTGCGAAACGAGATCGTTCCCGCCCTCTAGTCGCATTGTCTTTGCAGTGAGGGTTGCGATCTCGAGAAATTTCCGGCCAGTATCCAGTCCGACCTGCTCTCCGGGGAAGACAGGCGCCAGTGTGATTGGGACGTTGTAAACATGTTCGGGTGGAGCGTTGCTGATATCGAGCCAGACGTCTCCGAACGGGCCTTGTGCCTTCGGATAAGGTGCGAGATTTGCGCTGATTTCCTTCCAGTGTTGGCGCTCCTCCACATCCTGTCCAAGGATGGTGGACGCAGTATCCATCGCATCAAGCACAAACTTGATGAGCACAAGATCAAGAATGCAGTCTTTGTTGAGCTTGAAGTCAACGGTAAAGCCCCAGTTTTCCGAGGAGACCGAGGGGAAGACATGGTAGAAACCATCATCCTCTTTGGTGAGATAGGCCGCCAGAAAGCGCGCTGCAGAGCGCATCGTCGGATAGACTCTTGCGAGATATTTCTCATCTTGCGTATAGAGAAATTGCCACCACAGGCTTTGTACAGCCCACGGGGTCATACAAATCTGGTAACCCCACGGTGGAACCGGATACGGAACAATCTGACTCGGAACTGGATAGGCTGAAAGCGGAAAGAAGGCTCCCGGCAGATTGAAGCTGTCATGAGCAAACTTCTCTGACATCGGTCTCAGATTTTCGACCAGTTCCACATACGGTTGATGCATGTCGATATGGTTGCTCGAGAAGACACCCCAGTAGACCTGTTGGCAGTTGTAGTCGAGGTGGTAATCACTGTGCCAGGCGCTGCCGATGTCCCTATAAGACCAGTTCGCGAACAATCCCGGGGCGGTCTTATGCTTCCGTAAGCAGCACGCAAGGAAGTATTGGTTGTGATACCAGGTGCGTTCGAGTTCCTGGTCAAGAATATTTACGGCAGAAGCAGACCAGAATTCCCGCCAACGCGCTTCGGATCGATGCTTCAGATCATCGAAGTGCACTTTGGATGCAGCGGCAACGCTTCGGCTTGTGAATGCCGCAGTGTCCAACTCAGCCGCGGTGTAGACATGGGTCTGCGGAATTGTGATCCACGAAGCAGCATCCTCGCTGGCTGAAGTTTGTGCCTCAAGCCGCTCGAGAAGTATGTCGCGTGGAGTTGCCACAGCAATATCGAGGCGGAGAGCGCGGCTGTCCTTCGGAGTGAAGACCAGGCTCTTGCTGGAGTCGATCTGGCTAGTCGACCAGATTCCGAGGAGACGACCATGAAGCGCGAAGTTGCGATCCATCTCCGAGCGAGGTGGATTCGGGTTGCTCTCCGACGGCCCGATTGCTGGGAAGTACTGGAAGCATGAGAATTCGCCCGCATCTCCGTCCACCCACTGCTTGAGTTCTGGTCTCGGCAGCTGATCTGGACTTGCCTCCACATGGCCTGAATCAAAAGCGCCCGAATGGAAGCCATCGATTTGAGGAGAGTAGATAACAGACAAGTCTGGAACAGAGGCATCCGTCGAAACTGTGAGCCGGCCTGAGTCCCAATCGACGAATGCAGTGCATCGTGCGGCGCGTTCTGGATCCTGTAAAGTCTTGATTTTTAGATCGAGCGTGAAGACTCCGTTGGCCGGACTAAGAGAGTAGGTTTTCGGCTCCACCCATCGCGAATCCCATTTCAACCAGACTGTCCCACAGCCCCACGGGCGCGGCCACGCTTTTCTATAAGATCTCCCGACCCTTTCACAGTATGTCCGGAAAAACTCTGCGTCTTCTACGGACAAAGAGTTTCCTTTAGCTTTGAGTTCTGCACTTGCCTTTCGCCACATATCGAGAATCTCGGAGAAAGGGCGCACTTCTTTGTCGCTTTCTTCTGTTACCCGGATATCCCAGCAGTCACTCTTCGAAATGTGGAAAGCGAGAGCGTCAGGCCGTACTACAGCGCATACTCCAACGTCTCCGTTGCCCAGCAGCATGCCCTCGAAGTAGGTTGGCCCCGGTTTCGTTCTCACAAAAGTGTGGCCGCCGGCACGCTCGAACGCATCGATTTTGTGAAGATTCGCCTGTGGCGATGAACGCGCAGTCTGGGGAGACGCGGTAGCCGGCCCGACGGCTGCCAGAGATGCCATGGCAGAAGTTTGAAGAAATTCGCGGCGAGTCGTTTTCATGATCTGTGCAATGCCTTTTCCCGCGTATGCGGACTCGATCTTGCTGGACCTCGCCCGAGTTTCTCATGACGAAGTAGCGAGGAAATGTTAGCGATAGAAACTGATGAGCTTCTGCTGATCTTCCCGCAGAAGCCCATCCTTACGTCGCAGTCGCTCCGTGCTCAGAACGCGTACTTCAGCGAGAGCTGGAAGAAACGCGAATCCGGCGTGTTGTTTTGGAAGAACTGTGGTCCGGTGATCTGGCCAGCATTATTGTTGAGCGAGTTGGTGGGAGCCCCCAGAGTTGGGTGGTTCAACAGATTGAACGCATCGGCGCGGAACTGAAGATTCTGCTCCCGCCAAACAGGAAACGTCTTGAAGATGGACATATTGAGTCGGTTATAACCCGGTCCATACAGCGTATCCTGCAGGCCACCAAGCAGACGGATGGCAGTTGCCGTATCGCGCACAGGTCCCTCGAACAGGA
Organism: Acidobacteriota bacterium; assembly: GCA_013285705.1. Lineage (GTDB taxonomy): Bacteria > Acidobacteriota > Terriglobia > Terriglobales > Acidobacteriaceae > Alloacidobacterium. The sequence continues at coordinate 11,968 of JABDHA010000033.1, forward strand.
CAGGAACTCCATCCGAATTTACTGACCCCACAGGGTGGGTTGCATCCGAGATGGTCTCACCGGGTAACGGGTTCGCCAGAGCGCAAGGGTTGAACCAGTTTGCCTTGTTGTGGACCTGAGCCGGGCAGGTAACACTTGGATTGCTCGGATCAGGCGAGCCGCCGCCGGAATAGGGGTCACGAACGATCGTCGCGCGTGCTCCGCCGCCAGCTGCCGTGCTGATGTTGGGCGATATGGAGAAGGGAGTGCCGGTTTGCGCTACCCAGGTCAATGACGTCGACCAGCGTCCGATAGCTTCGTCGACCCACTTGGAAGAGTTGCCGAGGAACGCTTTGCCCCTGCCGGCCGGGAGCTCGTAGCTTCCATTAATCGTAAAGCGGTTCCGTACATCGTAGACGGAGTTGGTGTATTCATCGATGAACGGAATGAGTGCCTGATTCCTGCTTCCGACTGCAGCAAAGTTGCCGCCCGCATCGCTGGCATCATCCATGGCGTGAGCCAACGTGTACGTACCTAGGAATGACAGACCGTGCGAATACCGCTTCTCGACTTTGGCCTGCAGCGAATTGTATGTGCTGACACCTGCATAACTGATCTGACCTACGCCGCCGAGATCCGGAAACGGGTTGAATGACTGAGTGTTGGTTCCAGGACGGAAGAGTCCAGGAACGGTGTTGGGATTGTTGTAGAGGCTGAGATGCCGGGACACGTTGCCTACATAGCTGACGGTGAAGGCCATGTTCGGGGTAATGGCCTGCTGGACTGAAAAGCTGTAGTTCATCGTGTACGGCGTCTTGATCTTGGCGTCGGTCGCATGGAAGCCCGGATAAGAAACGTAGTTCTGAAGTCCGCCGTTGTCCGTGATGACATGTTGAACGCCCTGCTCGAGCGAGATCCCCTGTACGAACAAAGACGGGCAACTGCCGGTGACGCAGCTTGCCGGGATGAACTGTGCCTGATTGGAGAACGGAAAGTTCGCACCAAGGTTTGTGTTGCCTTCCGACATCAGGCCGCCATAGAAGATGCCGAAGCCCGAGCGCACAACTGTGTTCAGGAGAGGCTGGTAGGCAAAGCCAATTCGGGGAGCGAAGTTGGTCTTCTGGCCTTCAGCGAGACGATCGTTGTCGACGTACTGGATGGAGACATTGTCCTTGGCCAGCAGCGCCGGGAAGTTTGAACCGAGCGGGACATTGCTGGCGCTCTTGGGATACTCGTATACGGCAGACCCCGTCCCGAGTCCCAGTGGACCATTGACAACGAGGTTGGCGTGCTGGCCGCCGTTTTCCTTGTACGGTTGGTAGTAGTCGTAGCGCACGCCCAGATTGAGAGTTAGCGTATGTGTGACCTTCCAGTCGTCCTGAACATACCCTGCGCGATACCATTGCGCATCGTTTACATTTGGGGCGTTAGCTAAATAGGAGCTGCTCATCTGGTTCGCCAGGAAATCTGCTACGGCATTGCCGGTGAAGCTGACACCTGGAAGACCCGTGAAAGTGCCGTTGTAGTAGTACAGTCCGAGGGATGCGGGGGCAAACTGATAGGCGAAACGAACCGCCTGGAGCGACAGTCCAGCCTTAAGCGAGTGGTTGCCGATATTGAAGGTTACATTGTCGAGGATCTGGTAGACGTTCTGTCCTTCGTTGTTGGTGCCTTCGGAGCCCCATGAGTTGATACCGCTTACACCGCCGTACGGCAAACCATATTGCCCGGGGCCAGGAGTAGGAACGCCTCCGAGTCCGAGGGAAGCCGCGATGTTTGGCTCATACGCATGCGCCTGAACGAACTTTGAACGGCCCCAGTTGTAACCGAAGCGAAATTCATTTGTGATCCGCGGGCTGAAGATGTGCGTTTCGCTCAGCATGAAGTTCATGAAGAGGCTAGGATCGCTCTCTCCACCATACCCGCTGCCGTCGAGGAGTGGTCCCAGAGGCAGATCATTGAGCTTCTGCTCGTGGGAGTAGCTGTAGCGAGCGTAAGTCTGGTCTTTTGGGCTGATGTTCCAGTCCAAACGCTGATCCCATTGGATCGTATTGTCATGTACTCCGAGATTGACGTTGTAGTTGTTATAGGTCTTACCGTTATTGGCGTTCGGTTGAGGATAGAGAGTCAGGATATTTTGTGCGATCGAGTTGATCTGTCCCGGACAAAATACATTCGCCTGACCATTGCAGGTGAGCGGCTGAGCCGCGTTCGCGGAATTCGGCTGATACAGAGTAACTGCAGGCGAATCCGTGAGCGCCGAATTGAGCAATTCTGAGAAATTGCCCTGCCGCATCAGCGGAGTCGGTACCGTCGTGATATTCGGGTTACTGATTGCGATACGGTTCACTTCGATATCGCCGAAATAGAAGAGTTTGTTTTTCCAGATGGGAAAGCCGAGCGTCGCGCCAAACTGGTTCTGGTGGTATGGCGGAGTGGTCTGCGCGTTCCACGGAGTCGCGTCAAGGTTTGTATTGCGGAAATATTCCCAAACGTCCCCGTGAATCTGGTTCGTTCCCGACTTGATGCTTGCGCTCATCACCGCGCCGGCGGAGTGACCGAACTCGGCACTGAAGTTGCTTGTCTGCAGGTTGAACTCCGAAAGAGCGTCGGGGGGAGGCCGCATCACGAAGCTTGAACCGTTCAGGAAGTCGGTGAGGTTGCTGTTGTTGTCGACACCGTCAAGAATAAAGTTGTTCTGTTCTGCGCGTTGCCCGTTTGAGACGAAGTCGCCGGTACCGCTGCCGCGGGTAGCACCACTATTTGAGGAAGCGGAGACCGCGCCGGCAGTGAGCTGTGCGATATACACCCAGTTGCGGCCGTTGAGTGGCGTCTGGTTGATCTCCTTTGTATCAATGGTCTGTCCTACAGCACTGGTCTCACTTTGTAACAGCGGAGCCTCACTTGAGACTGTGACCGTTTCTGACACTGCACCTGGTGTCAGGCGAAGATTCACTTCAAGGCGTTGCTGAGCGTTGACATGCAAATTTTGACGCGTCAGGGTTTGAAACCCGGTGACAGATACGCTCGCGGTATAGTTGCCGATCTTGATTGGCGAAAACGTGTAATTTCCACTCTGATTGGATTGAGCCTGAAGGGTGAGCCCGGTTTCGTTATCCGTGAGCGTGACATTTGCTCTGGCCAGAACGGCTCCAGTGCTATCGCTTACAGTTCCGGTGATGGCACCTTGATCGACCTGGCTCCATCCGGCCCTCGGCAGCAGGAATGTAATAGCGAACAAGAAAAGTCCTGATCTCATCAATCGGTATGTCCATGTCCGATGGCTTTTCCTCCCATTCAGAAAGTTAGAACTTCCCGTTTCTGAAAGCGCCGACAGACTGCTCTTCCCGGGCGCTTGAAATGAAATGTCATGCATTTGGTACGGCCTCCTGAGCGCCGTCAAAAAACCATAGTGAGCGCTCACAGGCAGACCACGTTAGGTATCAAACATTATTTGTCAATTGCTCCAAATTAAATTATTGATTTTACACATATTATCTATTTGCCATTGTCGAATTTCTGCAAAATGTGAGCGCTCGTCGTGAATGTACTATCTCCGGAAGTATGAAGCGTTCGCCTCTATATCGAACCTCGGAGGCTGAGTTTACGATCGTGGCTTTTCGTATCGAGCGCTCGACACAGCGACCATTGACGGGCTCAATATAACGCAGGTAGGATGCCGACTGGTAAAGATGAGCGCTCACTCTAAAGAAACCAGCAAATCCCGCAGAGATCTCCGCAAGCACGAGATAGCGGAAGTTCTTCTGGCCGAAATCGTCGGTGGAACCCTGGCTCCTGGGGAGCAAATATCAGAAAGAACCTGGGCTGCAAAATTCGGCGTTGCCCAGGCATCGATCCGCGAAGCCATCAATATTCTCGCGCACGAGGGCTTTGTCACCAAGGAGTCGGGCCGAAGCGCCAGGGTGGTGAAGCTCAGTGAAGAAGATGTGGTTCAGCTCTATGAGGTTCGTGCGGGACTTGAAGGGATGGCTGGATATCTCGCCGCGTCTGGGAGAGCCGACGTCTCCCACCTGCAATCCATCGTGCAGGGGATGCGCGGTGCATCTCAGGCGCGTGACAGCAAGGCGCTGACGGATTGGGATCTTCAGTTTCATCTGGAGCTCTGCAGAATTTCCGGCAACCCCCATCTCCTCAGTTATGCTCAAAAGATCCTTCGACCGTTCTTTGCATTTGTGCGAATGAGAGTCAGTGTCAGCGGTCAGGGAACGTCGGCCTGGGGACAGGATGTCGACTCGCATCAGCACATTGTCGATCTAATTCAAGAAGGAGAAGCCGATCTCGCGGAGCACTACGTAAAGAAGTCTATGGTCCGCTTCGCATCTACCGCTCGCAAGAACTGGATACTGCATGACAAACGATCCGAAGAACAGCCTCCGGTCAAAGACGGCCGAAGAAGGAGAAACAATTCGTCGAGCCAAACCGGCGAATCGACGTGATGCCGGCTCTGGGCAAAGCGATATCACGATTGAGTCGGTATTAGAGTCGTCGGCCTCGTGGCGCGAGGTGACAACCCACGCAACCGGGCCGGCTGGCAGCTTGCCGCTATCTGCGGAGATGTTGCTGTCACAGCCATCGGGAAATCTATTCGGTTTGTCGCAGAATGCGGGCATGGGCTGGGATCCCAGCCGATTGCTTGATCCTGAATTCCTCATCCTAAGTACGCACGGTGGGCTGCGCGCAGACAATGGACGGCCCATTGCGTTGGGATTCCATACCGGACATTGGGAAGTGGGCCTGCTGGTCGCCGAGGCGGCACGAGAGTTAAAGTCACTTGGTTCGATCCCATTTGCGGGTGCGTGCACCGATCCTTGTGACGGAAGAACACAAGGTACCACGGGAATGATGGATTCCCTGCCCTTTCGCAATGATGCGGCAATGGTGTTGCGCAGGCTCATGCGTTCTCTGCCGACGGGTAAAGGCGTACTCGGTGTGGCGACGTGCGACAAGGGTCTGCCCGCCATGATGATGGCGCTTGCATCGGCCGGGGCGCTCCCCGCTGTGCTCGTGCCGGGCGGAGTCACTCTCCTGCCTGAGTCTGGCGAGGATGCGGGCAAGGTACAAACAATCGGCGCGCGGTTTGCGCAACAGCAGATCACATTGGAATACGCCGCCGAAGTTGGCTGTCGCGCCTGTGCAAGTCCCGGAGGCGGCTGTCAGTTTCTCGGTACAGCGGCTACTTCTCAGGTTGTCGGAGAAGCACTCGGTCTGTCGCTCCCGCACACAGCCCTCGCTCCTTCGGGTCAGCCAATCTGGCTTGATGCCGCCACACGCTCAGCGCGAGCGTTGCGCCGTCTGGAACAGATGCGCATAGGAGTGAAGGACGTATTGACGGACGGCGCTCTGCGCAATGCGATGGTGCTGCATGCAGCATTTGGCGGTTCGACGAATCTATTGATTCATCTGCCGGCAATAGCCTTTTCTGCGGGACTGAAACGGCCGACTGTTAACGAATGGGCAGCGGTGAATCGCGAAATTCCGCGTCTCGTAGATGCTCTACCGAACGGGCCGCGAGGGTTTGCCACCGTACAGGTATTCCTGGCGGGGGGCGTTCCGGAGGTCATGCTGCATCTGCGAGCCGCTGGACTTCTCGATACCAGTGTTTCGACAGTATCAGGTGCGACGCTCGACTCATGCCTGGACTGGTGGCAGCAGAGCGAGCGCAGGAACGATGTTCGCAAGCGACTGCAAGAACTCGACGGTATAGAACCTGAAGATGTCATCATGAGCCCTGACCACGCCCGGGCTCGCGGCCTGACTTCCACACTCTGCTTCCCTATGGGAAATCTTGCTCCGGAAGGCTCAGTCATCAAGAGCACGGCAATTGATCCATCGCTTGTGGATGAAAATCAGGTCTACCGGCATCGCGGACCATCCAAAGTATTCATCACCGAAGCAGATGCGATCGAGGCAATCAAGAACGGCAAGATCGGACACGGCGATGTGATTGTCTTGATCTGCGGCGGACCAAAAGGCGCAGGTATGCAGGAGACTTATCAGGTAACCTCAGCGCTCAAGGCCCTTCCACACTGCAAGCACGTCGCGGTATTGACAGACGCTCGGTTCAGCGGAGTATCAACAGGCGCATGTGTGGGACATATCTCTCCCGAAGCACTCGCGGGTGGCCCAATCGGAAAGGTGCACGATGGAGACGTGATCGAGATCATGATCGATCGTCTCAAGCTGGAGGGCTCAGTCAGCCTTATAGGCGATGCCAAACGTACTTTTCAGGCAGACGAAAGCGATCAAGTGCTAAAACAGCGTTCCCCACGCTCAGATCTGAAGCCGCATCCGCAGCTACCTGCAGATACGAGGTTGTGGGCTGCCTTAGTGCAAGCGAGTGGCGGCGTTTGGAGTGGCTGCGTCTACGACGCTGATGCGATCATCGCTAAATTAGAGAAATGATCGTACTTCGATTCTGGTTCCCTGAACAGACGAAAGTTTTATGTTGATTTAGAGTCATAGAGAAATGAAAAAACTTAGAACAGCAGTCATCGGTACTGGTTTCATGGGCCGCGTCCATCTCGAGGCTTTACGTCGCACGGAAGGTGTTGAGGTTGCGGCGGTCGTTGGACGTGAATCCGGCTCAGCGGAAAAGCTCGCCCGTGGGTTCGATATTCCCTGGACAGCAGACCTAGCCAAAGTCCTGGAAGACTCATCGATCGATGCAGTTCATGTGTGCACACCTAACGCGAGTCATTACGCGTTGTCTCTCGCTGCCCTCAGGCAAGGAAAGCATGTGCTCTGCGAAAAACCACTCTCTGTCTCTGTGGCCGAAGCTGAGGAGTTGGTAAACGTAGCCAAGGATAAGAGCCTAAGGAATTGCGTGTGCCACAATCTCCGCTACTATCCCATGGTGCAACAGATGCGCGCAATGAGAGAGCGGGGCGAACTTGGCGAAATCCTCGTCGCTCAGGGGACATATTCGCAGGATTGGCTACTCTACGAGACTGATTGGAACTGGAGGGTCGATCCAACCGCCGGTGGCCCTCTTCGCGCCATGGCTGATATTGGCACTCACTGGTTTGACATGGCGGGCCATATCACTGGATTGAACATCACGTCTCTCTCCGCCGACCTGCAGACCTTCCATAAGCAGCGGCGCCGACCACGTCAACAGAATGAAACGTTCGGGGGTAAGCTTTTAAAGGACCAGGATGCAGATCTTATCCATGTCGAATCGGATGACTTCGCAAGCGTGAGTTTTCATCTCGGCGAACGCGCGCGCGGAACGATGACAGCAAGCCAGGTTTCCGCAGGACGCAAGAACCGCCTCTGTATCGAAATTTACGGAACTGAGGCTTCCGTTGCTTGGGATCAGGAGCGTCCGGACGAACTTTGGATCGGTCGCCGTAATGCGCCGAATCAGACGATCATCAAAGATCCCTCGTTGCTCCTCGCAGGAGCACAACGTTTTGCGGATCTACCCGGAGGTCATTCCGAGGGATACGATGACACGTTCAAGCAGGTGTTTCGGCGGTTTTACGCTTCGATTCTCGATCCTGATCTGGCTCCGGAGTATCCCCAGATGGAAGATGGTTTACGGCAGATGAAGTTGCTGGATGCTGTTCTCGTCAGCAGCAAGAGCCGGAGTTGGATAGACCTGCCGACGGACTAGTTAGGCGGCACAGCGCGAAAAATGCTGTTGTGGAACGCCACTTAGAGGCGTTCGTTACGAGAGACGAAGCACACTAACTCCTTCAAACGGAACGCGAACTTCGACCGCACCGTTGTGGATTGTTTGAGACCCGTTGTCATAGATATCCGTCGCCGTCTTATAGCGGGATGGCACCTGGATTTTTGCGGTCTGGTCGGTTATCTGATCATTGAAGACGATCAGTAGGCTGCCGCTCGATGACTCAATCAACCGTGGGCGAACCTTGTCAGACGAAATGACCCGTTGCACCGCCTGACTTACAATCTCGCGGACGAGATCCATGCCTTCCTGGGAGCCGTCTTCGATGCTCGCTCCCAGATTGGTCCCGAAGTAGTAGACCTGGCCTTTGCCTACCTTCTTGACTGCTGCGACAGGGGTCGATTCGTACGACGCGATAACCTTTGCTGATGAGACTGTGATCGGAGTGAGGAAAGTATGCGCTTTTACGGTCGTCTTTATAGGTTCGGTGAACATGAGCCGGCCTTCGATATAGACACGTTCGGAGGGAGGTAAATCTTCAGGTTTGGGATTCCCTTTCAGATCGTTCTGCATCATGTATAGGCTTTCCTGTTCGCGATAGCCGAACACCTCGGCGAGCCCGAACGCCGGAACCACAGGGTTGTAGACCATGTGCTCATCGTAGGACGCGAACCCGGTTTCGAGAAGAAGCGTTCCTCCACCCTCGACGAATTGCCGCAAGCGATCACATGTTTCCTGCTTTCCGATGAGATGCCACGGCGCAATGATGACTTTGTATTTGTCGCTGCTGTTAAGGCTCTGAGGCTCGATGAAATCCACGAGCACATCGCTGTTCCATAGAGCCTTGTAGTAGCCGGCAAAAGACATGGTCGATGCGTCCTCATTGCCGCTCATCGCGAAGGTCAGAAGGGCATTGTCGATGTCCACAACAACGGCGACTTCGGGACCAGGTTTGTAATCCTTGATGATCTCCCACTGCGCCTGAATGAGCTTGCAGTCCTGAGCGGCTTCAAGTATGCGCTCGCTTGCTGAGCCATCGCGTTCAACCAGGCCGAAGCCGGTAGACTCCGTTCCTGTGGCTTCCGTGAGATAGCACCAATAGACAATGCCTTTCCCGCCCATCGCCACCAGCATCCAGTTCCACAAGCGGATATCACGCGGCCTCATTTGCGGGCTGCGACGAATCCCACTGCTCCCATGTCCGCCCTGCAGTTCTGTGATCCAGAATGGCTTGCCTGCCGCAGCAGCGCGAGTCAATTCAATCTGCGCGGCGCTGAAATAAATCGGAGTTCCCAGCCATCGGGGAAAACATGAAAGCCCCCAATATTCCACTAGCTCAGCCAGACGCCAGGGATTGACCGCCTGAATAGCGAGCGGGATAATCGCGGCCTGGCTGAAGACATGGCTTTCGAGGATACTGCGAGTATCTACGGAACGAAGTGTCTTGACGCGGAATCGCATCTCTTCCGTGCTTCTTTCGATCATGAAGCGCCGCCAGTCTACCCAATCGATGTAGGAGCCTGGTCCGCGCGGCGGATCGATGACCTTCCAGCTTGGGTAACGGCGCACCCATGCCTCGCTTAGTTTCTCAAGGGTGCCATAACGTTTTTTCAGCCAGTTCTGGAAAGATGCGATCGTCTTATCGCAATAGCAATAGAGCTTTTGATCCGTTGAGGTATTGAACTCGCGTCCTCCGGCAGGCTCGAGCTGCGGCTCGTTCCACACATCGTATGCGTACATCGACGAATGCTTGGAAACGACCTTCGCCAGCTCCAGAAGAAATCTCTCCGCGGCTTCTTTCACAGGAGTCCAGTCCATACATAAGCTCGGCCATCCGCCGCTCATATTTTTCCCGACAGTCTGGAGGCGCTGGGGTGAACCGAGGGCGTCAACGAAGCGCGATTCCGGATGCGCGGCCTCAAGCCAATAGGGAGCCTCTTCGATAACCGCGCCCATCAGGACTTTCAAGCCCAGTCGATCGCAATCACTAAGGACTTCTTCAATTTCCGTGAAGTCAAACTTTCCCTGCTCGGGATTGAGATAGACCCATGAACAATAGATACGAATGATGTTGAACTTGTACTCGTTCGCAATTGCCTTCAACATCTCGTGACGTAAGGCACGTGGAGGATTCGGTGGCCGAAAGAACTCCGCCCCATAGATAAACTCTTCAGGCATCGGGATAGAACGCTGACTATCTGCTGCTTGAGCGAACGCGGACGCAGGTCCTGCCAAAATACGCAACCCTCCCCAGTTGGCTGCGATCAGGCCCGTAGCGGTTCGTATAAATGTTCTTCGTGACACCTCTTGAGACATCGACATCTTCCTTCCATGCGGCTGGTTGAGCCGGATTCCTTGCTTAGTGCGTCTTAAACGTCCGCTAGCGATTGTCCGGTGCATTCCGATCACGGATGCAGGGTCGCCCTCATCTTCTGTTCGCTGAGTTGATTGAGCGTATCGGCTTTATTGCTGCTGAATTGCTGGCCCAGTTGGGCGAACAGCGCTTTTGCTTCCTCTCGCTTGCCCAAAGCCATATAGGCTCTTCCAAGCAAATAGGTCGTATTGCGCGTGTCTCGCTGCGGATTTGGATCGAGGTCGCGTGCAATCTTCAGGTCAACGAGCGCGTCCTGTGGGCGGCCCGCTTCGAGCAGTGTCGATCCACGGAGTACTCTGGCCGAAACGGAGTTTGAGTTGAGTGTGATCGCTTGATTGAGTTCCGCTAAGGCACGGTTGGCATTCGCCGAATCTACCCGGAGTAGACACTCTGCCAGCAAGTAGTGAAGATCGGAATCCTCAATTCCGGATGCGATAGCATTCCTCAACACCTTCTCCGCTTCGTCATACTTTGATTGCCGATAGTCCACCAGAGCCATGAAGAAGGAAGGATCTGGGATCTGGGGAGCCAGCTGCGCTGCTGCGGAAAAGTCACGGTAAGCGTCGTCGGACCGATCCTGAGATAACGCGATGGTGCCTCGCATTGAAAGCGCTTCGGCACTCTGAGGAAACGCCGCGACAGCTTTGTTGGCTACCTGAGCGGCCTTGTCCATCTCCGATGTATCTACGAAGAGCGTGATGAGATTGAAGTATCCATAAGGATTCGATGGATTCTGCCGGATGTTCTCGGCCATAACTGTATAGGCATCTTGATATCTCTCAAGCTTGGAATACGCCACGCCGAGGAGATCGGCACATTTGGCGTCGAAGACGCCCGCAGAACGGAGTGCCGTGAGTGTATCGATCGCAGCCTGATAATGACCGAGCTCAAAGGAAGCCAGCGCTATGGCGTAGCCATGTGTAAGGGGATCCGGCACATCGTCCCGAAGCGACTTAAAGATTTTGAGAGCCTCAGAAGAATCGTGGGCCTTACCGTAGAGCCAGCCGACATTGAATCGCTGAACGGGTGAAAGGTGAGGACAGGATTCAAGTCCTCGCAGGAGCCTTTTCGCTCCCTGATAGTCTTGCTTCTCGAGAAGTGATCCAACCTGCGCGAAGGTCTTGTCTGGCATGCAGGCTTGTTCTTGTTGCGCCATCGAAGGGACACCGAACGCACTGAGATACAGGAACACGGCAAGCCACAGCGTAACCGCCTTCATCCCGCGTGCGTGAGACGGTCGACGTATCATCTGCTGACTGGCCACCTGAAAATTGCCATCTCCCAATTTCTATTTATGTTTTTGCGGAGCACCACTGTTGAGCGGGTAAAAGCGGAACGAGGCCCTGAAGGAGTTCCCGTTCCGCCATCGTTTAGAAGAGCACCTTCAGTCCGAACTGAATTTCGCGAGCTGAAGCACTGGATGAGGTAATGCTTCCGAACGCTGACGACTGAACGTTGTTGTTAGGCGATCCGAGCTGAGTTCGATTGAACAGGTTGAAAAATTCAGCTTTGAATTGAGTGGTGAACCGTTCAATCTTGAAGTCCTTTCTTGCGTTGAAGTCCACATTCAGGTAGCCGGGGCCAATAAGGTCATTTCTGCGTTCGTTGCCAAATGTATATGGGGTTGGGACGGTAAACTCCAACGGGTTGAGCCATTGCTGTCTCGTCTGGGGCGCGCTCCCCGTTGCATTTGCAATTCGTTCGGCCCTCTGGGGTCCGCCACCGGTGTTAGCCACATCACCACCGGCCATGGCGCTAAACGGCAAGCCAGTATCAGCAGTAAAAATTCCGCCAATATTCCACCCGCCGAGAACGGTGTTGACGACGGAATTTGTGTTATTCAGGAACGCCTGTCCCTGGCCAACCGGGAGCGCATAGGAGGCTGCAAATGAGAGCATGTGCTTCCTGTTGTAGTCAGACGGACCATAGTCCTGAGCGAGGTTGTAGAAGTTGGTGATGGTGTCGGCCTGCGGATCCGAGGCCAGATCCATCGACTTGCCATAGGTATAGGCGAACAGGTAATAGAGGCCGTGTCCGAGTTCCTGCTTGAGTTTTACCTGGAGGCCGTTGTAGCTTGCAGTTCCTTCGTTGTAGTCCCAGGGAATCGGACCGCCGTATTGCGGATACGGTTGCCGAGCTGAGATCGGCCCCGGGCCGGGAACGGTTGCCGAATTCGCGAGTGGCTGCAGGAATTGGTGCCTGCTGCCGGAGGCGACGTAGTGCACACCAAGAACCAGGGTTCCCGTCAATTGCTGTTCCAGACCGAGGTTCCATTCCATCGAGTAAGGAATGGAGGGATGCGGACTGCCGCCGAAACTCGCGAGCGGCTTGTTGGGATCGAGGAATGTTGAGGCTGCGGGAAGCGTGTTGATGAACACCCCCGGGTAGCCAAGGTCCTGATTGTTGATCGTGGTGTAGATGCCACTGGGCCAGGACAAACGGATGTCGGATTGCTCTTCGATCAGCGTGTTATTGTGATCGTCGATGATCACAAATGCGCCCTGGATCGCGGTTCTGTTATGTGGCTGGTAAACAAAGCCGAAGCGCGGTTGCCAACCGTTCGTCTGTGCATAGTAATAGCTGCTCGGTCCAACGGCCTTCGGGAAGAGCGGCAGAACGGGCCCAGTGACCTGGAAAATTCCGCTCAGGACATCCAGACCGGAATTGATTTTGGCGAATTTGGGCGGTGTGATGTAGTCGTAACGGAGACCATAGGAGAGCACCAGATTCTTGCGAATGCGCCATGAATCCTGCCCATAGAAGCCATACCAATTGATCTTCTGATCTTCCGAAGTGTCGCCTACCCACGGAGTATAGCTGTCCGGGGTTCCAACAAGAAGACTGGCAGGACCATAGCCCGTGCTTTGCGACGCATCAACGGACGTGCCGTTCTGGGTGAAGTTCATCGTGTACTGCCAGCCATCATCAAAGCTGTGAATCCGGTAGTACATGCCTCCGACACCGATGGTATGGTTTCCAACGATCTTCGAAAGATCAGCGTGATAGTCACTATTCTTCTGCGGTCCAACGGGAGCTGCAAACTGGCTGACTCCGGTGTATCCGTTTGCGACACCGACGCCCGGGCCAAGCGGCAAGTCGTTTTTCACGGGAGCGGTCTGAGTGAAGTTCAATGCGCTGAGGAAGTCGGCACCCGCCGGCTCGTCAAAGACGCTGAATGACGTTTCGGTGTAGCCATAACGGATATTCAGGATCGTATTCGGACTGAAGATGTGGGTATATCCACCTGCAAACGCTCGCGAGTAGTTGGACTTCTCCCCCGAGTAGCCCGGGAAGCCTTCCGGGCTTGTCACGTTGTTGTTCGAGCGGTTAAACCGGAAAAAGACCGTGTTGTTCTGGTTGAATTCGTGGTCCACACGCACGCCGACCTGGTCTGCCTGCGTTGAGGTATTGCCATTGAATGCGTAGTTTGGAAGAACCCCAGGCCCAACGTTCAGGTTCGGGGACGGATAGTACTTATCCAGAATGGCGAGCGCTGCCGGGTTGAGTTGATTTGTGGGAATCGTATTGTTCGGGTACGGGTTCCTGATGATCTTCGTTGCATCTTTGGGATCGGTAGTCGTGGAATAGGGATCGTAGATTTCATTTGCATATTCCAGACGTCCGAGATCATCGGTTCCGATCGGTGTCGTTCCCAAAACTGACGAAAAATCTCCGCCACGCATCGCGTCGGTCAGAGTAGCAGAGAGATATGACTGAGTTTCTTCAGAGCGAAACCCCTCCCAATACCCGGAAAAGAATGTGTGGTTCTTGATGATCGGCCCACCAACGTACAGCCCGTATTGGTTCTGCTTGTATGGCGTATCCGTCGTGGCAGGATAGGTGTGTGCATCGAGTACATTGTTTCGAATGAACTCGTACACTGCCCCATGAAAGGCATTCGTGCCTGAGCGGGTCACGAGATTGATATTTGCCCCCGAGCTGATGGCAAACTGTGCGTCAGTGATGTGAGACTGAACGTTAAACTCCTGGATGGCGTCCGGGGGAGGGCTGATGGCAAAGGTGTTTGTGAACAATGCGTTGTTCAGCACCCCATCCATCGTGTAGTTGTTCTGCTGTGGTCGTGCTCCATCGACGGACGGACTCACAGAACCGGCTCCGAGCTTGACAGTGAATGCCCCTTGCTGACCGCCTTGCACCAACGGAACGGCTCCTGGAGTGAGCAACGTAAGCTGGTTGAACTGCCGCCCGTTGAGCGGCAGCTCGACGATCGCCGTGTGGCCTACAACTTCGGCCTGTGTTGCAGAGGTTGTGTTGATCTGTTGAATATCAGCATTGACTTGAACCGTCTGAGTAGACGCTGTCACCGACATTTTGAAGTTCAACGCTTCGCTTTGATTCACTTCAAGATGCACGTTCGACAACTTCTGGTTGGCAAAGCCATCTTTGCTGACGGAGACATCGTAGACACCGGGCTGTACCTCGGGCACTGAATAGTACCCGCTGCCGTCGGTGACAGCATTTCTTTGCACGCCCGTTGCCTGGCTCGTTAGCTGTACCTGAGCCCCAGGCATAACTGCTCCGGTTGAGTCGGTGATTGTGCCGGTGATCAGTCCCGACGTTGTCTGAGCATAAGCCCAGCTAGAAAATGCCAGCGCAACGATTCCAAGCTGGAACGCAAGAGCAATAACCTTCTTCGACATCAAAGACCTCCCAAATTGAATCGCGAGTCAGATTTAGACAAGCGACAAATTTTCCTGCTTGCTTGCGCGTAGTACTGAGCCGTGACCTGGCATCTGGCAGAACTGGTGTGACGTCTCGAGTTCGACACGAGCATCTTCGCATTCAAAACTAGGCGAAGCACTTAAACGGGTAGCACGCTAGATAAAACTATTAATATTTGTCAAGTATTTTTTATTACTTATTTATTTTCAATGAGATACATACTAGGGCTCAGAAGACACCAAATATTCAAGTGCTTAAACTTGAGACAAAAACAAAATCCAGCGACATCATTTGCGTATGCGCAGTGAGAACTGAGGGCTTGATGCGAGGGTGTTCAGGATTTAGGGCGGAGTTATCCTATGGCAGGTTACGCAGCATCGCATAACACCACCAGGAATGAACGAAACACTTGGCAGAGTTTTGGGTCGGGACGGGAGTTCAATCGAGATGGAATACTTCTTCCATCTCCGCCCACCATTCTCCCTCTTTGCGAGTCGGCAATGGATCCTGCATGGGACCCATGATTGCCCACCATTCCTGGGTTTTCGGGTCTGCCGCCATCTTTGCCCGGTCTTTCGTGATGTCTGTTCCGTGGTACTCGAAATATCCGAAAAGAACGTCGTCTTTGAAGAAGACAGAGTAGTTACGAATGTTGCAGTCAGAGATCGTGCTCAACACCTCCGGCCACACCGCGGCATGGTATCTCTTGTACTCTTCTGCCCGGCCGGGCTTGAGGCGAATCATGGTACCGAATCGTTGCATGGAGCGCTCCTTGGGGACGGAGCCATACTATGCGGCAGCGGCTTCGCGATGCAAGAACATTCAAGTGCTTGTATTTTCCTTGACACTCGAATAGTTCGTTACATACGATGACGCTGCACTATTTTAAGCGCTTTAATTTATGCCGACACCTTCCTCACACGCGTCCGAGGGCCTCGTCAAGAAAACGTTGGCCGAAAAACTCCTCGCAGAGATTATGAACGGGACTCTGTCGCCTGGCGAGCGAATTATCGAGGGCCGGTGGGCGCAGCACTTTGGTGTGGCGCAGGGGACTATCCGAGAAGCGATCAATCTTCTGGAGCGCGACGGCTTCGTCGCCAAGGAAGGCGGCCGCAGCGCTCGCGTCGTCAATCTTACCGAGAAGGACGTCGTCCAGCTCTACCAGATGCGCGGCGCGGTCGAAGGCCTTGCGGCAAATCTCGCGGCGCAGGTGCAGCCGGACTTTTCGAATTTGCAATCGATCGTAGATGGAATGCGACGGGCAGCCAAGGCAAAGAGTGCTCCAAACATGCTCGATTGGGATCTCAAGTTTCATCTTGAGCTTTGCAGTCTCTCCCGGAATAAGCATCTTGTGGACTATGCGCAGCGCATGCTGATGCCGTTCTTCGCCTTTGTCCGATTGCGGATGATTGCTGGCGGGCGCGGTACGTCGGTATGGGATAAAGACCTCGAGTCCCATCAGCGGATCGTCGATCTACTGCGTGAAGGTGACGGAGAGATGGCCGAGCAGTACGTGAAGAAGGCAATGGTCCGATTTTCAAAAACCGCATACGACAACTGGGTAGCGCATGGAAAAAAGTCTTGAAGGTAAGGTAATTGTTCTAACTGGCGGGGCAAGTGGGATAGGCCGCGAATGCGCGATTGTCTATGCGCGTGAAGGGGCAACAGTAGCGATCCTGGATCGAAACTTCGACGATGCAAAAGAGGCGGCAAGTGGACTCGGCAATTGTTCCACCGCCTATTACGCGGACGTTTCCAAGGGATCTGACATTGAGGCGGCCATTGGATCTGTGCTCAAGGAATTCGGTCGGCTCGATGCTGTGCATAACAATGCCGGCATCGTAAGCCCGTCGTGCCCGCTGCATGAGACTACCGAAGAGCAGTGGGATGATCTCCACCGCACAAATCTGAAGTCGGTTTACTGGACGACGAAATTTGCATTTGCGGCTCTGGTCGAGAGCAAGGGCACAATTTTGAATACCGCCAGCATGGTTGGCCTTCTTGGCCAGACTGACCATGCGGCTTATGTTGCGACCAAGGGCGGCATGATTTCGCTTACCAAGGCGATGGCCGCCGACTACGCAAGGTATCAGATCAGGGTAAATGCCGTATGCCCTGCGGGTGCATGGACGCCCATGCTGGAACAATGGGCTGCGGAACAGCCGAATCCTGCGGGTATTCGACAGTATCTCGACGACATTCACATGCTGGGCTATTGCCCACGCGGCGATGTCATCGCAGACGCAGCCGCTTTCTTACTTTCATCGAAAGCCCGATTTATCACCGGTTGCATTTTGCCGGTGAGCGGCGGCGCTGAGCTTGGTTACAGACGCTAACTGGAATGGGACATGCCTGACTACACAATTCAATGCATCTCGACATATGATGCCCGGTTTGCTTTGCCGCCGGGCGCAGGTACAGACTCAATTCACGATACTTCCGGATACTGCCTGGCGATGACGTTATTGTCGACGCAGAACGGTCTCCGCGGATCGGGCTTTGTCCTGACACTTGGTGACGGTAACACTCTCGTTTGCAAAGCCATCGAGATGTTGGCCAAACCACTTCAGGGAATGTCCATCGAGGCCGTGATGGCCGACTTTGGGAATATTTCCCGGAAGATCGCCGATCACTCTGCGTTGCGATGGCTTGGGCCGCATAAGGGCGTTGTGCAATTGGCGCTGGCTTCCATTACCAATGCCTGTTTCGATCTGTGGGCGAAGAGCCGGAGTGTACCACTTTGGAAGCTCCTGCTCGATCTCTCGCCGGAAGAGCTTGTTCGGGTTCTCGATCTCAGCTACCTCGAAGAAATACTTCCCAAAGAGAAAGCTCTCGCAATGCTGCATGAGCAGCTGCCCAGCCGTGCGCAACGAGAAGTCATTCTCAAGAGCGGCTATCCCGGATATGACACGTCCGTAGGCTGGATGAACTATGACGATGAAAAGGTCACGGAGCTGACAAAGAAAGCTCTGGATCAGGGCTTCTCCGCATTCAAGCTCAAGGTCGGTTCGCCCGAAGAGAGCCGGGATCAGCGCCGCGCTGCCATGTTGCGCAAGCTGGTCGGTGACGAAAGCACGGTGATGTTCGACGCGAATCAGCACTGGCCCCTGCCTGACGCTCTTCGCATCTGCGGCGAACTCGCGAAGTTCCGCCCACACTGGATTGAGGAGCCGACGCATCCAGATGACATTCAGGCCCATGTGGAGCTGTCACGCGCAATCAGCCCTGTTAAGATCGCCGCAGGCGAGCACATCGCGAACCGGGTCCTGTTCAAGAACTTCATGAAAGCCAATGCCCTTTCATTCATCCAGGTCGACTGTACGAGGGTCGCGGGTGTGAGCGAGTTCCTCACTGTCAGCTTCCTCGCGAGGATTTTCGACCTTCCTGTCGTGCCTCACGTCGGTGATATGGGCCAGATGCATCAGCACCTGGTTCTCTTCAACCATGTCGGCCTCGGACTCAAGGCGGAATTTCTTGAACACATTCCACATCTCCGAGCGCACTTCGTCCACCCTGCACAGGTAGAGCATGGCGTGTACAAGACGCCTCAGGAGCCAGGTGCTTCCACGGATCTGAAAGTGCTTGCTGAATCATAGTTCTCTGAGGAGTCTGCTCTGCAGCTCTCGAGTCCGCAGAGTAGACCTTTGTGTGATGTCTTGAGATATTGGCTTGATATGGATAACCGATGCATCGACGCACACCATCACTTGTGGCGCTATCTTCCTCCAGGGCCGGACTGGATGGGAGATGGTATGGAGATACTACGGCGAGATTTCCTGATTGACGACCTGCGTGCCGTGTCCACCGAATCGGGTGTGACCGGCACAATCGTAGTTGAAACGGAACGGACTATCGCGGAGACTGAATGGCTCAGTGAAGTCGCGTCATCAAGCGACCTGATCTGCGGAGTCGTGGGATGGGCGCCTCTCACAATTCCCGGCGCTGCGTCCGAACTCGAGAGAGTCGCCGCTCTTCCGAAAGTGAAAGCCATACGCCATCCGATTCACGATGAGCCGGATGACCAGTTTGTGCTGCGAGACGATTTCAATCGTGGCATTGCGGCGCTTAGACACTTCGATCTCAGATACGACATCCTGATCTTCGAAAAGCATCTTCCCGAAACGATCCAATTTGTGGATCGGCATCCAGATCAGATTTTTATTCTCGATCATGTCGCCAAACCTCGCATTCGAGAACGTCGTCTTGCGCCTTGGCAACACAACATCCGAGAGCTCGCCCAGCGGCCCAATGTTTATTGCAAGCTCTCCGGAATGGTGACCGAAGCGGATTGGCATACCTGGTCCGATGAAGTGCTGTCTCCATACATCGATACGGCTCTCGAAGCGTTCACTCCGAAAAGGCTGATGTTCGGTTCAGACTGGCCTGTCGTGACGTTGGCCTCTTCCTATCGGAGATGGATCGGCACGGTCCGGTCCGCAATTGCTCAACTATCGACGGACGAACGTGATTGGATTCTCGCAAAAGCTGCCATCGAAGCTTACGGGCTTGCCACCGCATAACTCGGACATGAATTTATCGCACTGACATAGATGTAACAATCAATGCTCAATATGATGACTGCAATCCAAGATCCCTGGACAAAAAAGAGTAGCGGCGCAAATGTCGGCCTTACCGCCGATGGCACTCCCGTACACCTTTACGTGTTAAGAGCTGACGGGATCGAGGTAGCCATCATGAACTATGGGGCTCGTATCGTCTCGATACGAACGCCGGATCGAGACGGCAACTTGGCGGACGTGGTTCTGAACTACTCCGGTCTGGACGGTTACGTCGCCGATATTTCGTCTTATCTCGGAGCAATTGTCGGAAGATACGCAAACCGTATCTCCGAGGGCCGTTTCTTAATCGATGGTCGCACCATTCAGACGACCGTCAATAACAACGGTAATATGCTTCATGGTGGTTCCGATGGATTTGATCGGCGTGTATGGTCTGGTCAATGCTTCTCCTCATGGGTAGAGCTGACCCTCAAGAGCGACGACGGTGATCAGGGCTTCCCCGGAAACCTTACGGTTCGGGTCCGTTATACAGTTATGCCGCGTGCGCTTCGGATGGACTACTTCTTTACGACAGACCGGACGACGGTAGTCAATCTGACGAATCACGCCTATTTCAATTTGTCGGGAAACCACGAAACGAGCATATTTGGCGACGAGCTTGCCATAGCTGCAGATCATTACACTCCAATAGATTCTCGCTTGATTCCAATTGGAATGCTGTGGCCTGTCGATGACACGCCATTCGATTTTCGTTCAAGAACGGTGATCGGCTCTCGAATTGAGAGTGATGACCGACAATTGGAACTGGCAGGCGGTTACGATCATAACTTTGTGCTGACTGGAGCAGCCGGAGAACTAAGGAAGGTCGCTCATCTTCACAATCCGGATAGTGGACGGGCTTTGACAGTTTCAACCACGGAGCCGGGACTCCAGTTTTATACAGGCAATTTTCTCGACGGAACGTCATATGGTGCAGCTCAGGAGAGGCACGGAAGACGCACTGGACTCTGCCTGGAGACACAACACTTTCCAGATTCACCCAATCATCCGAACTTTCTATCCACAGAGTTGCGACCAGGGACGATAGGGCGCAGCACCACCATCTTTGAGTTTTCAGCTGATACACCATAATCATGATGTTTCACAATCGCTGGGAAAGGCGTTACACGAGTAGACGGAGCACATGAATCGAAAGAAGACAATCATCACGGCAGCTGTCACAATCGGCGCGGCTTTCGCGATTTATTCTGGCTCGGCGCAGGTCGCCAGCAAGCCTGCCTCCCACAGCACAAATGCTGACTGGCCAGTCTATGGAGGACAGCCTGCGAATCAGCATTATTCCAGCCTGACCCAGATCAATCGCAGCAATGTGAAGAAGCTCAAGGTGGCATGGACCTATGACACAGGTGAAGATGGTGGTCTGGAGACGAGTCCCCTCATCGTCGGCCGCACTCTCTATGCATACACGCCATCCCAAAAGGTCATTGCTATCGATGCGATAACTGGGAAGCTGCTCTGGAAGTTCGATTCCGGCGTCAAAGCGGAGCAGCCTGCGCGTGGAGTCGCATACTGGACCGACGGAAAAGAAGGCAGGATATTAGCGGGGGTCATGAACTACCTCTATGCACTTGATCCTGTTACCGGCAAACCCATCCCTTCATTCGGCGAAAACGGAAGAATCGATCTAAGAAAAAATCTTCGCGGCGACTATCAGGTTCAGTCAATCGCGCTCACCACGCCCGGCATTGTCTACAAAGACCTCATCATCGTGGGTGGCGAAATGCCGGAGACTCTTCCTGCGCCACCTGGAGACATTCGCGCATACGATGTTCGTACAGGCGCTCTTCGTTGGAGCTTCCACACGATTCCGCATCCCGGCGAGTTTGGTTACGAGACATGGCCCAAAGACGCCTGGAAGACATCGGGCGCAGCCAACAATTGGGCTGGCATGTCACTCGATGCCGAGCGTGGCATCGTCTACGTGCCGACGGGATCAGCATCATTTGATTTCTATGGCGGCGACAGAATCGGCAACGATCTTTTTGCCGACACATTATTGGCCCTTGATGCCAACACTGGAAAGCGAATTTGGCACTTCCAGGATGTTCATCATGACATGTGGGATCGCGACTTCCCTTCTGCGCCCTCTCTATTGACCGTGATGCATGACGGAAAGCGGATTGACGCGATCGCTCAAACAACCAAAACAGGCTACCTTTATTTGTTTGATCGCGTAACTGGACAATCGTTGTTTCCAATTGAAGAGCATAGCTATCCTGCGAGCAATGTTCCTGGAGAGGTGGCTTCGCCTACGCAGCCGAGACCTCTCAAGCCTGATCCTTATGCCCGACAATTGCTGACCGAGGACATGCTCACCAACCGCACCCCTGAAGCACATGCATGGGCAGTCGATAAGTTCCGCACATTCCGCAGTGAAGGATTGTTCGTTCCCTTTGGATTGGATAAGCAGACCGTGAACTTTCCGGGCTTTGATGGCGGCGCTGAGTGGGGTGGTCCAGCGGTTGATCCCAAGACGGGAGTCATCTACATCAACGCCAATGAAATGGCATGGACAGGCGGACTGGCAGCTGATAAGCCCGCCCGGACTCCTGGCGAAGCAATCTACAGGAGTCAATGCAGTATCTGTCATGGAGCTGATCGAAGCGGTTCACCTCCAGGATTTCCATCTCTGATCGGAATTAGTAAGCGGCTCACAGACAGCGAGATCATAGCAACTATTCATCAGGGAAAAGGCCGAATGCCTACCTTCCCGAATCTCTCCGAAGCTCAAGTGATGAGCCTGCTTGAATTCCTGCACGAAGACCCGACTGCACCTGCGGGTGCTCCCCTGGCGAGCGACAAGCAGGAGATGGCATCTGTCGCGGCAGATGCAGCAGCGGGTGATCCCAAGGGAGCCATAGCGTATCAGCAACATTGCGCCATCTGTCACGGTGATCATATGGAAGGAATCCCGCCATCCTTTCCGATGCTGATTGGTGCTGGACAACGTTTGTCGAAGCAGCAGGTTGTGACGCTCATTCACCAGGGAAAAGGAAGAATGCCTGCGTTTCCCAAGCTGCAGTCGGATGAACTCGATGCGTTGCTGCGATATCTGAAGGTTTCCGATACTCTCGAGGCCGCAACCGCTGAGGAGCCGCAATACAGTTTCACGGGGTATCGTAAATTTCTGGATCCTGATCACTACCCCGCAATTGCGCCACCGTGGGGCACGCTCAACGCGATCGACCTCAATACCGGGAATTATCTATGGAAGATCCCCCTGGGCGAATACCCTGCCCTCGCGGCGAAGGGCATGAAAAATACCGGCTCGGAAAACTACGGCGGGCCCATCGTGACAGCGGGGGGGCTAGTCTTCATCGGCGCTACTCTCTATGACTACAAGTTCCACGCCTTTGACAGCCGGACTGGCAAGCTGCTGTGGGAGACCCAGCTTCAATACGCAGGGCGAGCGACGCCGGCTACGTACATGATCGACGGAAAGCAGTACGTGGTCGTCGCAACAGGCGGCGGCAGATATCAGGTCGCTCCGGCGAAAGGAGTGTACGTAGCGTTCTCCCTGCCCTGATTCGGCGGGATCAAAGCCGGCCAAACGCGGAATTTGCGGAACGAAAACTCAAGCTGAAAGGAATCCATAACACGATGCAATTCATGACAAGACGCTCGATGTTGAAACGCGGACTCACAATCACTGCTGCAGCCGCGGCTTCAGCGGGAGTTCCCCATTCGCTGTGGGCCGAGCCGCTTGTGACCGTACCCGGGATCCAGCTCTACACGGTGGATAAGGAGCTGAAGGCAGACGTCGAAGGCACGCTGAAGAAGGTTCGTGCCATCGGCTATCTGGAAGTCGAAACAGCCGGGTTCGGTGGGTTGTCGGCCAAGGCCTTTCGCACTGCTCTCGGGAACGCTGGCCTGAAGTGCAACAGTGCTCACTTCTTCAACTTCGGCAGTGCCAATCCCGGGCCTCTATTCGAAGACGCAAACACGCTCGGAGTCCACTACACGGTGACTTCAGCCATGGGCCGGTTTACTGACAAGCCGGCAGGACAGGTAGTGGGCGCCGACGACTATAAAGCAATGGCAGGATTCTGTAACGACCTGGGCCGCAAAGCCAAACAAGCGGGCTTGCAGCTCGCTTATCACAACCACAACACGGAATTTAAAGACCTCGGCGAGGGAAAAACCGGATATGACATTTTCATAGAGAACACAGACGCCGATCTGGTGAAATTGGAACTTGACTGCGGATGGATGGTGGCGGCTGACCATAGCCCGGTTGAATACTTCCATCTATATCCAAATCGGTACCGGATGGTGCATATCAAGGACTTCGTCAAACCAACGAAACCCAGCACCTCGCTTGCCTCCCAGGATGTTCCTCAAGGAACAGTCCTCGGTACCGGATACATCGACTACCGCCCCATCCTCAAGGCCGCGAAGGCTGCCGGCGTCGAGCACTTCTATGTCGAACAGGAGCCACCATTCATCGGAATGACGGCCCTCGAAGCAGCCACCGGGGACTATGCGTACATTCACGGTCTCTCGGTATAGCGAAAATTAGGACGCCACCGGAGCAACGAGTAAGGAAGCGAGAAAGTAACAATGAAATTGATTCGATATGGCCTCAGCGGTCAGGAGAATCCCGGGATCATCGACAGTAACGGAGATATCCGCGATCTCCGTGGGGAAATCACCGACATTTCAGGCGAAACGTTGCTCCCATCGTCCCTGGATCGACTTCGGAAGGTAGACATCGGCAGCCTTCCTCGGGTGACCGGCAATCCGCGCATCGGCGCGTGTGTTGGGCGCGTAGGGAAATTCATCTGCATCGGACTCAACTACTCGGACCACGCAGCCGAAGCCGGCATGAAGGTACCCGCAGAGCCCGTCATCTTCATGAAGGCAACCTCAGCGGTGTGCGGACCCAACGACGACGTCGTCATTCCTCGTGGATCGCAGAAGACGGATTGGGAAGTTGAATTAGGAGTAGTCATTGGAGCTCCAGCCAAATATGTTTCACCAGAAAACGCGCTTTCTCATGTGGCCGGATATTGCGTCATCAATGACGTATCGGAGAGAGCCTTCCAACTCGAGGGCACTGGTCAATGGACGAAAGGAAAGAGCGCGGATACATTCGGTCCCATAGGCCCGTGGCTCGTGACAGCTGACGAAGTCGCCGATCCTCAAAATCTCGACATGTGGCTGGAAGTGAACGGCCGGCGCTTTCAGAGCGGCAATACGCGCACGATGGTGTTCGGAGTGGCCCATCTGATCTCGTATCTAAGCCAGTACATGAGCCTTCAGCCCGGCGACATCATCTCGACAGGAACACCGCCCGGAGTCGGCATGGGACAGCGCCCTCCAATCTACCTCAGCGCCGGGGACAGCATAGTACTGGGCATTCAAGGTCTCGGTGTACAGCGCCAGACGGTCGTTGCCGACAATTCTCAATATCCGACCCCAAACAAGGAAATCCGGCGATGACATTGAACCAACGCTTCGCTCGATATCCGAGTCTTGAAAATGTGCCGGTCCTGATCACAGGTGGCGCCTCTGGAATTGGCGCTTCGATGGTGGAGCATTTCGCCCTTCAGGGAGCCAAGGTCGCCTTTATTGATCTGGCAGAGGACGCTGCTCGAGAACTCATTCGTGAATTCACTGATCGTTGTCCTCATCCTCCTCGCTTCTGGTCTTGCGATCTCAAAGATGTGGCCACGCTAAGAAAAGTGGTCCACGAGATTGCGAATGAAATGGGCGCGGTTCGTGTGCTCGTAAATAATGCCGCGAACGACGATCGCCACAAGCTGGAAGAGATTACCCCGGAGTACTGGGATGACAGAATGGCTGTGAACCTTCGTCATCAGTTTTTCCTGATCCAGTCGGTATCTCCCGGAATGATCGAGGCCGGCGGCGGTTCCATCATCAACATGAGTTCGATTGCCTGGATGATTCCCTCGACCGGGTTACCTGCATACGTGACCGCGAAGGCCGCCATTGTCGGGCTCACGCGCACTATGGCACACGAGCTGGGCTCCTCGAATATTCGAGTCAACTGTGTGCTTCCCGGGGCGGTTCTCACGGAGCGCCAGCGTCGGCTGTGGTGGACGCCCGAGTACGAGAAGGAAATCATGGGGCATCAGGCCTTGAAACGCAATCTTCTCCCGGAGGATGTGGCACGGCTCGTTCTGTTCCTGGCATCGGATGACAGTAGTGCGATCACGAACCAAAGTTATGTGGTCGATGCTGGCTGGGTGTGATCGACCGCATGCGCATTGAGTGGCATTGGGTAGTGATGCAGTTCAAACTGCACCACTACCTGGCATTGCGATAACTTGGTAACCCACTGGCTATCCTTTACAGTACGTGAGAAGGTCTGAAGGACGACCTAACTGAGCTTGCGCTACGTTGAAGCCAGTCGGGAATTACCGCGGCGCCGCTAAACCAGGACGGTGCGAGAACAGGGTGAACGGTTGCCACCTTAGGAGGGTCCAATGATGCGATCCTCGGGAATTGCTCCGGGAACCAAACACGGGGAGTGAAACAACGCTCCCGTCCACGCTCCACGTACTGTTCTCGTTGCGATGATGAGCCAAAGAAAACTCAGGCCCACCACCAAGGCGCCGCCCAGGACAAACATGCTCGTAATGTTCGTCTGTCGAGCGACCGCCAAAACGGCGACAGCGTATACGCCAATGGGAAACGTGAAGCCCCACCACCCGATATTGAAGAACATGCCTTGCCTCAAGTAGCGGAGCGTAACGAGAATCGCCGTGAGGAGCCAAAATACTCCGTACCCGAGAAGAGCAATCGCGCCAATGAGGCCGATGCCATATGCGGTCTCACTTACCGCTGCGAAACCTGCCGGGGGCAAGATCTTCAGCGCATCGACTCCCAACGAGACCAGGCCCAAGGCTCCGGTGCCAATCGGCCCTAGGGCAAGCCACGAGGTTGCCGCCATATCTGCCTGTGGAAGTTTGTGCACGATCAGGCGTAAAAGGAGGATTGTGAGAATGCTCAATGCCAGCGGCACAGAAAATGCCCAGAGCGCATAGGAAATGAAGACGATCCGCATGGCGATCGGCGGCGCCAGGAAAGGCGCCAGAACTGCTCCGCTCGCCGCGCTCACCTCAGCGGCAACGATCGGTAGAAGCCAGATGGCTGTCATGCGCTCCAGTGCGTGCTCCTGACGCGTAAACATGAAGAAAGGAACGGCGACTCCACAGAAGATCGCCAGAAAGACATCTACCCACCATAGCAATCGTGCGAATAAGACAACACCGTTTCCCCAGATCGGTATCCCAAAGACCAACAGCCCGTTAATGATGGTCGCAAGCGCCATCGGGATCGCCCCGAAGAACATCGATACAGTAGAGTGCGAGAAGATACGGCGTGCCTCAGCAGTAAAGACGATCCACCGCGCTGAGTAGACGAGCAGAAAGACGGAGAACAAAGCTATGTTCAGAAACCACAAAGCGACCGCGGCTGCGTGAATCACCTTCAGATGGATCGGAAACTGGTTAAGTGCGAGAGACAAGATGCCGGTCCCCATTGTCACCGTGAACCAATTGGGAGTGAACTGCCTAACGATCTCTCGGAACGGCTTGCGCTGAGTCATCTTTTCGTCCAAAGCCAATAACATCCCTTCGAACAAGGCATCACGCGGGCGGTGGTTTCAGTTGCTAATCAGCGAAAGGGGCTTTCTTGACGGAACTTCTGAAGGGTATCAGCCCAGTGCTTTGCATGCAGCAAGAGTGTGGTGCATTCATCCAAGGTCAAACCGCCTCTGAAGTGCGTCGAGACCGCTGCAGCATGCCACTCCGGAAAAGTCCGCTTTTGAGTAAATTGCTCTGGGATACGCTCGAGACCCGGCAGGTTACCGGAATCGCCGTTTTCCGGGAACTACGAGACGCTACTTTCCGTGTAGCCGACTACACAGACACGCGGATGCGAAATTGGACCAAGCTATTGATCTTCAGGTACAGGGGTGAACCCTGGCAACATTCGTGACGTCGAATTAAATTTGCGATACTCCCCAAAGGCCATATCGCTCAGGATTGTTTTGAAGGGCGCATAGACTTTGAAGTTTTCGCCCCATTCGTAGATGTCCATGATTGTCCGCTGTCTTGAAATGGATACACTTCTTGCAGGGCAGATGTAGGTATTCCCACCAATTACCACCGGGCCGTACTCGACCATGACGTCGGATCGTTCGAGTGGCAGTCTCGGTTCGAGGTCTGCCTGTAGAGTCACGCGAAGGATGGCTCCGCTCGCCGGGTCGATGGCGAACTCCCCATGAAACCGGGCCCTTTTTTCGAGAGGGGCCATTCGATCGTCATTCGTCAGATAGCCGAACCCCACGTAATAAAGAGGCGATTCCTGCGGGACTCGATAGCTGAAGACTGCCTGCGGTCCGTTTGCGCCGTGCTCCCAGCGACTCCAGGTCAAATTGCTATCGGCGGCTGTAGCGCCCTTGAGCACGTTGAATAGAATGGGGCCGAAGGTACCCACAGTGTCCAGGGTCCGTTCTCCCAACTTCAGCATCTTTCCTTTGGTAGCCTCTCCTTCCACGATCTCTTTGCCGTTGCCGAAGTGCAATGTAGCTTTGGACATCTCATCCGCATGCAGCGACTGATCGCCCGTCGCGGTCTTCCATGGCTGCCCGGGTGCTAGTGGAGTCTCGTGAAATTGGATCGTCACACGGTTGGCAAAGAAATTCGGCAGGCTGGAAATGGTCTTGTTCGCATAGTCGACGGCTCGCGAGATCATCAACTGTTGCGTGGCCGTGTCAGGCGGCGCGGTCGAGGGGATCTCCGCCGCCGGGGGAGCCAGGAAGACCGACTCATCGGCCAGCGCGACCAGTGCCTGCCGGGCCTTCTTACCCTTCAACGTGACTTCCAATGTCGCCAGCCTCGCGCTGGTTAGCCTTTCAGTCAGTTCCATTCCTGCGAGTTGCCTTGCGCTCTCGGCGTCCGAAGTGCCACCTGCGGACTTCAATGCTTGCTCCAACTGCTCCACCGTCACGCGTTCGATGCCGGCCGGAGTTTGATCGTAGAAGACCGGCTCGTCGAAATAACCGATGCGGGTATGGACGGTTACATCCGGGTTGCTGACTTCCACTTTCAAAGTGTGATACTCATCCACTTCATTCGTGCGAGGGGGATCAAATGTCAACGAATAAAAGGTGCTGGCCTGCGCGACACGTTTGCCGATCAGGCCAGCCAGGTCGTTGCCTGTCTCCAGTACGCCGCCGCCGTTTTGCGTTGCAACTACGTGCAGCGTCAGGTAGCTGAAATCCACTTTGTCCGGGGTCAAAGCCCCGAGAAAATCCTTGTAAATGAACTGGGTGACGGGTAAAGGAATTCCATGGGAGTCATAGAACGGCCACTCCGTAGCGCTCCAGAGGTCAATCCGAGCCTCGCGCAGTCGGGTTGAGAGCTCAGTGACAAAATCGAAGACTCCAATGCCCTTATCATTATCAAAGCGCCAGCCACTTCCCAGCCAAAACATCAGCTTCCTGCCGGGCCTTCGCCGCTCCTCAATTGCGATGGATCCAAGTGCTATTAAAGAGTGAAGAGCTTTCGAGCTGGCGCCCCCTTTGCCCAGATTCTCGGCGACCATTGACGTTTGCCAGATCACGTGCGGCTCTTTTCGATGAGCGATTTCGTCAGCCAAGGCGTTCCCGTCTGTTGAAGGTTGTGTCGAGGCCGAGAGTCCGTCCTTGGTAAGCCGGTAGATCAATACGGGCTGGCCAAGACGCCCTTGGTTCTGACGCAGGAAATTCTCGGCTTCGATCTCCGCGGCCGAAAGCAGCACGGGCGGCAGGTTCAACTCATCGATCACCAGGATGACTTCAACAGGAGGATCAGGCTTGGCGGTAACTGCCTCGAACGCTTGAAAGGAGACAATACTTCCGGGCCGACCGTTGTCCCGCAATGTAAAGTCCCGTCGCCGGAGGCCTGGGACTGGATTTCCTGACTTATCCGTGACTGCAACATCAAGCCTGATCATTCCCTGAGACGGGTCGGGCATAGGGCCGGGCTCAACCTCTACCGGCACATAGGGAGGACGCTGACCAGGCTGCGCAACTTCGGGAGCAGTTAGAAATAAGAGCAGGACTACACAAATACGGAAGGGCGTCCACACGCCAGTCACCTGAATCACAGTCCCCCGACTTCCTCGCAGGAAGTATACCCGCCTTTCCCGAACTATCTTACTCTGCGCAGCTGCGGCAGCCTTACCGAGCATCACGACGCAAAGAACTGTTATATCGGTGAAGATCGGATTCCGATAGTACGGGATTGAGATTTGTTTGCAGGTGATGCCTGCGTATGGGCAATCCGGAAGCGATCCACATGGGCGAGAAACGTCAGAAGTTGACTCTGAACTCCTGAAAAGTCGGGCTTTCGGTAAATCGCACTGCGCCAAAAAAACGAACTTACCGGAATCCCGTTTTCAAAGCACTTCGACCACGGGTCTAGCTCAAGCATCACGGCTAAGGATACAATGCTTCGCACCGGGAGACGCGTATGCCGTCGTCTAAATCGTTTTCGGTCGCTTCGCGAGCGCTTCTGGTAAGCTTCTTCGCAGCATCCCCAACCGCGTTCGCCCAGATGGACAAAGCCATCTACATCGCCCCGATTCCGAATAATCCACTCACGGCAGTATCCAGACTCAATCAGACACGGATTCGCCCGGATGGGTCAAAGGCCAGCATTGCGGTCGAGGAGACCATCGCCCGAGATGGACATGGACGCATGTATCATGACCGATGGTATTGGGATCCTGCCACGAATAAACCGACCGCATTTATCGTCGCTGAGCTGTTCGATCCCACCACTTCGACCTACACCATCATGTATCCCGGATCCAAAACTTACTGGGTGGGAAAGCTCAGTCGCCAAGCCGAAATTCAGGGTGACGGCTTTTTCTACAATCCGCACGACGACGGCACCTCGAAAAGTCAATTCGATAACGGCAAAGACGTGGGCATCGAGGAGATGCAAGGCGTGCCCGTACATCACGTGCGAGAGACCGACCCGATCAAAGGCAGCACACCCCAAATGGTCGTAACCAGGGAGTACTGGTATTCCGACGATCTGCGAATGAGCCTCGCTTCCAATTTGGACAACCCGATGGCTGGAGCAGACTGCTACGGTTACGGAGCTTACCCGCAAAGAACCGGACGCTGCGATCTATAAAGTGCCTCCTGGGTACCGACGGGTGAATGATTGGTCACAACTCCAGCCGGGCCTTGAAAAACTCAACGGACAGGATCTTCCGC
>JABDHA010000034.1:0-4319 GCA_013285705.1 Acidobacteriota bacterium
ACGAGACAAATGAGAATCGATTTCCGCATAGTAGCTCCTGGATTATGGATTGGTAGTTGCGCTAATGGGCGCGATGTTTAACTCCGCAATGTGCAAAGGCATGCCTGCTTGCTGTTGCGTTTGCACAAGATCCTGCTGCATCTCCGGAGAAGTGTGATCGGCCAGATTGACGAGCAACCGTTCCTGCTCCGTCAATGGAGCCGGAGCAGGGAACTGGTCGAGTTTCGGCAGCGTCCGCGTCTGGCTGCGCACCGCCGGATCACGAACCCTTTCCATCCTCGGCCTCGCTACGACTGGCGCATGAGCAACAGGCGCTGAAGGGGTAATGACTGCGGTCGCTATGGGCCGACGTGCAGGTTCAGGCTGCCGCAGAACCGCAATCGCGATCAGCAGCAGACAAGCGAGCGCCGGCGCCGCGATACCAAAACCTAACCACCGGCTCCGCTTCCTTCGCTGACCCTCCACCGCCGCCAGCACCCGCGCCGTGAGTACCCGGGGATGCCCCGCATCACCAGGATCGGCATAAGCAGCCAGCGCCTGCTCAAATTTCTCTTCGAAATCAGAGTCGTTTTGCGGCATAGTTCCTCCCTTCCAGGGCTGTCAGTTTTTCGCGGAGCAGCTGCCGTGCGCGCAGGATCCGCGTACGCACCGTCCCTTCCGGAATATTCATAACCACGGCAATCTGGCTCGACGTCAACTCCTGAATCGTCGAAAGCGTCAGCGGTTGGCGCAGCTCTTCTGGCAGCCCATCGATCAGGGCAATGGACTTTGCTCTGCCAATCGGCATCCGACACCAACTGCTCCGGACCTGGAAGTGGGGAAGCAACTTCCATCTCTACCTCTGAAGAAACATGTTGTTCCGGCAAGCGGTCGATGGCCATGCGCCACGCGACGCGCGCAAAATAAGCCTTTTCGTCGCGCACATCGCGCCATCTTCCATTCCTGTAGAGCTTCAAGAAAGCCTCCTGCACCACGTCCTCGGCATCATGGGCGTTGCGCAGCACGGCATACGCCACGCGAAAGACAAGGCGGGACTGCCGCTGCACACAGGCCGCGAACTCCACCTCATCCCGCTGCGCCAAGTTGGCTCAACTCTCCCATTCACACGCAAAGACGGCAGGGAAGCGCAGCCTGTTCAGATATTTTTTAAAGTGGTTTTGGCTCTGTTGCTATCCATTCCATGAGTGGCATGAAATTGTCATCCCGAGCGAAGTGAAACGAAGCCGAGGGACCTGCAGTTTCTATTCTCTGCGAGGTGTGAAATCCCGGTGTTTCTCTCAAGAGTGTTCCAAGGGCTTTCAGCCCCGGGGTGAGGTAGGCGCGGGCTTTCGCCCGCGCATGAAATCAAGCAGAATCGAAGGGGCTTCAGCCCCTGAGGAATGCTAGCTAGCTCTTACGCGCTTTCCATTTCGCAACAACGTACGCAAGATACCCAAGCTGGATCACCCACGCTGCGGTATAGGCCAGCACAAGATGGCGATGAAACATCGGATTCACAATCATGATCCCGTCACTTCCAGCGCGCGCAGCGCGGCATTCTGTTCAGCTAGCTGATCGCGGTACGCAATGCCGTAGCGGAAGGTGACAATCAGAGCACCCCACGCCAGCCACGCCGCCAGGTTCCACCACACAGCAGGAAACATGCTGGGATCGAGTCCGGCATTCGGCCCGCCAAAAAAGACGGGAGCCGGATGCTGTGTCCGCCACCACCGCGTCGACATATAAACAATCGGCACATCCGCATAGCCGAAGATGGCCATCACCGCCGCCAGCGTCTGCATCTGTGGACCGGCAGCAAAGCGCCGCAGCAGCAGGTAGGCTACATAAATGAGGTAGAGCACCAGCGTCGAAGTCAGCCGCTCATCCCACGTCCACCAGATGCCCCATACCGGCCGCGCCCAAAGCGATCCCGTAACGAGCCCAACCGTGCAGAACACAACCCCCATCTCCGCCGCCGCGACGGCAAGCGCATCGGCCTTCATCGCGCGATCAGTATTTCGATTCCGGTAAGCGAGATAAACAATCGAAGCGCCGAGGTTAATGGCGAAGAAGACACTCATCCCGCACCAGGACCCAATGTGGTAGTAAAAGATGCGCTGAATTTCACCCTGCGTTTGATCCGGTGGCACGACGAACATGGCGACATGAAAGGCCTGGGCAAGCAAGCCGAGCGTAACGACAACCCACAGCCAGCGAAACAGCTTCATTCCTGATCCTTATTCGGGATAAAAGTACCCCTCAGTGTATCGCGTCCCGCAGGCTCAGCGTCGGTACGTTACCACAACACTGAAATTGGCAGACTATCCGTTCCAATGACTTACAAGGTGCATCACGAAATGAGTCGCGAAGATAATCGCCGACAGCAAAATGCCTAAGGCCATCGGCCTCATCTTCTGCCAAAGCTTCACGGCTCCGACAATAAAAATCGTTTCCGGGATAGCAAACACAATGACCCAAGCGGCCCACGGCACCCCTCCAAATTCCAGCACCGGAAAGAAATGAAGCGACACCTGCAGAAGACCGAACGCACAGAAGGCCAGCGCGATGGCCATTGCAACACCTAATAGAAGTCCGGCAATTTCTTTCCCGAGGTCTTTCATCGTCAGTTCCTCCTTATAACCGGAATATTTCTTGCACCATGCCTTCAGACCACAACTGGAATATCTGAAAATTGCGGTCGTGCTTCCCATCGCCCAAAACAACGCGGCCCAATCTCCTTCGATAAAATCCAGCTCCCGCAGCATCGCGTTGGCCCAGTCCCGGCATTCGTCCGGAGCATGCCGTGCAACGGCGCGCAGCACTCTTATGGCCAGCCTGCGAGCTGCCGGCATCAGTTCTTTACCTCGCTCCATGCCGGACGTCTCATCCCTTCCGTCAAGCGCGAAATCTGACTCTCCCGCACAAACTGCAAACCGTCCGGGGTAAGCCTGTATAAGTGCCGCGGCGGTTTGCCCATCTCCGCAGCCTCCCACGTCGTATCCAGCAGCTTTCGGTCAGCCAGGCGCATGAGAATCGGATACAGGGTTCCGGACCTCAACCCTGTATTCCGGCTGAGATCGTACCCATATTTCCAGTCCGTCGGGTCCTGTAGAAATGCATCGAGAATCTGCAGCGTTTGCGGCGACAGACGCATTTTCATGCCGCGAACTCTATATATGTAGATATTTCGCTGTCAATGTCTTTTTGGACTATCTTGCACGTCTAAGTGTTTTGTGCTGTAGGGGTAAATTTTCCTACTTCACAATTGTCAGCGAAAGGGAGTAAATTAGCTCGCCATGGCAGTCACTACCCTCATCATCGGCATCATTCTTCTTGGAATTGGGCTCCTGGGCCACACCTTTTTCACGCGCCAAAAGCGCACACTGCACCCTGACGAGCATAAGGCCCGCAGGTGGGTCGTTACGATCGGCTCACTCGTTGCAGGGCTCTGGCTTGTAGCCTTTTCCGCGGCGCAGCTCCTGCATTACTATCGCGGACACTAAGAAGATTCGACGCCCGCCTGCGGCCTCTTCAGGTCGTCAGGACTCGTGTCTTCAGCAGCTAAGCCAAGTCATAAGAACCGCTGTATGTTCGCTCACGGACAGCCATGTGCGAATACGGACGGGTATCTCTCGACCTGCGGCCCAATCGAGATGACTAACGCATCCTGAATCAAATACTTGACGGATCGCTATTTCTGGTGCTCCACGTGCACCTCACTTCCGCGTAAACCATTGCGGAGGCCGCAATGCACGCGCTCCTGCAAGATATCCGCCAAGCCGTACGTCAACTCCGCAAGTCTCCAGGATTTTCCCTTACTGCCTTGGCAACACTGGCGCTCGGTATCGGCGCGGTTACATCGGTCTTCAGCGTTGTGCATGCTGTCCTGCTCAATCCCTTTGCTTTTCGCAATCCCAACCAGCTTGTCGTCGTGCGCGAGACCGTGCAGGAGATCGAGAGCACCGGCCACGTGGTGCCCTTCAATTATCTGCACTACGCGCGATTACGCGCCGACACGAAGACATTGGAAGACGCAGCCATCTTTCAGGATTTTGGCGCCAGCGTTGCCATCGACGCGGACCATCCTCATATTCTCGGCGGCCTGAAAGTCGCGCCCAGCTTCTTTTCCATCCTCGGCGTTCAACCAATTCTGGGGCGCGCCTTTACCCCGGAGGAAGCTACCGATGGGCATAACCAGGTTGTCATGCTCAGCTATGAGACGTGGCAAAGGTTGTTTCATGGCGATGTTGCCGTGCTGGGCCACACTTTGCGAGTAGGAGGAGAGCCCCAGACGATCATCGGCGTGCTTCCAGCCAGTTTTCGTTTTCCATCGGTAGCAC
>JABDHA010000034.1:4329-5982 GCA_013285705.1 Acidobacteriota bacterium
TGACAAGGGCGGCGGGGCAAGGACGTACGAGATTTTCAACCCGTTTGTGCCGTATGCATGGGACAAGAGCAACGACATTTTTAACTATGATTACTCGGTACTGGCACGCTTGAGGCCGGGCGTCACGTTGGCGCAGGCGCGCGCCGAGCTGGACGGCCTGCAAAAAGCACACACTCTCACGGCCCATCTTCCCGTACACCTCGGCATTGCTATCCAGCCTTTTGCGCAGGACATCACCGGCGGCGTTAGCACCGCGTTGTGGCTGCTCTTTGCCGCCGTCGGAGCAGTATTACTCATTGCATGTGTGAATCTGGCCAACCTTCAGTTGGCGCGCGCCGTCTCGCGTGAGCGCGAAACGGCAGTGCGCTCCGCACTCGGAGCCAGCAAAGCGCGCCTCTTGCAATCCCGGTTTGCCGAAAGCCTGGTGCTTGCCGTTTTCGGAGGCGCAGCGGGTACTTTCCTCGCCGAGCTGGGCGTGCGGTTATTTGTAACTGTCGCGCCTGCAAATATTCCACGCATTCAGGAAGTTCATGTGGACTGGACGGTCCTGCTCTTCGCCGCAGGCCTTTCTGTAATCACTGCAACTCTCTTCGGCACGCTGCCCGCGCTGCGTTCCTTGCGCGTGCAGCCGCAGCAGGCAATGCAAAACACCACGGCCCGCGCCGCCAATCTTCGCGAAGGCGCGGCCACCCGCAATCTGCTGGTAGCTGCCGAAGTGGCATGCACCATCGTCCTGCTGATTGTGGCTGCATTGGTGATCCGCAGCTTCGCCCACGTCTTGAATCAGGCGCGCGGATTCGACTCCAGTCACGTGACGGTGGCGCAGGTCGATCTTTTCTCTCCCCCGTATGGGCAATCGCAGCCGAACTTCCGAGGAGCACAGATCGCCTTCATCGAGCGCGCGTTGGATAGTCTGCGGCAGATACCCGGCGTGCAGTCCGTGGCCATGACCAGCGTCATGCCGCTGACCGGCGATTACTGGGTGGACGGCATCGTGCGTCCCGATCACCCCCTGCCGCCGGCACAGGAGCCCAAGGTAAATATCCGCTGGGTTAGTCCGGACTATTTCTCCGTCATGCAGGTTCCCGTGATCGCCGGCCGCAGCCTGACCTCCGCTGACAAAGACCATCCCGATCGCGCCGTCATCTCGCAGGCGGCGGCGCGAGCAGCATGGCCTGGCGAAGACCCGATAGGGAAGCGGTTCAACGACCCCACAGGACAGGCGAAAATAACCGTGGTTGGCGTCGTAGCCGATACGCGCACCAACGGCTTAAAGCAGGTAGCCAGCACGGTCTATCTTCCTTTCTGGAATTTTCCGCCGTGGCAGGTCTCGTTCCTCGTTCGCAGTTCACTGCCCACTGCAACACTGGCTCCCGCCATGCGCCGCGAGATATGGAATGTCGATCCCGAGGTGGCCATCCCCACGCTGAAATCGATGGACGATCAGGTCAGCGACTCCGTCGCGCTCGAACGCTTCCAGACGCTGCTGCTCGCAAGCTTTGGCGTAGCTGCCCTGCTGCTCGCCCTGCTCGGAATTTACGGGGTTCTCTCCTACTCCATGCAATTGCGCCAGCAGGAAATGGGCATCCGCATCGCTCTCGGCGCAGACCGGTCGAATCTCGTGCGGCTGGTGATGCGCCAGGCTGCCTATCC
>JABDHA010000034.1:5992-8517 GCA_013285705.1 Acidobacteriota bacterium
GGCTTGGCGTTGGCGATGCTGGCAACACGGGCCGTCGAGAGCCTGCTCTACGAAACAAAACCTGCCGACCCACTGGCCATGCTGGCCAGCTGCACTCTTTTGCTCCTGACTGCGTTCCTTGCCGTTTTGATCCCAGCATTCCGCGCGGCAAAGGCCGACCCGGCCAGGATGCTCCGGGCCGAATAGAGAAAAATGGCCCAAATTGTACGGGCCTGAAACTATTTGTTTCCCTGCGGAGTCTCTAGGAGAGACGAGACAGGCCTCACGACTCGCCACGGTTGTACATGGAAGTCAGTACCGCTCACTGAGACGCGAATTATCCTTCGCGTGGGCGCCATGGACTACCGGGGGTATCCGGGAAGTCTCGTTATTTCAGGGATCTATGGAAAGATAAGCTTATCTTGGAAAAAGCCATATTTCCAAAATGAACCATAAGTTTGACGAAGAACAAACTGTCTCCCTCTAACCGGACAGTTAAAACGGAATACTCAGACGGCCATCCTGCCGACGAAGGGTTTCCCGGTCGAGTTGCAAGCATGTAACTCGCCTCCCACGGCAGCCGCGCATTACGTTGCGGCTGCCGATTTTTCCGCGAAAAAGTCAGGCTCTGTTGCTATCCATTTCATTTGTTGCTTGAAACTCAATGAATGGCTCGAAATTGTCATCCCGAGCGAAGCCGAGGGACCTGCAGTTTCCAGGCACCGGCACGAAAAGGGGTGCCCCATCCTTTCGCGCAGTTGGCGAAAGGGTGGGAAGCGATCCCGCCAGCACCAGGCAGCAGTGAAGTACTCGCAGATGTGTCATCCCGAGCGAAGCCGAGGGACTTGTGCATAGTGTATGGGATCCCGACGCTGTTTACGGCTGTCCGCTGAAATCGACTGGAAGCGCGCGCCCTTGGCTGCTGCTTTCGCGCGCGATCTCAATCAGCCGAGTGGTGCGCCACGCCTGCTCCGGCGTTACCGCGAGCTTGGCCTTGCCCAGTAGCGCATCCCGCACATTGGCATAGAGACCGCGATAGTCGCCCACCTCGGTTTCCACGCTCTCTGGCTCCGCATTCTCGAGATACAGCTTGCCCCAGGCTGCTTCGGGCTCCGTGCCAAATCCGGGAGTAGCGAAGGTAGCGCCGCCCACCAGCGCCGCCTCCTGCGGATCGAGGCCGAACTTTACGAAGCTGCCTTCCGTGCCGTGCAGGGTAAAGCGGGCCCCCGGCGCTTTGGCAATCATCGTAGCGCGCAGATAGGCCGTGAACCGCGGATAAAAGAGGGTAATGTCGAACGCATCATCGGCCGCCCCGTTATCGCGTTGCGTCCGTACGCTGGCGAAAAGGCTCTCCGGCTTGTCGAAGAGCGTCAGTGCCTGATCGATCAGATGCGATCCCAGGTCGAAAAGTGTTCCGCCGCCCGGACCGCCGCTCTCGCGCCACACTTCGCGTCGCGGCTGTGGACGGAAACGGTCGAAATGCGATTCGTAGGTAACCAGACGCCCCAGCTCGCCGCTGACTAATACCATCTCGATCGTCTTGAAATCGCCATCCCACCGGCGATTCTGATAGACCGTCAGCAGCCGCTTGCGCTCGCGGGCCAGGTGAATCAGCTTCTCCGCTTCCTCCGACGTCAACACGAATGGCTTGTCGACTACAACATCGCGATCGGCGCGCAGACACTGCTCGGCCACCTCAAAATGAGAAAAGCTCGGCGTAGCCACCACCACAAGCCGAATGCTTGCATCGGCCAGAAGTTCCTCAATCGATCGATAAATCGGAACGTGAGGATAGGCTTTGGCCGCCTCATCGCCCTTCCGTTGTACGATCGCCGCCAGCTCCAGCCCCGGCGTAGCGGAAATCACTGCGGTATGGAAGATCCTGCCGGCAAGGCCAAATCCAATAACTCCAGCGCGAATTGTATCTGTCACGGTTACGTATCCTCAATGAAGGTGAACGCACCCATTCTCGCTGGAACGGAGCAACTGCGCAACCCGACCTATTCAGCTTCAACGAGCGCCGGTTTGTTCCTCTCCCGCTCCATCAGCACAATCAACGTGCGTCCTTCCAGGCGAACCCGCCGCCGCGCCGTCGATTTCTTAAAAGGCGTTTCGATATGGCTGGTATTCAGAATGCACTGCCATACTCCATCCTGTGGCGGCGAGGGCAGCGCGAAGTTCACCGGCTCATGGTACGCATTGAGCAGCAGCAGAAAAGAGTGGTCTGAAATGCTGTTGCCCAGTTGATCGGTAGCATCCAGCGTGGCGCCATTCAGCATCATGCCCAATGTCCGTACCCATCCCGAGTTCCAGGCTCCTTCACTCAGCTCTTTGCCATCCGTGCCAAACCACGCAATGTCGCGCTCAGCCGAGTGATGAATCACCCGGCCCTGAAAAAACTTCCGCCGCCGTAAATTGGGGTGCTCTTTCCTGAACGCGATCAGCCGACAGGTAAAGTCGATCAGCAACTCCTTCTCCTCGCTCGGAGTCCAGTCGTACCAGCTGATCTCATTGTCCTGGCAATAAGCGTTGTTGTTGCCCTTTTG
>JABDHA010000034.1:8527-41540 GCA_013285705.1 Acidobacteriota bacterium
GCCAGAGATCATGGGAACGCCCTGCGAGAGCATCAGCGTCGCCAGAAAATTCCGCATCTGGCGCTCGCGCGCGCGAATAATATCGAGGTTGTCCGTCGGCCCTTCGGCGCCCATATTCCAGGAAGCGTTATCGTTCGTGCCGTCCTGATTGTTTTCGCCATTCGCCTCGTTGTGTTTATCGTTGTAGCTCACCAGGTCGCGCAGCGTGAAGCCATCGTGCGCTGTGATGAAATTGATACTGGCATAAGGCCGGCGTCCATCATGCTGGTAAAGATCGCTCGATCCCGTGAGACGATAACCAACATCTGAGAGCTGTCCGTCGTCGCCCTTCCAATAGCGCCGAAGCGTATCGCGATATTTGCCGTTCCACTCCGCCCATTGCACCGGGAAGTTGCCGACCTGGTAGCCGCCTTCTCCCACATCCCATGGCTCCGCGATGAGTTTTACATCCGCAAGCGTCGGGTCCTGGTGAATGATGTCGAAGAAGCCGCTCAGCCTGTCCACGTCATGCAGTTCGCGCGCAAGCGTAGCCGCAAGATCGAAGCGGAAGCCGTCCACATGCATCTCCGTCACCCAGTAGCGCAGCGAGTCCATGATGAGCTTCAGCACCTGCGGATTGCGCACATTCAGGCTGTTGCCGGTGCCGGTGTAATCCATGTAGAAGCGCGGATGATCCGCCATCGTGCGGTAATACGTCAGGTTATCGATGCCTTTCAGTGAGAGCATCGGTCCCAGTTGGTTGCCTTCCGCCGTGTGGTTGTACACCACATCCAGAAT
This sequence comes from Acidobacteriota bacterium, assembly GCA_013285705.1. Taxonomy (GTDB): domain Bacteria; phylum Acidobacteriota; class Terriglobia; order Terriglobales; family Acidobacteriaceae; genus Alloacidobacterium. The sequence continues at coordinate 9,305 of JABDHA010000034.1, forward strand.
CACCTCGATGCCTTCGCGATGCAGTGTCTTCACCATCGCCTTGAACTCTGCCACCTGGTTGCCCACATCGCCAGTCGAACAGTAGCGCCCATGCGGAGCAAAATAAGCGAGCGTGTTGTATCCCCAGTAATTCTTCAGCCCTTGCTCTATCAGGCGGCTGTCGTTTACGAAGTGATGGACCGGCATCAGCTCCACCGCCGTCACTCCAAGCCGCTTCAGGTGGCGAAGGCTCGCAGGCGAGGCAAGTCCGGCGTAAGTGCCGCGCAAAGGCTCCGGCACATCCGGATTCTGAATGCTGAAACCGCGTACATGCGTCTCGTAAATAATGGAGTCGGAGAGTGGTGTGCGCAGCGGCCTGTCCTGCTCCCAGTCAAAGTAGGGATTCACCACAACACTTTTAGGAATTCCCCGCGCGCTATCCCGTTCGTCAATGTGCAAATCGGCATCGTCGCCGCCGAGCACATAAGGGAAAATGGCCTGCGACCAATCGACGCGGCCCGTTACTGCCTGCGCATACGGATCGACCAGCAGCTTTGCTGGATTGAAGCGCTGGCCTTTCTCCGGCTCCCACGGTCCATGCACGCGATATCCATATCGCTGCCCCGGTTGAATCCCTGGCAGATAACCATGCCACACAAAGGCGGTGATTTCCGGCAGTGCAATTTTTTCTACTTGTTCGCCGTCCTCGTTGAAGAGGCAAAGTTCAACACATGTCCCTTGCTCAGAGTAGATGGCAAAATTTACGCCTGTTCCGTCCCATTTGGCGCCCAGCGGGTAAGGCTTGCCTGGGAGAAGCGTCATTGGCATAGGCAAATTCTCTTTCTGCTGATTGTGGTTGGTTCGTAGTTTCCCACTATCAGAGGCGCATGCGGCTGGAAACGTTGCCAGCCGTGGTCTTACCTTTTCCGTCGCGCAAACTTTAACCCTGACCAGCGCGTATCCACGGAGCAGACTTTATAGTCAACAAAGCCGCGCCCCAGGCCCAGTTCGCGTACATTGTTCTCGTTGAAATCTCGATGCTGATTTGCCGCTTTCTTAGGATAAATGATCCAGAACGAAGCGCCTTCGGGCAGCTTCGATTGGGCATGATCGACCGCGGCATCCAACTCGCGCAACGCATGCACAACGTAAAGAACCAGCTGTGTGCCGTCAACGATGCGTGAACTCAGCGACGCGCCCTCCGGCAGCTCGCCGATAATCTCTTCCAGCCCGTCTTCAGCGCCGCCGATCAGCGCTACTTTCATGTTTGCGGCGATGCCCAGCTTCTGCGTCAGGCTGGACCGATTCCACCGCTCCATGTGCGGTACTGGACGCACAGGCTCAATCGGAGGCGAAGCCATGGCTCGTTTCAGCGCGGGCGTAATTTTTTCCCATAGGGTGAATACGGCATCCGGCAGCTCGGAGCGCAGCCGCGCCACTTTCTCTTCCACGCCACCGGCAAAAACAATCGGAAGATGACGCGTCGTTTTGCTGCCGCGTAAGACGATGGCAACCTCGCGCCCATGGGACGGCAAGCGATCGAGATCGATGACGACGACATCAGGATTGACAGCACGAAAGTGGCTCACAAATGCGCTTGTGCCACGCAAGCTGGATGCGTCCACCCGATACCCGAGCCTGGCAATCTCAGCGGAGCGCTGCTCTGCCAGCTCGTCATTCCAGCACACCAGGCGAACCGTCTGCGTCGCGTCATGTCTGTGCTTTTCGGGCATATGCTTTCAAGCCGAAACGCGAAGCTCAGTCTCTTCCTGTTCCACAATCTTTTCGGCCGCAAACGGCAGAAAAATACGGAAGACAGTTCCATGCGTCGGCTGCTGCCGCGACCGGACCTGAACGAATCCCTGGTGTTTGCTGAGAATTTCCTGGCTGATCCAAAGTCCCAGCCCGGTCCCGGTCATGCCTTTTGTCGAAAAGAATGGCTCAAAAATATGATCCAGAATTTTGCGGTCCATGCCCGGCCCGGTGTCGGCTACCACAATTGATATACCGCGTTGGCCGGTCTTCCACTGCCGTCCTATGCAGGTGCGTAAGATCAGTTTGCCGCCATCTCCCTGCATCGCGTCCACCGCATTTCCCACCAGGTTGGCGAGTACCTGGCGAATCTCTCCATCATGCGTAACGATGCTGGGAATATCGCCGAATTCACGCACTGCGCAAATATTCTGTGCCCGCATGCGAATGTCGTAGAGCGCAAGCACCGTTTCAAACAGGTCATGGATGTTTGTCTCCGTCGCTCGGGTGCTCTGCCGGTAGAAGCGCAGCGTCTGCGTGGTGATGTGCGTCACGCGATTCAGCTCATGCTGCGCCAGTTCCAGATATTGGCGCGCCTTATCGTCCAGCTGGCATTGATGCAGCAGGTACATGCAGTTCGTCACGGCTTCCAGCGGGTTGTTGATCTCATGCGCAACAGACGCTGCCAGACGGCCGGCCGCAGCCAGCTTCTCCGTGTTGCGCAGCACCTGATGGCTGCGTTTCTGTTCCGTGAGATCGACCAGGAATGCCGCGATCTGACGCTCCTGCGGCGAAGCCTCTGGGTTCAACACCGCCGCGCCGATCAGAACCGTCACCGTGGTACCGTCCCGTTTCAGGCACTCGAGCTCATAATTCTCACCCTGGCCCGAAGACCAGATATGCAACAAGGATTCCGGAGTGTCCTCCGTCGTAAGCGAGCAAATCCGGTCCAGCGTGACGCTGCCGTCTTCAATCTCACGCTGCGAATAACCCAGCAGGCGCTCAACAGCCTCATTGGCATACACCACACGTCCGCGCATGTCGCTGATCAGCAGCGCCAGAGGCATGCCCTCCACCAGCCGATGAAAGCGTTCTTCGCTCGACCGCAGAGCTCGTTCCGCAGTGCGTTTCCGGTGACGCTCTTCAGCTTCCTTCAGTTCGCGTTCAATCGCCGGAACAAGCCGTGCGAGATTCTGCTTGGAAACGTAGTCATGCGCCCCGGCGCGCATCGCTGCGACTGCGGTTTCTTCCGACACCGCGCCCGACATCATGATGAAAGGAACGTCGTACCGTGTGTTTTTGAGGAGCCGAAGCGCTTCCGGCGCGCTGAATGTCGGCAGGGTGTAGTCGGCCAGAATGATGTCCCAGCCTTCCGCCAGTTGCTCCAAAGTCTCGACCATCGCGTCGGCGGTTTCTACCCGCGTGATCTGCGGCGTGTAGCCGGCCCGGCGCAGGTGCCGCTCCAGAAGAAACGCATCGTCGGCGTTGTCTTCCACCAGCAGTACGCGCAGCGATTTAACCGTTAGTTGCTGTTCGGCGGACATTCGTTTAGCACCAGCCAATACATCCCAAGCTGCCGCGTTGCCTCTGCAAATTCAGTAAAGTTCACCGGCTTGCGGATATAACTGTTCACGCCGAGCTTGTAGCTGCGAACAATATCGCTTTCCTCATCCGAGGACGTCAAAATAACGACCGGCAGCATCTGGGTACGCTCGCTCTCGCGTATGCGACGCAACACCTCAAGGCCGTCGACCTTCGGAAGCTTCAAATCCAGGAGGATGACCTGCGGCAATACCGCGTTCGGACCATCGGAGAAGAGCGCTTCAATCGCTTCTTCTCCATCCCGGGCTATCTTGATCTCGTTTACGATGTTCGACTTGCGCAATGCGCGAACAGTTAAAAGCTCGTGGTCCGGGTCGTCTTCCACCAATAAAATAACGCGCTGATTTTCGAGCATATCTCTCTCTATCCTAACGTAAACAGGAAGGTCGCACCGTCGCCGACTGCGCTTTCCGCCCGCGTCTTACCGCCATGCCTGCGCACCACCCGCGACACCGTCGCCAGACCAATGCCTGAGCCCTGAAAGTCCCGGTCGCCGTGTAAACGCTGAAAGGCGGTGAAGAGCTTTCCCGCATACTGCATATCGAATCCGGCGCCATTATCGCGCACAAAAAACTCGTTTGTCTCAGGGGACTGGCCGACGTCGATCACGGCAACCTCTTTCTTGGCGGTGAACTTCACAGCATTTCCCAGCAGGTTCGCGAGCGCTACTCGCAATAAGCGCGGATCTGCATCCGCACGCATTCTCGGCTGGATGCGAAGGGTCAGGTTGCGGGTGGGGTTCTGCTGTCGCAAATCGGCGGCAACCTCTTCCGCCAACGCCGTGACATCAATGTCCTCTCGTGTTAGCTCTGCTCGTGTGATGCGTGAAAGCTGCAGCAGGGCATCGATAAGCTGGCCCATTTTCTGCACCCCGGCGCGAATACGGCGCAGGAAATCGCGCGCCTCCGGCGTCAACTGTTCGCCATAATCCTCTTCGAGCGCTACGCTGATGCCGTCCACGCTGCGCAATGGCGCGCGCAGGTCATGGGAAACCGAGTAGCTGAAGGCCTCGAGTTCACGATTGGTCGCCTCCAGTTCGGCCGTGCGCTGCCGGACCCGCTCTTCGAGCTCCGTGTTGAGTGCCTGCACCTCTTCAGCACTGGCCTCGGCCAGCCTGCGTGCTTCGCGCTCCGCTTCATAGGCATTCACACGAGCCAGCGATAGCGCAATCCGGTCCGCCACCACCGTCAGCAGCTGTTGGTCGGTATCTTCAAACGCGTTTGCCGCCCTGCGTCCCGCCATCAGAATACCGACCACGCGGTCAGAGATCGTCAGTGGCAGCACCAGCACCGCGTGCATCTCGCGGCTTAATCCGTCCAGCGGCACATGTGCCGCGGACGTGCCCGTGAGCGTGACCACACGGTTTGCGGTCGCCGCCTGGTAAAGCGGATCGGTCGGGTCGAGCTTAATTCGCAGCCCGTGGTTTACCGCGATTCCATTCGCCGCATTCACCTCGATTTCGCCATCGTGCCACATGCAGAGCACAACGCCATCCGCGTGCGCAACAGTCCGTACGCGATCCAGCAACTCGTCCGTCAGCTCCGCCAGCGTGAGCCGCGTCAGCGCGACATCGCTGATGGACTGAAGTTCCTGCAGCCGCTCTGCCACCTCAGCGGCCTTGTAACGCATGGCGCGTTCGCGACTCAGATTGAGAAAAAGCAGGATCAGCAGAACGATGTCCAGCGAGCTTGCGCCAATCAACGTGGCGTCTGCCTTGTTTCGCGCCACCGCCGCCGCCTCTGTGCGTTGCTTTAGAAGGCTCTGCTCCGTGCTTTGCATGGCTGCGCTCAAACTGCGCACGTGGTCCATTTCCGTTTTTCCGGTTCCGGTCAGCACAAATAATCGAATGCTGTTTGTATTGCCTTCGCTGCGCTCCTTAACACCTTCGTCCAGAGTCTGAAGGCGCTGATCGATCACCGCTCGCATCTCGGCAATGCGTCCCTGCTCCTGCGGATTATCCGTAGTCAGCTGCTGAAGCTGGTTCAGCTCCTCCGGCAGCGCTGCTTTCGCCAGGGCATAGGGGGCAAGATAGGTGTCGTCGCCGGTAAGCAAATAACCGCGCGTCCCGGTCTCGGCATCTTTCAGCGAGCCGAGAACCCGTTCCACCGCGTTGATGACCTGCCAGGTGTGCGCTACCCAGAATTGGCTTTGCGTCAGCGTCTCAACAGCTCGATAAGCCACCCACGCATTCAGCGTGACAACAAGAATGGCCCCAAATAATAAGGATGAGATGATGGTCTGACTGGTTCGTGCCTTCATACGAATTTGCTGGAACTAGGATGCTTATGGGCCGATTCTTGCTGTATCGCCACCCGGATCAGCCATCCAGCCTGTATTTCGTCTCAGCCAATTTGTAGAGTGGTCGCCATACCAGCCGGTTGATCGTCACCACCATCAGCGCCATGATAATCGTCGCCAGCAGCAGGACCGGAAAATTCCCCGCATCGCTGGCTGCGCTGATCTGCGCCCCCAACCCAAGCGTATGCAGTGTCTTATCTTTTAAATGAAAATACTCAGCAATGATCGAGGCATTCCATGCGCCGCCGGAGGCCGTCACCATTCCGGTAATCAGAAAAGGGAAGATGCCCGGCAGAATCACCGTCGTCCACCGCTGCAGGCTGGTGAAGTGAAAGAGCGTTGCCACCTCGCGCAGGTCCGACGGAATCGCCATCGCCCCGGCAATCACGTTGAACAGGATGTACCACTGCGTCCCCAGCATCATCAGCGCAACGGCGCCGACGCCCAACCCCGCGCCCAGCTTCATCAATCCCAGCAGGATGACAGGGAAGAGCGCTGTCGCCGGAAACGAAGCCGCAATCTGTGCCAGCGGCTGCGCAATCCGCGCCAGCTTCGGGTTAAAGCCGATCGCCACGCCCGTAGGAATCGTCCAGGCAGCAGCCAGCAGCAATGAAACATTCACGCGAAGGAATGTGGTTGCCGCACCTTCCAGCAGCATTCCAAACTCGTTCCTCGGCACCTGTCGCAGCAGCAGGATCGCCTTGAAAGCCGCAAAGCAAATCAATCCCGCGAGCACCAGTACCAGAAGAACTGTAACGAAGGTAGCGCCTTTTGTTTCGCCCTTAGGCTTGAAATCATCGTTTTTCCGCTCGCGCCGCCGCGCAATCGAGCGGTAAAGTTGCTCGCCCAAAGGCGCAAAGGTCCGCTGATGAATGGCACCCAGCACATTTGATTGCCGCAGCGCCGCCAGCACCGGTGATTTCACCCGATCGGCCGCCTCGACGTTCTCAAACTTGAACTTGTCCGACCAGTCAATGATCGGTCGCCAGATCAGCTGGTCCGTGAGCACGATAATCGCCATCATCGTGATCAGGCCGTAGATCATCGCCAGCGTATTGCCCGTCGATGCCGCCGTCTGCAGGTACGATCCCAGCCCCGGCAGCCGGAAATTGCGGTTGCCTACCGGGAACATCTCGCAGATCATCAGGAAAAACCATCCGCCCGCAACCGACACCATCGAATTCCATACCAGGCCGATCGTCGCGTAGGGAAGCTCCAGTTGCCACAGTCTTTGCCACGGCGAGAAGCGGTTGATCGTGCAGGCTTCCAGCAGTTCCCGCGGAATGCTCTTCAGCGAAGAATAAAAGCTGAAGGCCATATTCCACACTTGGCCAGTAAAGATCAGCAGAATCGCGCCAAACTCAATCCCCAGCTGCCGGCTCGGAATCAGCGACATCATCGCCAGCATCACTCCCGGCAAAAAGCTCAGCACCGGGATCGATTGCAGGATGTCGAGCGTGGCGATCATCAGTGCTTCCACGCGCTTGTTGTAGGCAGCAATGTAGCCGTAGCCCACGGCAAACAGCAGGCTCAGCAGATACGCCACGCCAATGCGCACGCATGAATAAAACGCATAGAGCGGCAGCATCGTCGGAGACTGCGAGATCTCCACCTCCGGCACCGCTCCGCTCAGCCAGTACCGCGCAATCTGCAGCACGGCATAGAAGCCCGCGAGCAGCCCCATGGCCACCGTCAGGTCGAGAAAGAACGGCCAGGAGCGCTCGATGACCAGTGAGCGCGAGAGTGTGTAGCGCATCTTCACTGGCCTTCACTCTCCTCGATGATCGCCGCCGTCTCTTCCGTCTCCGGCAAAATGAACCGCCGCTTCGCCGCGTCGAAGTCGAACAGCTCTGCGTAGCGACCCCAGTTGATCGCCGTCTCCAGTTGCCGCTGCGTCTCCTCCTCGCTGAACTGCTCATCGAGCATGTCGAGGAAGAATTCCTCCGGCACCGTATGGTCCGATTTATTGCTGAGCGCGCGCGAAATCTGCCGCAGCAGCAGCACATGATCCACCGCCGCGACGCGGAACAGCTCCTTCTGCTTCAAAATCTCTGACTCGGCGTATTCGCGCCCCTCAGGTGTGATGGCAACATCGCCTTCTTCCAGCGTCAGGAATCCGAGGAGCTGCGCCGCATCCACAATCGGCAGCAGGTCGTCGATCTCGAAGGCAAGCTCATCGGCCAGCCGATACACATCGATGTGCCCACCGAAATCGATGATGAACTCGAGCAGCCCGGCAATGCCGCCCGGACGCGCATGCGGCAGCATCTCGTAGCGCATCGACCGCTGGTCGCGCACCGCGCGCCCGTCGGTGTGCAGGCGCGGCACATCCGGCGTCACATCAGGCCGTGTCAGGACCGTGTAGATGTAGTCCACCAGCTTCGTGAAAGCGGCGTTCTTCTTGTCGCGCGGATGCGGGATGGCCACCTTGAAATCGGTGCGCACATGTCCTGGGTTGCGCCCCAGCACGATGATGCGATCCGCCAGCAGCACGGCTTCTTCAATATTGTGCGTAACAATAAAGATGGCCTGTGTCGGAATCGTCTTCTTCTGCCACAATTCCAGCAGCTCGCTGCGCAGGTTCTCTGCCGTCAGCACGTCGAGCGCGGAAAACGGCTCGTCCATGAACAGCACTTCGGGTTCAACTACCAGAGCGCGTGCAAACCCGACGCGCTGCCGCATGCCGCCCGAAAGTTCCTTCGGATACGCCGCCTGAAAACCATCCAGACCGACCGTATCCAGAATCTTCAGGCTCCGCTCCCGCCGCGCCTCCGGCTCCACGCCGCGCGCCTTCAGCGGTGCTTCCACGTTTTCAAGAACGGTGAGCCAGGGAAAGAGCGCGAAGCTCTGGAAGACGATCGAGACGTTGATCTCCGTCGATTCAATCGGTTTTTCATGCCAGAAGACCTGGCCGCCCGATGGCTTCGACAATCCGGAGAGCATGCGGAGAAGCGTGGATTTTCCCGAGCCGGAAGGCCCAAGCAAAGCGACGATCTCTCCCGGTTGAATGGAGAGGTCCGTGGGGGCAATGACCTGAATGCGGTTCTCGCTCGGTTGAGCATAAAACTTTTCTACTTGCTGCGCTCGAATAATCGCTTCCGTCATCACCGGGCTCCGTCTACATTTCCTAAAACCTCTGAACGGGGGAATGCTCCGCTGCCAAATCCACTGATTTAGCTGTTTCCGTCCGGACCCGTCAAGCCTTCCGGAACGACGCGCCCGTTCTCGCGTCTAGTCTAAGTAGATAGGATTGCAGGAAGATGAAGCATCCTCCTGCACACAGCGTATCATCCTAGTAGTAGTTTTTCGGAGCGATTGATATCTGCCTGCCGTTGGCGGCAACTTTTGTGCAGTCGCAGGTTCCCCCTGCAAGCGTTTTACCTCACTGGAGATAAAGAGAGTCTAAGAATGCACGACAACAATCAGGCGAAGCCGAAAGTTTTAGTGGCAGATGACGAACGAGTCATCGCCGACACCCTTGCCATCATTCTGAATCAGAGCGGATTCGAAGCCACGGCCGTTTATAGCGGCGAGAAAGCGGTGGAAGCCGCCAAGACCCTCAAACCCGACATGCTCATCAGCGACGTCATCATGACCGACCTGAACGGGATCGACGCTGCCATCAAGATCCGCAGTCTGCTCCCGTCCTGCAAAATCCTGCTCTTTTCCGGACAGGCCGCCACCGCCGACCTGCTCGACCGCGCACGCAACCAGGGCCACGAGTTCGAAATCCTCGCCAAACCCGTCCACCCGCAAGACCTGCTGGCCAAACTGCGCAGCTGAAAACAGGACAAAACAGGGCACAGATGGCAGCGTAGAACGCACTCCACCACTAAAAGCTGTCATCCTGAGCGCAGCGAAGGATCTGCTTTTTCTTCACGCTGCCGCAACACTGAACCCTGTGCCGCTTAAACTGCCCTCAAAAGCCGGGTGCCCCATCCTTTCGCGCATTTTGCGAAAGGGTGGGAGAGCACAAAATCACATCTCCCGCCGACCCTCAAGCGCCCGCGTCATCGTCACCTCATCGGCATATTCAATATCGCTGCCCGCAGGAACCCCCGTGGCAATCCGCGTCACCCGTACCTGCGCCGGTTTCAGCATCTCCGCCAGATACCCGGCCGTAGCCTCGCCTTCCACCGTCGGCGAGGTCGCCAGAATCACCTCATCCACATCGCCGCGCGAGACCCGCGCCAGCAGATTACCCGTCCGCAGATGCTCCGGCCCCACCCCATGCAACGGCGAAAGCGTCCCATGCAGCACATGGAAGACGCCGTTGTAGCTGCGCGTCTTCTCAATGGTGCCAATGTTCGTTGGCTCCTCGACCACGCACACCAGCCGCTGATTGCGAGTCGGGCTGGAGCAATAAACGCATGGATCGACATCCGTAATGTTGTTGCAGACAGAGCAGAGCTGCAGCTTGGCCTTCAGATTGTGAATCGCATCGGCCAGCGCCTCCGCATCCTCGCCGCTTGAGCGCAGAATATGAAACGCCAGCCGCTGCGCATTCTTCGATCCAATCCCAGGAAGTTTGCGCAGCTCCTCAATCAGCCGCGCCATCGGTTCCGCAAATCGTGACAAAAACGTAAGCCTCTCCGCTGTTGTAGCAGGTCTCGCCCCGCTTTGCCACGCACCGAAGCCGTCATCTGACCGAGAATAGCCCTGTCTTGCGCCTGCTCTTACAACGCTGTATCCTTCCTGTCAGTCATTGACAGGAGAAAGACTCATTGAAAGCGATGGGTTAAGGGGGCAGGATGCGTAGAGCTCAGAGTCTGTTGATACGGATGCGGTCGCTCTTCACGAGAGATGCGAGCAACGCCGCGCTGAGCGAGGAACTGGAATTCCATCTGGAGCAAGCGATCGCAGACAACATCGCGCGGGGTATGCCTCTGGAAGAAGCCCGGTCTGCGGCCCTGGAAAGCTTTGGCAGCATGGCTGAAGTAACGGAGAGCTGTCATGAGGCGCGAGGCACAGCATGGCTTGAAGACCTGGGCCACGACATCCGTTACGGTCTGCGCATGTTCGCGAAACACCGATCGTTCACCATGCTCACGGTGCTGACCCTTGCCCTCGGAATCGGCGCGTGTACGGCAATTTTCAGTCTGGTCAATGCCGTGCTCCTGCGTTCGCTGCCTTATGGAGATCCTGAGCGACTGGTATACCTGTTCACTCCGAACCCTCAATATCATCTGCCTCCCGACATCATCCCTCCGACGAAAGCGGATTTTTTTGATCTGAAGAAACAATGCCGTTCCTACACGGCGATGACGCTCTTTGAGCAGGCGATGTACAGCCTCGCTGTTGACGAACAAACGCAGCGAGTTGGTGTCGCAAAGGTCGATGCCGATTTCTTCGGAACGCTCGAGGTGAAGCCGCTGTTTGGGCGAATTGTCGACACCGCAGATCAAGAACAGGGCAAAGAGCGAATAGCAGTGATCAGCTACTCGTTATGGCAAAACTCGTTTGCCGGAGCGAGCGACGTTCTGGGCAAAACCGTGCTGCTAGACGGGGCGGGTTATCGCGTTATAGGAGTCATGCCCCAAGCTTTCGCATATCCACACCGGAGCGATATGACCGCTGCCAACGGTCACATTGAGCGGACCGATCTATGGATCCCGTTGGCGCTGACGCCGCAGCAAAAGGCGCAGCGTGACGGCGCATGGGGATACGTAGTCGGTCGCTTGCAGCCTGGAGTCACCATTCGTGAAGCGCAAGCCGAGATGAGCACGATCATGTCGAGGTTGAACCCGCTGCATGCAACTGAGGATCGCGGCTGGGGAGCGTATGTGAAGTCTCTTCAGGAATCAGCGCTGGGTCCCACGCGTCCGCTTATGTGGTTGCTGCTGGGCGCGGTAGGGCTGGTGCTGATGATTGCGTGCGGGAATGCAGCGAATTTGCTCCTGGCAAGAGCGGCCAGTCGTACCCATGAGTTGGGAGTGCGAGCAACGCTAGGGGCAAGCCGGCAACGGCTGTTGCGCCAGATGCTGACGGAATCGTTGATGCTGAGCGCGGCGTCGGGCTGCGCGGGCGCGGCTCTGGCGTGGGTCTTTCTCCATGCACTGCTGCGGCTGAATCCAGGAGATATTCCGCGGATGACGGAGGCAACGCTCGATCTGCGGGTGCTTGGCTTTCTTGCTGGCGTAACGGTGCTTACCAGTTTGTTGTTTGGTGTTCTGCCGTCGTTTGCCGCGACTCGAATCAATCTTGCCGAATTTCTGCAGAGCAGCGGGCTGCGCGGTGTAGTAGGTGATGGACGGCGGGTAAGAAGAGGGCTCGCCATTGCGCAGGTAGCGTTGGTGGTGGTTCTGCTAACGGGCTCAGGATTGCTGTTGCGCAGTTATGCAAAGGTACTGGCTGCACCGGTGGGCTTCTCGCCTTCCACGGTGACTGCAAGTATCGTGTTCAGTCCGCAGATTGCGCAGATGCCAGAGAATCCGCTTTTCAACACGGCCGCAAAGCGCAGGTTGTTTCTTGATGACGCATTGAACCGATTCAAACACATTCCAGGAGTGCAGGCAGCAGGAGTCGTCAATGTGCTGCCTCTGAGCCATTGGGAAACCCTCACGCCGTTCGAAGCGGAGGGTTATCCCAACGAGAAAAGCCAGACGGTGGAATTGCGGCTGGTGACATCAGAGTATTTCTCGGCCATCGGGATTCCTCTGCTTCGGGGCCACGGCTTCACTGACAGGGATGACGCGGACCATCCCTTGGCAGTGGTTGTGAATGAGGCGTTAGCGCGAAAGTATTTTGGAACCATCGATGCGGTTGGACATCGTCTTCGCAGAGGGTCGGAAAACAAGTGGGCTGTGGTGACAGGGGTGGTTGGCGATGTGCGCACAATGAGCCGTGAAGCAGCTGCTGTGCCGCAGATGTATCTTTCCTTCTGGCAGGGAGACGTGGACGCCGCGCCGACGATTGGAGCGGACTTCACGGTGCGGTCAGTGCTTCCTGCGGACACAGTGGTGAAGGAGATGCGGACGGCCATGCGGAGTCTTGATCCAAATCTAGCGCTTGCGGATGTGCGCGCCATGAGCGACGTGGAATCGGAGGCGACGGCGAGACGGCGCTTCCAGACAACTTTGCTGACCGTGTTTTCCGCAGTTGCCATGTTGCTGGCAGTGATTGGTGTTTACGGTCTGGTGGCTTTTTCCGTGCGACAGAGGACAGGCGAGATTGGCATACGGATGGCGCTGGGCGCGACACGGCGTGGCATTGCCGTATTGGTACTGCGAGAAGGGTTGACGCTGCTCGCAGCCGGGCTCGCGATTGGTCTGGCAGCGGCCGTGGTGATGACGAGATTGCTGGCGGGATTTCTTTATCAGGTACCGGCTATCGATCCGGTGACGTATACACTGGTTCCTTTGCTGCTGCTTGTCGGCACGGTGATGGCGTGCCTGGTTCCGGGTGCGCGGGCCGCCAGCATCGAGCCCATGAACGCACTGCGTCACGAATGAGCCCAGTTTTTCACCTGTGCACAAAAATGGGCGCCCCATCCTTCGCGCATTTTGCGAAACCGGGGTCCCCATTGCGCGCGGTTTTCGCGTAATGGGGCGGGATAGGGTGGGAGATCGCGAATCTTAAATCGTTCTGCCGCGGTCTCCGCACTCTCAAATCAACTACGCCGCCACCTTCTCCACCGGCACCTGAATCTCCGTCACATACGACTCATCATCCTGCCGCACCGGCGTCGCGCAATAGTGATAGAGCTCGCGAAATGGCCCTGCAATGCGATAGTGGTTGTCTTCCACCCACCGCAGAACATTCTGGTATGCCTCAGTCAACCGGTTGAAGGCGCCATGGTGCATATAGCTGGCTACGGTCGCGCCGCCCATCTCATACATGTTGGTCGTGCCGTGCGCGGCCAACGGCTGTTTCAACAGAAATCCCGCTTCTCCATCCACGTCCCGCTCTTTGTGCTCCATGTCATGCCATATGGCTATGGGCAAACCCAGGTCGCCAGGATTGCCAACCTGTTCGATCACCTTCGGGTAAAGTGCCCCAACTGCCGGATAGTTCGCAATTGTCTCCCGAACCGACACGACCCATTGCGGTTCCACTTCTTTAATCACAACATCCACGCTCATCGTAGACTCCTGTTCCATGAATTTGATCAGTGTCTCCAATCGTGCGAGCCGTTCCTGCTCTTCGCGCACGCGGTTTTCCTGCTCCGCCCGCCGCAGCGTTACCATGCCGCGCAACTCCTGCAACGTAATGTTCCCATGCAGGGCCTTGCCGATCTGCTCCAGTGAGAATCCCAGGTCTTTCAGCGCGAGAATCCTGTGCAGCCGCGGTAATTGCTGAGCCGAGTAGTAGCGATACCCCGTCCAGCGATCGACATGGGCTGGACACAACAGTCCAGTCTCGTCATAGTAGCGAAGCGTCTTGACCGAAATATGCGTAAGGGCGGAAAACTCGCCGATCTTGAACACAGGTCAGTTCTAAGGCCTCCCGTAACAGGAGAGTCAACAGAAGAAAACTACAAAATTTACAGCGTGCTATATACCAGCGTCACAAACTGGTCCGGCGTCAACGATCCTTTGCCCCACGCAGCGTCGAAATCCGCCGTAGGCTTGGCCGCAATCGCCTGCTCCAGAGTCTGACCGCCCGACTTCAGCTTCTCTACGCGGGTCGCAATCGTCGCAAGCATATCGCGGTATTTCTGCAGCGCGTCTTTATCGCCCAGCGGACCATGCCCGGGTACAATCTTGGTTTTATCGTCCGCCAAAGCCAGACAGGTATCTGCCGCGCGAATCATGCCATTAATCGTTCCGCCCGTTCCGCCATCAATGAAGGGATAAAAGTCGTTGAAGAAAATATCCCCGGCGTGAAGCACATTTCCATTCACAAAATAGATATAGATGTCGGTATCCGTGTGCGCCTCCGGCATGTATCCCAGATCGATCTCGTCGTTATTGACAAAGAGCTTTTCGTTTTCCGTGAACGTTTCTTGCGGCAGGGAACTGGTAGGCGACGCTTGCAGCTTCAGATGATAGAACTGGACTTCCTGCGGAGTGGAAAGCCGCTTGCGCGTATTCTCATGCGCGATAATGAACGCGCCCATATCGTTATGCAGCGCCGCATTGCCGTCTGTATGATCGAAGTGCCAGTGCGTATTGATAAGCAGCTTCAGGGGATGCGGATCGAGCTTGCTCAGCGTATCCCGGAGTCGTGACGAGGCCGTAGCCGCGCTCGAATCGATCAGCAGCTTCCCATCCGGACCGATTTGCGCCACCATGTTGCCGCCCACGCCCTGCAGCAGAAACAGCGTATCCCGAAGCCTGGTCACCTTGATCGGCGTCGTCGCTCCGGCGGTGCGAAGCATCTGCAATCTGTCCGGCCCAGGAGGTGCGGAAGCAGGAGCTGCGGATGCAGGTGCCTGTGCATTCTGCGCATTCGCTGAAAACGCAAACGGTCGCGGCCGAGCAGCCAACGCCAATCCCGCTCCCGCCCAACCCGCCTGCTTCAGAAAACCTCTACGCGTCACCTGATCAGGCTGCATTGCGTTTCTCCGTGTCCTCTGTGCTCTCTGTGGTGAAGATGCTTTCCTTGGCGAACCTCAGCGCACCCTTGCGTCCTCTGCGGTAAAGTTTTTTCGCGAACCGCAACACGCCGCCGGCCTTCACAGGAGAAGTGAGCGCGCCGTACCCTTAAAACAACCCCGGTGGCAGATTCAGCCCGCCCAGCATCGCTGAAGCGCTCGACTTGATGACCTCCTCCGCGCGCCGTCCCGCTTCGTTGAAGGCCGCGGCAATCAAATCCTCCAGCATCTCCACATCCGCTGTGTTTCCGCTGAGGCTCGCCACCGCGCTCGGATCAATCGTCACCTTCAGCACCTGCTTCTGCCCATTCATCTTCACCGTGACCGCGCCGCCACCCGACGAAGCCTCGACGATCGTCTGGCCCAGCTTTTCCTGCATCTGCTCCTGCATCTGCTTTGCCTGAGCCAACATCTCCTGCATCTTTAACGGATTCATCATTTTCTTCAATCCTCAAATCGTTGTCATTCTGAGCAGAGCGCGAAGCGCGCAGCAAAAGAACCTGCAGCCGCTACAACTCCGGGTGCCCCATCCTTTCGCGCATTATGCGAAAGGTCGGGAGACTGCGAATCAAATGCCCATCTTCGCGCCTAGGTGCTAGGCGTCAAGGTGGGAAAGCGATACCATTGGTCCGCTCGGGCCAGTCATCACTTCTTATCCCGCAAATCCAGCACGCTCCGCACCTCTGCGCTGAACAAGTCCATCGCCTGCTTCACCAGCGGGTTTTCAAGCGCCGCAGCCTGCACCGACCCGCTCGCCGCGGTGCGCGGCTTGGCATTGGAGCTTGCGGCCGCGCCTTCTCCCGGAACGACGACTAGTTTCTGGGATGCGGCCGCCGCGCGCAAGGCATTCTTCGCAATTTTTTCCGCTTCGATATTCATCGTCAGGCTCAGCATCATCTTCTTGATACCAACCTCGACGCGAATCGTATCGCCTTCGAGCGTCCATTTGCCTGCATCCAGCAGCACCGCAGCCGTATTGTGCCCCTGGTCATTCAGTGCCGTGCATACTGTCTCGCGAATCGCATCGAGCTCAGTCCCTGCCTGCGGCACAGCCTCCGCGACCGCCTCACCACTTGCTTCTTCAAGTTCGCTTGCTTCTCGAACGTCAAAGACCGGCTCCGTAGCCAGCGCCAGCGCGCCATTCGTCGTTTCCACTGCCTCGGCCACTCCAACCACCGGAGCCTTCGCCCCTACCGTCTCCACCGCTCGCGCCGTCATTTCCAGCGGAGTCAGCGCACGTGGAGCCGCAACCGGCTCGGGAGCCGTCATCTCGACGCGCAGCGCTGCAGATGCTTCGACCACCGGCCGCGCCGCTTCGACCACTGGCACCGCAGGTGCCTCGATCACCCCCGCCGTCGCCTCACCCGTAATCTTCCGGTTCCGATCCGCCTCAAACGGAGAGAACGCAGGCTTCGGCGCTTCAGGAGCACGCGCTGGTTCGCCGGGACGAGCCGTCTCAGCCGCCCTTACCGGCTCGGAAGCTCGGACAGCCGGAGCCTTCCCCGCAGGCAAAGCCGTTTTCGGCAAAGCGCCACCCCCCAGCCCCGACTTGCCGCCACTCGGCAACTGGCTCAGCAACTCCTCTACCGGAATCAGCCGCTGCAGATGCACCAGCTTCACCAGCCCAAGCTCCAGATGAAAACGCTGCTCCTGCCGGTAATTCAACTCATCGAAGGTCCGCAGCATTACCTGCAGAAACCGCGTCAGGTCTTCTTCTGAGAACAGCACCGCCGACCGCGCCGCGCGCGCCCGCTCATCCGCCGAAACCTGCAGCAGTTCCGTACTCTCACCTGCAATCCGCGCCATCAGCACATTCCGCAGGTAGCGGACAAACTGCCGCGCCAGCGCCGCCGGACTGTTCCCCGCATTCAGCAGCGTATTGATCTCCTCGATCACCGCCGCCGTCTGGTTTTCGCTGATCGCCTCCATCAGCCGCTCAAAGACAGTGTTCGGCACCGTCCCCATCAGCTCGCGAATCTGCTCCGCATCCAGCTTCGCCTTGCCGTCCACCATCGGAGCCGACGCAATCGCCTGGTCCATGATCGACAGCGCATCTCTCATCGACCCATCGCCAGCCTCGGCCAGCAGCGCCAGAGCCGCATCGGCGGCCGTGATGTTTTCCTGCCCGGCAATCGTCTTCAATTGCCCCAGGATGTCGTCGAACTTCACCGCGTGAAAGCTGAAGTGCTGGCACCGCGACCGGATCGTCTGCGGAAAGTCCTCCGGCTGCGTCGTCGCCATCATAAAAACGACGTGATCCGGTGGCTCCTCCAATGTCTTCAGCAGAGCATTGAAGGCAGCATCCGTAATCTGGTGCGCCTCGTCCAGAATGTAGATCTTGTACCGGTCCCGCGCCGGACGGTACCGCGCCGCATCCCGAAGCTCGCGAATCTCATCGATGCCGCGGTTGGTGGCCGCGTCAATCTCGATCACGTCCACCGCATTGCCCGCACGAATCTCCGTGCACGAATCGCACACCCCGCACGGCTCCGGCGTCGGCCGCTCGGCTGACCCGATCTCCGTCCGGCAATTCAGCGCCATCGCCAGAATGCGTGCAATGGTCGTCTTTCCAATGCCGCGATGCCCGCTAAAGATATATCCATGCGCAATCCGCCCCTGCTCCAAAGCATTGAGCAGCGTGCGCGTCACATGCTCCTGGCCCACTACGTCCCCAAACCGTTGCGGACGGTACTTCCTCGCTAAAACCTGATACGCCATGATTGATCCGAAAACTCGATTGTAATGCGGGACTGGCCGTCCAGGCACACGCGCCTTCGGCGCCTCAAATAGTAAGGTAGGTCAGGGCTTTAGCCCTGACACTAAGTTTTCCCTAAAAGTTGTCATCCTGAGCGAAGCGAAGGACCTGCTTTTCTCTGGGAGAAGCACGAAAAGGGGTGTCCCATCTTCGGCGCGCGCATTTCGCGCCTAAGGTGGGAAAGCACGATCCTTTCCCGAAATAAAATCGTCATTCTGAGCAAAATGACGAAAGGAAACCGCAACCTACTGCGGACAGTGATCGCTCAACGAACCATCCAGATGCTCGTGATCCACCGTAAAAGTCAATTCCGGTTTCCCGCGCGTTTGCGTGATCTTAAAGATATAAATCCGGTCGTAATCGTCATTCGGCCAAGCCGGAACAACCGACGGATCCTTCCCATAGCTCTTCACCATCTCCTTTGCGAACTGGTTGAGCTTCGCATGCTCCCACGCAACAAAGATCAGCGCATGCGCATTGGCTGGCTGGGTCAACTCTTTTTGCAACCCCGCAATATCCGTTAACCCAATCTGCGCATTCACCGGCATCCCCAGTTGAATCGCCGTCGGCTCAATCGTAATCAGCGGACGAACATAGGAATACATCGTATTGCTGTGGTCGCTCACCTGCTCCGCTGGATTCGGCGCATAGATTAGGTCCGGCTTGCCATAGCGGGCCAGCACCTTTGGCAGCGCGAGGGCCCGGTTCAGGCCCTTGCACGTCAGCTGCCCCAGCCCCGTCGGAGGTTTCTCCCCATGCCGGACGGCCACAATCGTCTCCACCTGTGCCCCGGCAACCGCGCCGCCGAGGCCAAAAAACGCGGCAAAAACCACCCCCATCGTCACGCGACTTGACTTCACGAGCCATCCTCCATCCATCGATAAAGTTTAGTCTTCCGGGTTCATCGATTTCGTGGAACTCGTCATCCGGACACAAAAGCCCAGTTTTCCCCAAAGATGTCATCCTGAGCTTGCCGAAGGATCTGTTTTCCTAAGCAGGAGCACGAAAAGGGGTGCCCCATCTTCGGCGCGCGCGTTTCGCGCCTAAGGTGGGAAAGCACGATCCCTCCCTGAAATCCGCTTTTCCTGGCAAAAGCACAAATTAGGCTCCTTCATTTTGTAATTTGGTGCAGGCGATGCAAGCAGGCGTCTGCTATCTTGCGCATGGGCACATTCATGAGCAGAAACACGCTTCTGGTCGTCCTGACCGCGACGGGTTCAGCATTGTGCTGGTGGCCTGTAATCATGCAGCCCAATCTTGATCCCCCCTCTTGGTGGTTTCCCTTAGCATTGGTCGCACTCGGGACCGCCCTTTCCACAACCTTGTCCGACGAAGGCTGGCTGCAATTTATGATCGCCTCTATCGTCGGCAGCTTTGTCGGAATTTGCTGCGGCTTCTGGATCTGGTGGCCCACTGACGGGATCGAGGCATCCTATGTGCCACTGGTAGTGGGCGAGGCCATGCTGAGTGTCGTCCTGGTCTCGGTTGTGTCGCTTCTCGCGGGTCTCATCCTGCGCAGTTGGCCGGTATGGATTGAAAAGCGCCGACAGGCCATCTGGCTCTTATTCCTCTGCGGGGTTATATTGGGTCCGGTCACGGTCGCCTTGACGCCCCCACTCGTTGCCTTCAGGATAGCCCGCAACGATCGGCTGGCCGCAGAGAGAATCCAGTCATTGAACCATGCCGTGGAACAGACAATCGCCGAAGCTGACGGTCCCGCCCGTATCTGCGATGGGCAGGCCCTGAGACAGCATTATTCCGGCCCGCCACTGAGAGAGACCGACTGGCGCTATCTTGCCGCAAACTCCGTCAAGGAGGACGGCTACTTCTTCTGGATCAACTGCCACGACAAGAATGGGTATTCGATTGATGCCCAACCGGCCAGAGAAAAGGGCGATGGTACGCGCCACTTCTACGCCGGAAAGTGGGGCGTAGCCGGATGTGGCATCAGAGAAGATCGTGCACACTGCGTGCCCGGCACGAAATAACCTCAGCGTGAATGCGAGAATAGCAGTAGGTCAGCGCGTCAGCCCCAACAAAAGCCCAATCCTCCCAAAGTTGTCATCCTGACCCTGAGTAAAACGAAGGGGAAGGATCTGCTTTTCCCTCAGCAGAAGCACGAAAAAAGGGTGCCCCATCTTCGGCGCGCGCATTTCGCGCCTAAGGTGGGAAAGCACGATCCCTCCCCGAAAATAACAATTGTCATCCTGAGCGAAACGAAGGATCCGCTTTCCCTCAGCAGAAGCACGAAAAGGGGTGCCCCATCTTCGGCGCGCGCGTTTCGCGCCTAAGGTGGGAAAGCACGATCCCTCCCCGAAAACCCCTGAACGATTTGTCACCCTGCAATCTTCTATTCACATTTGCGAATTAAGCTAAGCCTCTCGCAAGGAGCAAGGAATGACCACAGACACGCAAGAGCTCGACCAGTTACAAGCCAACTACAAGGTAGCCGTAGAAGCATGGATCGCCGCCATCCGCAACGAAGAGACGCTGGCCTCCGGAGATCACACCGTCGCCGAAGTCGACAAGTGGGAAGCCGCTCACTTTCAGGAAGAAGAAGCCCGCGACAAAGCCAAAGAAGCAAAGAGCGACTACGAAGACGCGCTCCGCGAAAAATTCTTCGGTTTCTGACGAGGCTGCCTTTCTCTGAAATCCGTCATCCTGAGCGGAGCGAAGGACAGCCAGCAATCTCCCCCAAAGTCGTTCTTTGTCTCTATCAAACTGCGCTAGGTAATCTGGATCATCAGCTCCAGGCCGCTTGGAAGGGTGATCTTCTGCCGCCCACGAAAAGCAGTCGTACCCAATCCTGCCGCACCACCGGTGATCGTGCCGATTGCCGCCCCTTCACCGCCTCCGAAAACAGCTCCCAGCAGCGCTCCCGCCCCTGCGCCGAATCCGGAGCTCAACAGCGCCGATCTTCCACGCCCGCCGGAAAGAATGGCGCCTTCCACGTCGACCGACTCGCGCGATGGTGGGTGATAGAGCTTGATAATCTCCGCATGGATGCGGGCCGTACGCCCGTCGGGCATGATCAGTCGATCGAATCCTAATACCATCTCCGTGTGGCCCGTGAGCCGTCCGGACATATCAATCGACACGATATGGCCATAAACACGCGCCCCTTGATACTCGCCTTGTGTCAGTACTGTGGCACTGAAAGGGTCGCCTACCTGCGAATCGACACTCGTTAAGGTATCGTCCAGGCGAAGACGCAGAGCAACATCCTGCGGAATGGTGAACCCGGATGCGAATGCCAGAGCCGGAGCGGTGAAAGTGAGGATGGATAAGAGAAGCATCGAGAGTACAGCTTTAAGAGAAACGAGAGACTGCCGCTGCGCCAGTGGCTTCACAAGAATTGTCCTTTCCTATCTTGTAACTGCAACATCGTCGACAAATGCTTCGATATTCTGGCAGACCATCGCCTAAGTCAACAGTTATTGCGCTGCTTTTTCTATCGCAACTCCGGCCGGCAACGTTTGTCTTCGATCTTTGAAGAGGCACGCACAAAATCAGCGCGGCTTTAGCCGTCGAGGGATGGTTTCGGACTTTTTCCCCTCACGACAACAAACACTGTCCTGAATTTCTTTGCTCTGCTACGCCACAAACAGTAAGCTATACACACCCTCAAACAAGAAATGAATTTCCGGCCTTCAGATGATCACTAAGCCCAGGTACAGGCTGCTGCTCCTGTCCATCCCTCTTCTTGTCGCCGCTGGAGCCGCTTGTGCCTCCGATCCCGAGATCGTGGTCCCCAGTAATTTCCATGGCCAGGTGCACATTGCCTTCTGCTCCGATCGAGGATCGAGCACACCCATTCTCATCGATCAAACGGGTCAGGGAAATTCGGCCTTGTGTCAGAAATCGCTGACAAAATTCGCTCTGAAGCGGGCAAATGGAGAGTCCCTGGCTGCGCCAGAGATGCAACTCGTCACCACTGGAGACGGCATCGTCGTAGGCGCAAACTTCAGCGTCAAATAGCCGAAATTTTGGTATTTCCATAGTCCTGAGTACGGCGGTAAACTGAGTGCATGGGAAACAAAGATAAAGGCAAGCGCGAAACGAAGAAGCCCTCAAAGAAGCCGTCTAAAACCGCACCTGTGCGCAAACGCGAAGACTTTAATCAGGTGACTGCGCGGATCGTCAGGGAAAATCCAGAAAAGCCTTAAACCATTGTCAATCCCTTCCATGAAATTTATTTAGCAACTCGCTCATTCTAAAGCGTATTTTCGGGCTGTCTTCTGGCAGATCATTTCCCCGAAACTGCTAAAATAGAAACAGGACACAGAAAAGCCCGCCGGGGAGAAATCCACGGCGGGCTTTCTTATTAGGAAGAACAGAGAGGCAGCTGACAAAACCTTAAAATGCAGCCAACTCCCTGTCTTTGCAGGAATTTATCAAAAAACACCCCAGGGGGAGGGCTCAGCTTAAAACCGTCTGCCGGGACAGGGCTCGGCGCAAAACCATCTCCAGCGCAGCCTTCTGCTCGGCATATTCCTGTTCACTCAGCTTGCCTTCCAGCCGCTCGGTTTCGAGCGCAAACAGCTCCTCTTTAAGAGCCGCCAGCAGATCGCCGCGACCGTTGGAAGAGGGAAGCGGAGCCACCGGCGAAACCCCGCCGGCAACCGGACCGGAAGCTACAGCAGGCGAAGCTCCCGGCTTGGCCCGCAGTAGAAACGCCGCTGCAATCGCCAGCACCAGAGCCAGCCCGCTCAGGATCCACCACTTGTACTTGTTCAAAGGATCAGGCGTGTCGATGGGATTTCCCAACCCACCGCCCGGACGGGTATCGTTCGCCGCCGAATTGCCTTGTCCAGCGCTACTCTGCTCAGGCCCAGCCTGTCCAGCCTCAGGCCCGCCAGCGGCGCCCGGTTCATTCGGACCCTGCGCCTGCGTCTCGCGCGGCATCGAGCCGCTGCCGGAGACGCTGAACGCCATCGGCTGCGATGGCAGGACATTGCGCGCCAGGAAGGTCTGCGCATTAACATCGTCGTTGATCGACTGGAAAGAAACCGATCCGCCGCTCGTAAACTTCATGCTCTTCGGCAGCATGACGGCGAGATTCTGCGTCGGCATGGAGACCTTGGGCGTGAAGCTGAAGCTGCCGTTATAAGGGAGGTGAAAACTGATCTGAAACCGTGTCTCACCCGGGCGCACCGGGAAGACAAACGAGTAGTAACCTTTTTCGCCCGTCGGCACCGGCGAAGATGAAACCGGCATCCCGCCCGGCCCCATCGCCGCCGAGCCATCGATACGCGCATCCGGCGGCAGGTAGATCTCGTAAGCCCGTGGACTGAACTGTGTCTTCGGCGGATTGGAATCGTTCTTGACGAAGTAATTCTCGATCACGTGCAGACCCTGCGGATCGGTCTCGATCCGCATCACGTCGGCCTCCGTGCTCACGCCTTCTACCTTAGGCAGCACGTCATATACGTCCACGTCGGCGCTGGTCGATCCCGGCCGCAGCGGCTGGAAATACGCCGCCTTCTGGTGGTCGACGCGGATCAGGTGCATGCCATTGTCCGGCACCTCGATCGAGTAGTGGCCCTTGGCGTCGGTCTTGGTGCGTCCCGCCTCCTGCATGCCCTGCCCAAAGGCGATCAGCACCACGTCGTCGCCGCCGGCAGGCTTGTTGACCGTCTTATTGGTAACCGTTCCGGTTACAGTAGCCGCGAGCACCGAAAGGGGAGCGGCAAAAGCAAGCAGCGCCACAGCGCTAAAACGCAATCGTGAAGTAAATGTCATCCAATAGCTTCCAATCTTGTCATCCTGAGTGTAACGAAGGATCTGTTTCCTGCATCGGTTGCCGCAAACCAGGGTGCCCCATGTCTCGCAGAGACGTGGGAAGATCAACTTCAGACAGCCCCCACGCCCCGCTCCAACAGATCCATCTCAGCCAGCACCTCAGCCGCCTCGTTTTCCATGGCTGCGCGCTGTGCCGCGTAATCTTCTTCCGGATACTTGCCCGCGCGATATTCAAAATTCAAATCGCGCAGGTTGTCGTAAAGCATCTCTTTGCGCTCGCGCAGAAAATCGAGCCGCGTCTTCTGCACCTGCGCCTCTACATTGCGCTCAGGATAGAAGACATAAACAAAAATGCCGATCAACAGCAGCCCGCAGGCGATCATTGTCATAGTTCCGTCTCCCTGCGAATGCGATCCCGCGCTGTTTGAAATGTAGTAGTCGTCGGAACAACCGGCATCGCAACCGTCCGCAGCCTCCACTTGCGCACCAGCGCAATCGTGGCCGCAATGCCGATCAGCAACACCACCGGAGGCACAAACCAGGCCGCCAGGTTGAATTTCGTAAGCATCGGAGCAGCCAGCACCGTCGGACCATACTTCGCCTGGAACAGCTCAAGGATCTCGGTATCGCTCTTGCCCTGGTGCAGTGCCATCCGCAACTCGGTTAGCTCGGCTTCGGAATACTGACAGCCCAGATGATTGCACTCAATCAGAATCTGGCCGCAGCCGCACACGCACATCATCTTGTGGCCAAGATCGTTGTAGCGAACAGCATTGTCCGCCGACCCCATCGTGAAGATAGCCAGCAAACCCACCAGCCCCAGTTGTAAAAGACGCAGCCCGGAAGAACGAAACAGCCGACGCATCAATCTCCACCTTTACCCATAGCCATCGCAGGAGCCTCGCTCACGGGCACGCGAGTGCGGCTGGCAGCAAACGCCGCCGTCATATTCGGAGTGAGCGCGACAAATGTGCCCAGAATCACAATCAATACGCCAATCCAGACCCACGCCACCAGCGGATTCAGGAAGACCTTGATGATCGGCTGTCCGTTGTCCGGATCTTTCCCGGCATAGATCACATACAGGTCCCAAGCCAGCGTCGAGTGGTTCGCCACAATCGTCGAAGTCGTCTGGCTCGCCTGGTAAAAGCGTCTTTCCGGAGAAAGCTGCGTAATCTTCTTGTCGCCGCGGTAAACATCGAGAATCGCGTACTCGGTGTCGTAGTTCAGATTCGAATCCTGCGAGTAATCCTGGCATACAAGCCGGTACGGGCCCATCTTCATGCTCTGCTTGAAGTTCAGCTCCTGCTCCGTGCTCTGATTAAACGCCGAACCCGCAAGCCCGATAAAGATGACCACCACGCCAAAGTGAACAATGTATCCGCCATAGCGCCGCGTATTGCGCCGCATCAGCTGAATCATCGAAGCAAAGAGATTCTGCCCTGTATGCCGTGAAATCACGCCCGCGCCGCGCAGAAACTCCGAGCCAACTGCCGTGACTACCAGCGCGCCCAGCGACCACGCCATCAGCGAATAAAGCGAGCCCTGTCCTTCACTCCAGTCCTGCCATGGGCGAACGCCGCAGGCCATCAGCACAATCGCCGTCACCACCGCGGAAACCGCAGGCAGAATAAAGTTCTTGCGAATGCTTTTGAATGAGGTGCTGCGCCACGCCAGGATCGGGCCAATGCCCGTCAAGAAGAGCAGAAACAACCCAATCGGTATGGCTACACGGTTATAGAAAGGAGGACCCACCGTGACCTTGTTGCCCTGCACGTATTCAGAGATCACCGGAAACAGTGTTCCCCAAAGGACTGTAAAGCAGGCAGCCAGCAGGACAAGGTTGTTAAACAGAAAGCTCGACTCGCGCGAAACCAGCGACTCCAGCTTGTGCTCGCTCTTCAAGTGGTCACGCTGCAGGATATACGTAAACAAGCAAACCGCCAGCACGATCACTAGAAACGTCCAGAACCAAGTTCCGATCGCAGATTCAGCAAACGCGTGAACCGAACTCACCAGTCCCGAGCGCGTAAGCAGTGTTCCCAGAATCGAAAGCGCAAAGGTCGAGAAGATGAGCCACACATTCCAGCTCTTCATCATGCCGCGCTTTTCCTGCATCATCACCGAGTGCAGAAACGCCGTGCCCGTCAGCCACGGCATCAGCGATGCGTTCTCCACCGGGTCCCAGCCCCAGTAGCCGCCCCATCCCAGCACCGAATACGCCCAGTGCGCGCCGAGAAAAATCCCGCACGTCAGAAAGAGCCACGTCACCATCGTCCAGCGGCGCGTAATGTGAATCCATTTCTCGCCCGGATAGCGCATCATCAATGCGCCCAGCGCGAAAGCAAACGGAACGCTGAAGCCCACATAGCCGAGGTACAGCATCGGCGGGTGAATCACCATTTCCGGATACTGCAGCAATGGATTCAACCCGAAGCCGTCTTGTGGAACCGTCCCCGCAACCAGTGCGAACGGGGGAGCCGCGAAGTTCAGCAGCAGCAGAAAGAAAATCTGAATGCCGGCAAGAATCGTCGAAGCATACGCCGTGAGCTTCACATCCACTTTGTGACGTAAGCGCAAAACAAGGCCATACGTCGCCAGCAGCCACGCCCACAGCAGCAATGAGCCTTCCTGTCCTGACCACAAAGCTGCGAACTTGTAAGGCCCGGGAAGGGCCCGGTTCGAATGATGCAGGATGTAGGAAACAGAAAAGTCGTTGGTGAACGCAGCCCATACCAGCGCGAACGCAGCGCACGTCACAGCAAAAAAACTGCCGATTCCGGCGCGTCGGGCAGTTTCCGCCAACCGCTCCGGCGACACGCGCCCGCGCGCTCCAGTTGCCAGTTGGCGTAGCGCAATCGCGCCCGCAAAGAGGTTGTAACCGCTGAGGGCCAGAGCAAGCAGGAGAGCGAAGCTTCCAAATGCAGGCATAATGCTGATTAGCAGGACCGTTTCCTGGAGAATGTTCGGTGAACTCCTATTGTCGCACTCCATTTCATGGGCGGCAATCAGGGCTGTGCACAATCCACCCAGGTTTCTATGACAAGGTCAATCTTTGGGTGGAGTGCGTCCGATTGTTACACTTTCTCGTCTACTTCAACATTTCCTGAAAGGATTTGAATTGTGGGTATTAGCAACAGCCTCTGGAAGCTCTTCGCAACTACGGTAATCTTTGCCGGCATCGCACCGGCAAGCGCAATCTTCGCTTCAACGAAGGGTATTCCAGCGCATGGCCCTGCCGCCGTTTTGTTCAACGGTTCTGACCTGAGCGGCTTCGACACATTTATCCAAAGCAAGGGCTTGAACAACGACCCCGACCATGTATTTCAGGTAGAGCATGGTATGGTCCACGTCTCCGGCAAGGAGATGGGCTACATCATCACCAAACAGGACTATCAGAATTACTACCTCAAAGCCGAATTCAAGTGGGGTGAAGGAACCTTTGCTCCGCGCGAAGGACAGGCGCGTGACAGCGGCATTCTCTACAACATTCAAGGCGAGCAGAAAGTGTGGCCGCGCTCTGTCGAGTTTCAGATCAACGAAGGCTGCACCGGCGACTTCTGGATGACTGACGGCGCAGCTCTGACTGGAAAAGACGGTCAGCGCGTGACCGGTCCCGATGGGAACGCTGTGAAGATCGACCGCTTCAACAAAGGACCGTGGAAGAATGTCGTGGGATATCGCGATCCCGTGAACGAAGTAGAGAAACCACACGGTCAATGGAACGTCCTAGAACTGGTCAATCAGAACGGCCACGTAAAACAGTACGTCAATGGCAAACTGGTGAATGAAGGAACCGATGCCTTCCCATCGAGTGGAAAGATTCTCTTTCAATCCGAGGGTGCTGAAGTATTCTTCCGCAATATGAAGCTGTATCCATTGAAATAACCACGACCTATGAAAAAGAATTTTGCTGGAATCATCGCACTTCTCAGTCTTGCCACTTTCGTGCACGCGCAAACAGAACGAAAAACCACACCCGGCAATGGCCCGAATGGCGTTCCGCAGGCCACTTTCTTCGTTCATCGGCTCGGTACGGATCACGCCGAAGGCGTCACAACGCTCGACATGAACGGCGACGGTCGTCCTGACATCCTCAGCGGAGCCTACTGGTACGAGAATCCCGGTCCGCAGGGCGGCGAATGGAAGCAGCATCAGTACCGCACCGTCGGCACCCATGAAGAGTTTGTCTCAGACTGCGGCGAGTGGACCGTCGATGTGAACCACGACGGCGCGCCCGACGTGGTCACGACCGGATGGATCAGCAACGGACTCTGGTGGTACGAAAACCCAAAGAAGCCCGGCGTTATGTGGGAGCGCCATCTCATCACCGACAGCTTTGACACCGAGGGCACCTGGATGGCTGACATCAATGGCGATGGCAAGCCCGATATCGTACTCGCGCACTATAACCACTCCGGCATCATCTGGGTCGATTTCTCCGGCCCGCAGCCGAAAGTCCATCACGTGATGGGCAAAGAACAGGACGGCCACGGCACCGGCGTCGCCGACGTCAACGGCGACGGCAAGGCCGATATTCTCACCCCCACAGGCTGGCTCGAAAACATCGACGCCGATCACGATCAGTGGAAGTGGCACCCTGACTGGGACCTCGGCGACGCAGGATTCCCCATCATCGGTTATGACGTAAACAACGACGGCAAGATGGACATCATCTATGGCCACGGCCACAGCTACGGCCTCTACTGGCTTGAGCAGCAGGTCAATGGAGCAAACCGTCGCTGGGTCAAGCACACCATTGATGAATCTTTCTCGCAGGCGCACGCCCTCAAGCTCGTCGATCTCGACGGCGACGGCCAACCGGAGCTGCTGACAGGCAAACGCTATCGCGGCCACAATGGCAACGATCCCGGCTCCTACGATCCCATCGTCGTCTACTACTACAAGATCGACCGCAAGACTGCGCAGTTCACGCGCTATGCCATCTCGGTGAACAGCACAGCCGGAGCAGGCACGCAATTCGTTACCGAAGACATGGACGGCGACGGCGACATCGACATCGTCACCGCAGGAAAAACCGGAGTCCACTTCTTCGAGAATCTGAAAATCAACAACGTTCCCAAAGAACAGCGCGAGCGCGAAATCCTGCTTAACAAAGACTGGCCATTTCCCGGCGAAGGAAAAGAAGTGCCGCAGGAAAACGGCCCAAAGCCCGAGTGATAGAGAGCGCAAGCTCTCTATCGCCTATGCTGTCATCCTGACACTGAACGCAGTGAAGTGGAAGGATCTGCTTTTCGCATCAGTTAGCGCGAAAAGGGTGCCCCATCCTATCGCGCAGTTTGCGATAGGGTGGGAAAGCACGACCTCCGGCTACTTCCCAATCAACCCCTCAAACTCGGGATGCTTCTCGACATAAGCCTGAGCAAGCGGGCAAATCACGTCGACCTTTAGATTGTTTTCACGCGCATATTCAAACGCCGTTTGCGCCAGTGTCCCGGCAATGCCGCGTCCACGCAGCGGAGGCGGCACTTCCGTATGCCAGAGCGTCATCCACCCATGCCCATCCACATCAAATTCAAGATAGGCGGTTTCGCCATCTTCATCGAACTCAAACCTGTTTCTCGAAACGTTCTGTGGTGTACCGCGTGAAGGATCTGTCATGCTTTCTCACAAGCCTTAGGTGAATAAAAATTCCTTGGTCCGCAATTCTTTCACTGTATCGCGCAGCTTGGCAGCCTTTTCAAACTCAAACTTCTTCGCCGCCTCGCGCATATCGGATTCCAGCTTGCCAATATAAACATCCAGCTCCTGCTGCGACTTGAACTCCGGCATCTCATCCGATTCTTCCGTCAAATCCGCATAGTCGGCCTTGAGTATCTGAGCGAGCGACATATCCGACGCGCGAATCACCGAAGTAGGCGTAATGCCATGCTCCTCGTTGTAGGCATGCTGGACCTCACGACGCCGCGAAGTCTCATCCATCGCCTGTTTCATCGAGTCCGTGATGCGATCGGCATACAGAATCGCGCGCCCGCTTACGTGGCGCGCCGCTCGTCCCATCGTCTGAATCAGCGATCCAGCCGAGCGCAGAAATCCCTCTTTGTCCGCATCCAGAATCGCTACCAGCGAAACCTCCGGCAGATCGAGCCCTTCGCGCAGCAGGTTGATGCCGATCAGCACGTCATACTCGCCCTTGCGCAGATCGCGGAGCAGCCGCACGCGCTCCAGCGTCTCAATCTCCGAATGCATGTAACGGCAGCGCACGCCAACCTCGGTGTAATAGCCGGCAAGATCTTCGGACATGCGTTTCGTCAACGTCGTTACCAGCACGCGCTCGTTCTTCGCTGCGCGGTCGCGAATCTCCGCTAGCAGATCGTCAATCTGCCCGCGCACCGGGCGTATCTCGACCTGGGGATCAATCAATCCAGTAGGACGAATAATCTGCTCAACCACAACCCCCGCCGACTTCGTCAACTCATAGGGTCCCGGAGTAGCCGACACATACACCAGCTGGTTCGTCCGAACCTCAAACTCGTCGAACTTCAGCGGACGGTTATCCATTGCCGACGGCAGCCGGAACCCATAGTCCACTAGGTTCTGCTTACGCGAGCGGTCTCCATGCCACATCCCATGCAGCTGTGGCACTGTCGCATGCGATTCATCAATAAAAAGCATATAGTCGCGCGGAAAATAATCGAGCAGTGTCGGCGGAGGCTCACCCGGCAGCCGTCCGGAGAAATGCCGCGAGTAATTCTCAATCCCGTGACAGTACCCGACCGACTTGATCATCTCGAGGTCGAAGCGCGTGCGCTGATGAATGCGCTGTGACTCCACCAGCCGCCCCTGCGATTCCAGCTCCTTTTCCCACCACTCCAGCTCTTCAAGGATCGAAGCAATCGCGCCATTCCGTTTCTCCGGCTTCACCACATAATGGCTCTTCGGATAAATCGGCAGCCGCGCAAACTTCTGCTTCACCGTTCCAAATAGAGGATCGATCTGCGCCAGAGACTCCACCTCATCGCCAAACAACTCGATGCGATATGCATTCTCATCGTAAGTAGGGAAGACCTCGATCACATCGCCGCGCACGCGAAACGTCCCGCGCCGGAAATCCACATCGTTACGCTCGTAAAGAATCTCCACCAGCTTGCGCGTAATATCTTCGCGTCGCACCTTCTGCCCTTTTTCGAGCAGCAGCAACATGCCGTAATACGCATCCGGATCGCCGAGGCCGTAAATGCAAGAGACAGACGAGACGATAATCGCATCGCGCCGTTCAAACAACGATCGAGTAGCCGAAAGCCGCAGCTTGTCCAGCTCTTCGTTGATCGTCGCCTCTTTTTCGATGTAGAGATCGCCCGAAGGAATATAGGCTTCCGGCTGGTAGTAGTCGTAATACGAGACAAAATACTCCACCGCATTCGACGGGAAAAATTGCTTGAACTCGTGATACAGCTGCGCCGCCAGCGTCTTGTTGTGCGCCAGAATCAGCGCAGGCCGGTTCAGCTCCTCGATGATCTTAGCCATCGTGAACGTCTTGCCCGAGCCGGTCACGCCCAGCAGCACCTGGTGCTTCTCACCCGCGCCAATACCCGACACCAATTCTTCAATCGCACGCCCCTGATCGCCGCGCGGCTTGTAGTCACTCACTAACTGAAAATCCATCGGTCCCTCAACTCTTCATGGTAACGGATGCGGCATGTCTAGCCTCGCGCCACAAAAATTGTCATCCTGAGCGGAGTCGAAGGACCCGCATGAACAAAGTTCATGCGCTGATTGCCTTGCGAAGCAAGGCCTTGCATCGAGCAGCACGAAAAAGGGTGGGAAGCAATACATCTGGTCTAGTCCCAGGCCATCAAGACAATTTATCCTGAAGAGTCATGAAACAAAGCGTATTTGCTTGCCTTTTGTCATCTGCCATCGCTTTTTCATCCTTTGCAGAAACCCCCAAGCCCACTACGACAGCAGCACCAGAAGCCACCTACAACCCCGTAGCCAATCCGCAAGCCGTAGTCACCCAAGGTAACGCGCGCTTCACTGTGCTCACGCCACAACTCATCCGCATGGAATGGGTTGCTGACGGAAAATTTGAAGATCACCCGTCCTTCGTCTTCCTCAATCGCCGTTTGCCCGTTCCCAAATTCACGCACCTTTATGAGCAGGTCGGCAATGGCAAGCATCTGACCATCCAGACCAGCGCCCTCCAGCTCACCTACACCGGTACAGACAAATTCAACGCCGACAACCTCACCATCACCTTCACCCTCGACGGCAAGCAAGTCACCTGGCACCCCGGCACCCCCGACACCGGCAACCTGCAGGGAACCACCCGCACCCTCGACGGCGCACTCGGCGGCAAAACGAAAGAGCCCATCGAACCGGGCCTTATCTCCCGCGACGGCTGGACCGTAGTCGATGACTCGACGCGCCCGCTCTTCGACTCCGACAACTTCAACTTCACGCAGGGCGAAAACAGCCCGTGGCCGTGGGTCCAGCTGCGCTCCGCCGGCGACCGTCA
This sequence comes from Acidobacteriota bacterium, assembly GCA_013285705.1. Lineage (GTDB taxonomy): Bacteria > Acidobacteriota > Terriglobia > Terriglobales > Acidobacteriaceae > Alloacidobacterium. The sequence goes on from JABDHA010000034.1 coordinate 41,447, forward strand.
GGACTGGTACTTCTTCGGCTACGGCCACGACTACAAACAGGCCCTGCACGACTACGTCGAAGTCGCTGGCCGCATCCCACTACCGCCGCGTTTC
>JABDHA010000035.1:0-40506 GCA_013285705.1 Acidobacteriota bacterium
AGGCTTTTTTCTGGTGATCTTTCGGACCCTCTTCGCGGATGTACTGACCAATCTGGAATTCGCGCAGCTTTTCGATCACATACGGTCCGATAATGAGCGCAATCAGCATCGCCGTGAGCGATGCAAAAGCAGTACGGAACGTCAGATACCGGAAGATGCGGAATGGTCTGAAGTAGGGGAAAAGTTTTTGATACAGGAGCCAGTAGAGCAAACACTTCCTCCGGCAAATTTGCGGTGTCTCTCGTTTATCTTACAGGTTGGTGCTGCTGCAATTTATTTCGTCTTTTCTCCAAAATCTTTTAAGTATTCATTCACCAAGGCGTAAAAGTCGCGAGACCAGCTCATCATGAACCCGGGTGCTCCGGCCTCAAACCAAAGACATATCTACTTTCTCAACTCATCCAGGGCGTGTTCCAGGCGCACACCCCGCGAAGCCTTCAACAGCACGACATCCCGCTCGCGCAGATTTCGCCGGAGCCATGCGCCTGCCTGCTCCGGAGTTTCAACGAACATCGCCTCGACTCCGGCCTGCTTTGCGCCCTCGACAATATAGGCAGAATTTCCGCGCACTCCCAGCACAATATCCACCCCAGCCGCAGCAGCAGCTTCACCACAGCTTCTATGCAATGCCTCAGCCTCGCGTCCAAGCTCGAGCATCTCTCCCGCAACCAGAATATGGCGCTCGCCGGGCATCGACATCAGCGTCTGAATCATTGCCTTCAGCGCTTCCGGGTTCGAGTTATAGCAATCGTTGATGACGGTTGCTTCATGCAGGACGAGCGTCTGGCCGCGTTTATCGCCCGGTTCCAGCGTTGCCAGTGCTGCCGCACAACTCTCGAGCGGAATGCCGGCCTCCAGTCCCACAGCGATCGCAGCGAGAGCATTGGCCACGTTATGCTGTCCCAGCAGCCGCAGCTGAACGTCTGCCTGCTGCTCGCCTGCATGCACTCGCATATGAAGGCCCTGCACTCCGAGCTCTTCAATGAAATCCGCCCGTAGATCGGCGCACGGCCCCTTGCCAAAGTAGATCGTCTTGCCGTGAAAATCCCTGCCGAACTGCGAAACATAAGAATCATCGCAGTTCAGGAAAGCCACGCCATCGGCAGGAAGGCTGGCGATCAGCTCGTACTTTGCGCGTGCCACACCGGCAATCGCATCATGGAAATTCTCGGCGTGCGCGTTGCCCACGTTCGTCACAACACCCCAGTTCGGAACGGCGATATGAGCCAGCGCTGCAATTTCACCCGCATTCGACATGCCCATTTCAATCACTGCGGCTTCGTCTTCTGGCTCAAGTCGAAGCAGTTGCAACGGCAGGCCAAATCCATTGTTCAAATTGCCCTGCGATTTCAGAACTTGAAATTGCGCCGCAAGCACCGTGGCCACGGCTTCCTTGGTCGTAGTTTTGCCGGCGCTCCCGGTGATGCCGATGACCCGCTTGCCCCAATGGCGACGGACAGCTGCAGCCAGCGTCTGCAATGCAATCAGGGGTTCATCCACAATGAGCAGCGTATGCTGCCGCGCAGTTTCCGGCAGTTCGAGCACCTTCGATTTGGCAACAACCGCTGAGCATGCGCCTCGCTCCAAAGCGGTGACAACAAAGTCGTGCCCATCGAAGTGCTCTCCGCGCACCGCGAAAAACAGATCGCCCGGCTTGAGTGTCCGCGAGTCGATAGAATAGCCGGTTGCCACCTGCGCATGGCTGTCTTTCCTGGGGACGTGCAAGGTACCGCTCACCCAATGCGCAATCTGGTCGAGCGAGAGTCTCATCGCTTCGCCCCAGTCTGCGCTAATGCGCGAATCGTACTGGCAGCGATCTCCGCATCGTCAAAAGGAATCACACTATCGCGCAGCGTCTGCGTCTTCTCGTGCCCTTTGCCCGCCAGCAGAACAATATCTCCCGGCTTCGCCTGCTCGATCGCGATCTGAATCGCCTTTGCGCGATCGACTTCAGCGATGAACTTCACGCCTGTCGACTCCAGCCCCGGCAGAACGTCGCGCAAGATCGCCTCTGGCGCCTCGCTGCGTGGATTATCGGAAGTCAACACGACGAAATCGCTGCCCTCACCCGCAGCGCGCCCCATCAGTGGACGCTTGGTGCGGTCGCGGTCGCCTCCGCAACCGAAGAGCGTAATCACACGCCCATTTGCGGGCTTCACAAATTCACGCGCCAGCATGATCAGGTTACGCAGCGCATCGTCAGTGTGCGCATAATCGACGACCACAGTAAACGGCTGTCCTGCTTTCACCGTTTGGAATCGGCCGGGCACGCACTGCAGTGCAGCCGCGCCTTCGGCAATCTCATCCAGGGTCAGTCCGCGAGCATACGCAGCCGCAGACGCCGCCAGCAGGTTGTAGACATTCACCTTGCCCGTTAGCCGAGTTTCGATAGCTGCACTTCCCATCGGCGTAACCAGCGTGAACTCCATCCCGGCCGCGGACATCTGCACATCCTCAGCACGAAACTCGCCCACCTTTAAGCCATAGGAAAAAATCGTAGAACCCGCTTCCCGAGCCTTGATTGCCAGTTCCGCGCCGTAAGGATCTTCAATATTGATGACTGCAACACGCGGCGCCGGACCGTTCGCACCGTCAAAGAGCATGCGCTTGGCAGCAAAATAAGCGTCCATCGTGCCGTGGTAATCGAGATGGTCTCGCGTGAGATTCGTGAAGATCGCCACATCAAAGGGCATCGACCACACGCGCCCTTGTTCGAGTGCATGAGACGAGACTTCCATCACCGCCTCGGTCGCACCTAAGCAGAGACCCCGGACAAACAACTCCAGCAGATCGCGAGACTCCGGTGTAGTATGCGGCGATTCAAGAACGATACCCGCGACATGGTATTCAATCGTGCCAACTAGCACTGTTCTGCGACCAGTGCTGTTCAGCATCGCGTCCAGCAGAAAAGCAGTCGTCGTCTTGCCGTTGGTCCCCGTTACACCGCTCAGCACGAGCTTTTGCTCTGGATGCTCGTGGAAATTCGCTGCCAGCATCGCCAGTGCGCGTCTGCCATGCTGCACTTCCGCAACCGGGATGTGCGGAAATTTTCCGGTGATTTCGTCAAAAGCCGCGGTCGCATCCGTGACAACGGCAACAGCTCCGCGTTCGATAGCCGCCGTGCTGAAACGGTTGCCGTCGGTTGTGCCGCCCTGCATGGCAACAAATAGTGACCCCGGCGCTACTTTGCGCGAGTCGTATTCGATGCTGCTGACGTCAACCACTGACCCGGCACGCCGTACCAGGCTGACTTCGCGCAAGACTTCTTCTATGTGCATAGGAACAGATTGATTGTAAGGCTCAGCGGGTGAACCGCACCACAATCACCGGGTAAACCGCACTACGATTTCGGTGCCGACCGGCACCATAGTACCCGCAGCGGGCGCCTGTTCGCGCGCAATGCCCGTGCCCAGCACCTGGACCCCCAGTTCAACCGAGCCCGCCAGCTCAATCACGTTGCGAACAGGCTGCCCAACAAAAGATGGGACCGCGACTCGCTTGCCCGCATTCACCACAACAGAGCCATTCACTGGCGGAGCGGGCGTACTCGCAAGCATGGGTGGTGGTGTGGGTTCCGGTTCATCGGCAGGTTTTGGCTTCAGGGTCTCGGCAAATGCAGTCGTCGAAGAGGCGCTATTCGACAGCGGCGGATCTGGATTCGTGTTAGCAGCGACCTGCACTGGCGCGGCATTCTTGGCTACCGGAGCAGCCTGCCCCGGAGTCTGCTGCGGAGCGCGCAGCGGGTCATCCGCCGGAAGATCGTTGACGGCGGCGAATAGTGAATTGATATCTTCGTCGTGTTCCGCAGGCTGATCGTCTTCTTCCACTACCGGATGCTGGTCTTTGGCGATCAATGACTGCGGCTTCATCTCCTGGTCGTGCGCCACGCCGAGATATTCGAGGATCTGCTGCGCCAGGTCCTGAAAGACCGGCGCGCTGGCTTCTGCTCCAAAGTGCATACTGTGATCCGGCGAGTCCATGATGACGGCAACCGTGATCGCCGGATTATTCACCGGCGCAAAGCCCACGAAGGACGCGACAAACTTCGTCTTCGAATAGGTATGCGTCGCCGGATCGATCTTCTGCGCCGTCCCCGTTTTGCCCGCCGCGCTGTATCCATTCAGATGGACCGCGTTGTGTGCCGTGCCGATAAGCACCACGTCTTCCATCATCTTGCGCATCTCCGCCGCGGTCATTTCCGAGACCACACGGTGCGCATTCTCGGGCAGCGGATTGGGCAGTTCATTCTCAGGATGAAAAGCCACCGGCTGAAGCTTCGGATTGCCCTTCATCAGATCCGTGCTTCTGAGCAGGATATGCGGCGGCAAATAAACACCGCCGTTGGCAATGGTGGAAACCATGGTGACAATCTGAATGGGTGTCACGGCAACTTCCTGCCCCATGGGAATGGAGCCGATTGAAGTCGGCCCCCATCTTTTCACCGGCCGTAGCAGGCCGCGCGTCTCAGCCGGAAGCTCGATGCCTGTACGCTCACCAAATCCAAATGCGCGGATATATTGATAAAGCCGGTCGGGCCCCAGGCGCTGTCCAACCCGGATCGCACATACATTGCTCGAAACCGCAAGGGCCTTCCATGCGGGAACCACTCCAAAATGGTCGCCAGGAGCATCGTGTATCGTCCGGCCAGCGACATTGATCAGGCCACCGCCGCAGTCCAGCGGGCTGTCCGGTGTAATGAGCTTTTCTTCGAGCGCAGCCGCATAGGACACCGGCTTGAACGTAGAACCCGGCTCATACACATCGCTGACCGCAAGATCGCGCAGCAGGCCTCTCGTCGCATGGCGAAAATCGTTCGGATTGAAAGTAGGCCGGATGGCCAGCGCAAGAATCTGCCCCGTGTGCGGGTCCTGCACGACAACAGTCCCGGTCTGCGCGTGCGTCCGCTCCATGTTGCGGTCGAGCGCCTGCTCGGCCATGAACTGAATGTTGGCGTCGACAGTCAGAACAAGGTTCTCGCCCGGAAGCGGCTCGCGTTCTTCGCTGCCTAGCACGTGCCTACGCGCGTCGAGGGCCGTCAACATGCGCCCCGGCGTGCCGTGCAGATCTTCGTCGAAGCTCTGCTCCAAGCCACCAAGTCCGTTGTCATCCAGACCGACGTAGCCCAGCACTTCCGACGCCATCTGGTTGTCCGGATAGAAGCGCTTGAACTCCTTCTGAACGTACACGCCCTTCAGGTTCAGCGCCTTAACTTTTGCGATGACCGCCGGGTCCTGCTTACGCGCAACCCAGGCAAAGTTCCTCGAAGCGTTGAAGCGCGCCAAAATCTGCGGTGCCGCAGTGAACGAATCGGTCGGATCGATATGAACGACCTTGCCCAGAGCCGCCGCGGTCGCAGGCCGCGCATCGCCAATCTCCGAAGGCACAGCGTAAATCGAGTCGGCGAGCACCGTCATCGCCAGCTCATGCAGATTGCGGTCGTAAAGCACGCCCCGGCGCGGAGCCACTTCAAAGGTGCGCTGCTGCTGTCTTGCGGCGCGCTCTACAAACTCGTGGTGGCGGATCACCTGCAGCCACACCAGCCGCATGCCGATGGCGCCTACCCACAGCGCGAAAAACGCCAGCACATAGATCACGCGCAAACGGCGCATGGGGGTGACTACACCAGCCTGCGCCGCCTGTGTGTTTTGAGATGCTGGGTTGGTTTCGGGATGGAATGAAAACCGCTTCAACGCTCGACTCCTCCCAGAAGAATACGTGCCTAGCGAACAGGCAATGCAGGAGTCATCTGAGCCAGCACCGGGCCATTCGCATCCATGCTCGCATCGGGACGAACCACCTGCCCCGGACGCGGCTCATCCAGACCCAATTGACGCGCCATGTGGTCGATGCGCGCCGGATCGGCAAGCTGTGCTTCGGTCAGGCGAAGCTGGCGGTTCTGCTCCTCGAGCTGCACCACCTGCTGCTTCTCCGATTCCACGCGATAGCCGTACTCGATCGAGCAGAAGTGCTGCCAGCCGTAGACCATCACCAATGCGAATAGCATGGCCATCGCGCAGGCAAAGGTGCGCATCTCGCGCACGCGCTGCGGATCGGCCGCCTTGACCAGCCGTGAATTGTCGAAACGCTTGGCGAAGAAGACCTCCGGCGTCGGCCCCCGGCGCGCACGCTGCTGCTGCGCAAACAGGGACAGGTTCCGCTCTGCGGCCGACATCTCAGCGCTCTTGCGCGTGGCCGTCATCATTCCATTCGTTGCGATTACCTGTGTCGCCATTGTGTCTCCTGCGTAACTGCTGTTCTTCCAAAAATTGATGTCATCCTGAGCGCAGTGAAGGATCTGCTTTTATCCTTCTCGTTGCTCTTGCTTCTTCCTCAAACGACCGGGCCAGGGCCGCTATTTCTGAGGAGGTCTTACGGGATGTCGTCTTACTAACTTTCGCCTTGTACAACGGTGGGACGACCCCGGCCCGATCTCTAACTAAACTTTCCAGCTTTCTTCTTCTCCGCCGCCCGCAGCTTCGCGCTGCGCGCTCTTGGATTGCGATCCGTCTCCTCTGCTTCCGCCGTTACCGGCTTCCGCGTCAGCACTTCGTAAATTCCCTGCCGCGCGCCTTCGCGCAGCGAATCTTTTGCCCGCCGGTCTTCGAGAGAATGAAAGCTGATCACCACCAGCCTTCCTCCCGGCTTCAGCAGCCGAGGCGCTGCGTCCAACAGCGCGTCGATCTCGTCTAACTCGGCATTTACGTAAATTCGAAGAGCCTGAAAGGTCCGTGTCGCCGGGTGCAGAGTATGCCGGCTTCTATCTGATTTCATCGCCGGGGCCGCAGCCGATATGATTCTGGCAAGTTGTGCCGTCGTCGTAACCGGCCGGGCCCTGACAATGGCTCTGGCGATTCTCCGCGACCTCCTTTCCTCTCCGAATTCGTAAATCAAGTCGGCAAGCTCTTTTTCACCGGCCTGGTTTACCACCTGTTCGGCGTTGATGCCCTGGCGCGGATTCATCCGCATTTCCAAAGGCCCATCCGCCTGAAAACTAAACCCTCTGTGCGCCTCGTCGAACTGCAGTGAGCTGACGCCAAAATCCGCCAGCAGACCGTCAAGACTCTCCGGCTCCAGCAGCTTTTCCGCCTGCGAAAACTCCACATCATGCAGGACAACCTCCGGCATCGCCGGTCCCAGTACCTCGCGTAGAGCATTCAGCCGTTCTTTCGCCAGCGCCATCGCTTCGGGGTCACGGTCGAAAGCAATCAACTTGCCTCGCGGACCCAATTGCCGCGCTATCGCCGTCGCATGCCCCGCAAGTCCGAGCGTAGCGTCAACATACGTGCCGCCTGGCCGCACATTCAGATATCGGATCGCATCTTGTAAAAGAACCGGCACATGTCTTTCACGTTCTGCCATGTGCTCCCCCTTGGGGGCTATGTCACAGCCCAAATCCTGCTAATTCCTTCTCGTCGTCTGCCGTCAGCGGATTCTCGTCCATGTTCCGCTTGAAATCTTCATGGTTCGCGACGGTCAAATAGTTCTGCATGCCGAAGACCACCACATCTGCCATCAAGTTCGCCGATTCCCGCAGTATTTGCGGCAGTAGCACCCTGCCCTGCGAATCGATCTCGGTCGTCTGCCCGTAATAGTTAATCCGGTCCATTAACTTTTTCTTGGCCGGATGAAAACTCGGGATCGCAGCCAGCTTTTCCTCGATCTTTTCCCACTCTTTCAGGGGGTAAATCTCGGCAACCTTGCCATCCTTGCTGGTGATGTAGAAGAGAGAGCCGTAATTCTCCGTCAGCGGGCGCTTGAAGTCCGCTGGAAGCTTGAGCCTCCCTTTTTCATCAACCCGGGCTGGATGGTTCCCACGGAACATCGCTGCACTTCCCTGCCTGAAACCGGCCTTCTTCCTGCTCTATCGGCCGTCTAACCCTTTTGAGGAGTAAAATTTGTCGAAATCGCCTCGAAATCTTTCCTAAAAGGCCATTTTTGACTACTTTGCTCCACCGACATCGTAAATCACTAGATGCGCCCGTCAAAGGGCGTTTTCCTGTGGAGATTCGTGAAATGTAAAGACTGACCGAAAGGGGGCGCTTTCAGGGTCCTGCAAAGCCCAACCCCTAGTGTCGAGCGCGAGCGATCAGCCCTATATGCGGTGTTTGCTTATTTGGTTCCTATTTATTAATCCGTACTTGCCAGATTTCGCCACTCAAGATAGGCAATTTTCGCCTAACCTTCTCCTCGCGCGAACTACTGCTCGTCCAGTTTGCGCTCCCGCAAGCGCCCTTGCACATAAAAAACCAGGTATGCCACCACCAGAACATTCACCAGGGTCAAGACAACTTTCACCCAGGTTGGATGGCGCAGAATTTCATAGAACTCCCATGGCAGAAACGATGCGGTAAGAATCAGCGTGAAGTATTCTGCCCAGGTCTTTTCGAGCACCAGGCCCGTTCCTTCGATAAAATCCAGTCCCGCATAGCAGAAGATGGCAATGCTTATCCACTTCAGTCGGTGCGCATCGATGAGCGCTGCTTTGTCCAGGAGCAGGTTGACGAATTTACTCTCCGGATCGAAATGCATGTCGATGACCCACCGCGTGAGCATATCTACGATATCGCGGTGCACCAGCTTCAGCGCGCCAATGCCGAGCAGGATAAATAACAGGCCCTTGAGCAGCTTGAAGCCGCCGATGACCATAAGCCACCGATCGTGCCGATGCCGCGTCTTCAATTTTGCTGTTTCCACGTTCTGCACTTCAGTTACGCACCCTGCTTCCATCATACGTTTGTCAGATGCAGTGGTTCCCAATCATGCGTAACTCGTTGGGGATGTGAGGTGCGAGAACGCTGCGGGTTTTCAGATGATACCCCCGAGACCCTCAGAGCCGGGAGGTAACAACCGGGAAGACCGCTGATTCGATTTATCGGACCATTGCTTTGGCGGGTAAGGTCCGTTTCAAGTAAGGCGCCAGTTTCTCCAGGGCGGCCTCTACGCTGATTCCGTAGCGGGCGCGCAGCTGCTCCACTTTGCCGTGCTCGATGAAGCGGTCAGGCCAGCCAATGCGCACCACTGGAACTTGGACCTGCATCTCGCTCAGCGCCTCAATCACCGCGCTGCCGAAGCCTCCCATCAGCACGTGATCTTCAAACGTGACGATCGCGCCGACGCGTTTTGCATAAGCAGCAAGCATATCCCGATCCAGAGGCTTCACGAATCGCGGATTGATGACTGCAGCCGAATAGCCCTGCTGCTCGAGTTTCTCTGCCAGCTCATTTGCCATAGGCAGCAATCCGCCCAGTCCAAAGATGGCAACATCGTCGCCATCGGTAATGACTTCCGCTTTTCCAATCGGCAACGCGACCGGATGCTCCTTCACCGGCGTACCGGGGCCCGTGCCGCGCGGATACCGCACGGCGCTTGGACCGTTGTGCAGCATGGCGGTATAAAGCATGTCCGAGAGTTCGTCTTCGTCCTTCGGCACCATGTGAATGATGTTCGGAATGCCGCGCAGGTAGCTGATGTCGAAGAGTCCGTGGTGCGTCGCGCCATCGTCGCCGCTCAACCCGCCGCGATCCATGCAAAAGACAACGGGAAGGTTCTGCAGACACACGTCATGCACGATGGGATCGAAGGCGCGTTGCAGAAATGTCGAATAGATGGCACAGAACGGCTTGTAGCCGCGTGTCGCCATGCCTGCGGCAAAGATCACGGCATGCTCTTCGGCAATGCCAACGTCAAAATATTTTTTGGGATGATGCGGACGGAAGAGATCGAGCGCCGTGCCGTTCGGCATCGCGGCGGTAATCGCGACAACCTTATCATTCTCATCCGCCAGCTTTACCAGTGTGTTCGCAAATACTTCGGAATACGTCTGCTGCCCGACCGCTTTCGTCTCACCCGTCTCCGGATCGTACGGTCCCAGGCCGTGAAACTTCTTCTGCTTGTCGAGCGCCGGCTGAAAGCCGCGCCCCTTCTGCGTAATGGCATGCAGGAGTACGGGCTTGTCCTGCGTTTTCAGAAACTGAAAGGTGTTGATCAGCAACCCAATGTTGTGCCCGTCAAGCGGCCCGTAGTACGTCAAGCCAAATTCTTCAAAGAAGACCGATGGCCACAGCAGACCCTTTGCCGCTTCTTCCGCACGCCGGACGACATTGATCGCCGTCTTCCCGCCAAAACGTTCGAGCAGACGCGATGCGCTGTCGTGCAGGTGCGTTACATGTTCGTTGGTGACGATCTTATGCAGGTAACGCGCAATCGCGCCCACATTGCGGTCAATCGACCATTCGTTGTCGTTCAGCACCACGATCAGCCGCTTCGTCTGATCGGCGATATTGTTCAGCGCCTCGAAGGAAATGCCGTTCGTGAACGCTGCATCCCCGGCCAGCGCGACGACATGCTCCTTGCCCCCGGCGAGGTCGCGCGCCACGGCCATGCCCAGCGCTGCAGAGAGCGCCGTGCCAGCGTGCCCGGCGCCGTAGATATCATGCTCGCTCTCAGTGCGCAGCATGAAGCCATTCAGGCCACCCGGCTGCCGGATGGTTCCAAAACGCTCGCGCCGCCCGGTAAGCAATTTGTGAATATAGGCCTGATGGCTGACATCGAAGACAAACTTGTCCGCCGGCGTGTCAAAGACGTAGTGCATGGCCAGCGTGAGTTCGACTACGCCCAGGTTTGGCCCCAGATGGCCGCCTGTTCTTGAGAGTGTTTGAATCAGGCTCTCACGGATTTCCTGAGCCAGCGATTCGAGCTCGGCTACTGAGAGCTTTTTGATGTCGGCCGGCGAGTGGATCGTGTCGAGTAAATGTCCCATTCAATGATAAGAACGCCCATTCCTATAAACGCAAATGGGCGGAACCTGTTGCCCTATCCAACCATCAAAAAAAGACCCCGTAAAGGGCCTCGTACCGGGGGAGCAAAGGTTATTCCTCTGAAATGTAAGTATACCAAGTTTGAACCGCAGAGAGGGATATATGCCGTTCTGAGGGAATAAATTCAGTCACTTCCGCTTCTCCGCGCTCTCTGTGTTCGGAGCCTGCCCTGAGTGAAGCCGAAGGGTAGTGAAAGATATTTCTCTGCGGACCTCCGCATAGGCTCCGCGTTCTCCGCGGCTAGGCTTTCCCAACTATTCCGTAATCGCGGCAAGCGCCTCAACCGCCGGAGCCTCTTTGCGAAATTCTCCCTCCCATTGCGCCACCACCGCCGACGCAAGACAATTCCCCACTACGTTGACCGTCGTCCGCCCCATGTCCATCAACGCATCAATGCCAAGAATCAGAAAGATCGGCTCCTCTGGCAGATGGAAAACCGACGACGTGGCCAGCAGAACCACCAGCACAGCGCGCGGCACGCCAGCCACTCCTTTGCTGGTGAGCATCAACACACCCAGCATAAAGAGCTGCTGCTTCCAGCCAAGATGCATCCCCGCCGCCTGCGCGACAAAAATCGAGGCAATCGCCAGATACAAAGCTGACCCGGCAAGATTGAAGCTGTATCCCGTGGGAATGACGAAGCCGACGATCTTGCGTGGAACGCCGAAGGCTTCCATTGCCTCCATGGCACGCGGCAGCGCCGCCTCCGATGTGCTGGTCGCAAAAGCAATCGTCGCAGGTTCAGCAATGGCGGAAAGAAATCCGCGCAGCGGCACGCGCGCGAGCAACGCCGCAGGCAACATGGCGAGCAACGCAAAGGCAATGAGCGACACGTACAGCGTCACCAGCAGCTTGGCCAGATTCGCCATCACGCCCAATCCCGAGTGCGCCACGGTATACGCAAGCGCAGCACCTACGCCAATCGGAGCAAGGTACATCACGATGTTGGTGAAGGCAAACATCGTCTGCGTCAACGATTCGGCGACGCGCAGCATTGGCGCTTTATGCTCTTCGCGCAATCGGCCCAGCGCCAACCCAAAAATCAATGCAAAAACGGCCACCTGCAAAATCTGGTCGTCAGCGATTGACTTAGCAAGATTTTCCGGAAAGACATGCAGCAGAAATTGCTGCCAGGAAAGGCCAGAGTCAGGCTGAGGTCCTGTCTGCACGCGTATCTCGCTGTGCGCGGTCACAGGTTGAGCAGCAGTCGCCAAGCCGGTTCCAGCTTTCGACACATTGATCGCTACCAGACCGATCACCAGCGCGATGGTGGTCAGCACCTCAAAATAAATCAGCGACTTCAAGCCAAGCCGGCCGACGCTGCGCATCTCTCCATGTCCGGCAATGCCCGTGATCAGAGTGCCCAGAATCAAAGGCGCAACGATTGTCTTAATCAGCCGCAGAAAAATATCGCTGAAGACGCGCGTCTGTATCGCCACATGCGGTGCATCCAGACCCAGTTCCACGCCTGCAAGCATTCCCCAGATGATCCAGACTGTCAGCGACCTTCGCCGGAAAGCAAAGACTGTGAACAACGCCAGCGCAATCAGACGCACCGGCATCGCTGCGCCCACAAACTGAGGTCGCAACGCCTGCAATGCCACTCCCGCGGCATAGATGGCTGCGCCGGCCAGGCCGAGCCATGGCAGGCCCCGGCGATTCACGCTTGCAGTGGATTCCATAGTGGTCATTTCAACGATAGGGCACCGCTGCTAGCATAAAGCCTGCCAGCTTCTTTCGAAGCCGCGAGGTTTAGGAATGCGACTCTTCGCCCTGCCTGTTTCACTTGCCGGCCTGCTTCTCTGTGCATCTGCATCCGCGCAGCAACTGCAACTCGATCCGCTGACCAAGCCATCTCCCACGGCAAACATGTCCAGCGCCTTGAGCGATCCAACACTCTCACCGGGCGTGGCCTTTCTTTTTCAGCTCGAAGCCCAGTTCGCCCGGGACACCGCAAAAGGAGGCGGCAAAGCCTTCGCGTCATGGTTCGCAGACGACGGGGTCAGTCTTGGCAATAAGCAAGCACCGGTGCTGGGACATTCGGCCATCGCATCGCAAACGACGTGGACGCCCGATCAGTATCAATTGCTCTGGACGCCGCAGGGCGGCCAGATGTCTCCAGCAGGCGACATGGGCTACACCTGGGGCCACTACGAAGGCCACGCAAAAGACAAGAACGGCAACGCAGTCACGACCAGCGGCCGCTACATGACCATCTGGAGAAAGCAGCCCGACGGTCAATGGAAAGTCATCCTTGACTCGAGCAGCGAAGAACCACCCAACGCTGGCGATTGCTGCAAAGTGCCTTAGCCATTGTTCCGTTGCCCCTTCCAGAGCAGCACCAGATTGCGTGCTGCTTCTTGCCACTCAGGAAACTGAAAACGAAACCCTGCCTGCAGCAACTTTCCCGGAACAACTCGACGACTTTTCAGCACCAACTCAGTTTCCGTCCGCAAAACCAGCGCTCCCACTTCGAGCATCCAGCGCGAGGAGGGTAGTCCAAACGAAATGTCATATGCCTTGCGAAGATCGTTCATGAATTCGCAATTTGGCAGAGGGTTCGGAGCCGCGAGATTCACCGGGCCTTCAAAACGCACGTCGGCCAGCAGATACTCGATGGCCGCGACAAAATCTGCCTCATGAATCCACGAAACAAACTGCCTGCCGCTTCCCTGCTTTCCTCCCAGCCCTTTGCGCACCAGTCCCAGCAATATGTCAAAGACACCTCCACGGTCGGGGCTCATCGTCATGGCGCTCCGCAATGCGATTTTGCGCGTTCCCGGTGTGAGAGCCTCGATAAAAGCCTCTTCCCAGCGGCGGGCCACATCCATACTGAAGCGCCACGTCTCAGGAACATCCATCTCATCTCCTCCAAGCTCGCCCGTTTGCTCGTCCATATCACGGTCCAAAGCATGGCGATAAATGGTTGCCGTGCTCGCATTCATCCAAACGCGCCGCGTCTTTTCCGCCCGCGCAATGGCCTCTCTCAAAATGCGCGTTGTGTCTATCCGTGAAGCAAGAATTGCATGGCGATTCCGTGCATGGTAGCGGCAGTTCACACTTCGTCCGCAAAGGTTCACAACCAGATCGGCGCCCTCAAGCTCCCTCGTCCAATCTCCAAGAATACAGCCATCCCACTGGATCAAACCGTTGCCGGAAACAGGATTCCGCGTCAGTACGATCACCTTGTCGCCCAAAGCAGCAAAATATTTCCTCAAGAGATTCCCAACCTGGCCGCTGCCGCCCGCAAGAACAATTTTCCTCATTCGTCCTCTTCTCCATAGACCGTTTCCAGGAGATCGACGACCAGCTTTCTAATAGGCTTGAAAAGCGGAACAGATGCCAATCGAATCAGTCCAACGACGATCGAGAGGCTCTTGTCGAGGAGCAATTGTGTGCGCCTTTGGCCTTTGGAGCGATCGTAGACCCAATAAAGAAGAAGTCCCATTTCATACATCCATAGAACTCTTGGCATAAAAGGCTTAAGGTCTGTCGTGATCTTCTGCTGCGAGCCTTCCAGAACATCCGAAAAAAAATGGACCTCCTGCTCGCGAATGCTCTCTGTCTCTAAGCTGAAGGGCGAAAGAGGGTGCCTGGGGTCGATATGCGCAGACAAAGCTCCAAGGAGAGAGCGGTTGGGAGAAAAATATTCAAATTTCATCTCGATAAGGGCTCGCAGACGTTTTTCAAGCGAGGTAGAACGGCTTAAACGCGCGCGAATCTCAGGCTCCATCTCCCTTTGCGCACGCTCGTAAAACGCCATGACCAGAGCATGCTTTGAATCGTAGTAATAGTAGGCACCCCCCAAAGCAACTCTGGCTTCCGATGCGATCTCGCGCATCGTCGTTTCTTCGAAACCATTTTTTCTGAAAAGGCCCAGGGCTGTATCAAGGATCAGGCCCCGGGTCTCTTCCGACTTAGCTTTTGCTTTCATATCAGTTCCGTGGCTCGGGCAATGCGCGGCGCTTGATTGCGCTGACGCATGCGGTGGAAGACAAAGATGTTGAAGAAATGCATGGCGCCAAGGATAAGAAGAACCCAGCCTATCTTCTGGCTTTCCAGTTCAATGGCATCCCGCAGTGTGAGCAGGGCCGCTCCTGTCCGCAAGGCAAGGGCGACATATCCAAGATTCACCAGGTAAAACCCTACCACCAGCAGGTGATTCACAGAATCTGCTAGTTCCGCATTCCCCTGAAAAGCTTCCACAAGGAAGACACGTCCATTTTTATGCAGCGTCCGGGCTACCCAGACCGTAACCAATAGGCTGATCGCAAGATACACGGCATAGCTTCCAACAATGTACATAGAGAAAACCTCCGCATCCATCGAATTTGAACATGTTCAGTATTAAGATGCCTTAGTTTCTTCTGTGACGCAAGATATTTTTGAACACGTTCAGTCAATAGGCAAAAAGAAAGCCCGGTCATGACCGGGCTTCGAATCTGCTTCTCCGAAAGGCGCTACTCGTCCTGCTCGCGCAGCTTGGCGAGCACGCCAAAGTCCTCAAGCGTGCTTGTATCGCCTTTGATCTCTCCGCCACTGGCCAGTTCCCGCAGCAGTCGACGCATGATCTTGCCCGAGCGCGTCTTCGGAAGCTGTTCCGTGAAGCGGATATCATCCGGTCGAGCCAGTGCACCGATCTCCTTCGCGACCCAGGCGCGCAACTCGTCCTTCAGCTCTTTCGATGGCTCATAGCCACTCTCGAGCGTCACAAACGCAGCGATCGCCTGCCCCTTCAAATCGTCAGGGCGCCCGACAACAGCGGCTTCGGCTACTTTGGAATGCGCAACCAGCGCCGATTCCACTTCCATCGTGCCCAGGCGATGCCCGCTGACATTCAGGACATCGTCCACGCGTCCCATCAGCCAGAAGCAGCCATCTTCATCCACGCGCGCGCCGTCGCCCGTGAAATACGAGCCGGGAATCTCCGACCAGTATGCCTTCACATAGCGTTCCGGATTATTGAAGATCGTCCGCGCCATCGATGGCCACGGTTTGCGGATGACAAGCAGTCCGCCATGTCCGGCGGGAACCGGCGTACCTTCTTTTGTAACCACCTCAGGCACAATTCCAAAGAACGGCTTTGTCGCCGAGCCCGGCTTGGTCGAAACCGCACCGGGAATCGGTGCAATCATGATCGCTCCCGTCTCCGTCTGCCACCATGTATCAACAATGGGGCAGCGCCCCTTGCCGACCTTCTCCCGATACCACATCCATGCTTCCGGATTGATCGGTTCGCCGACCGTTCCCAGCAGGCGCAGCGAATCGAGCTTATATTTTTCCAGATACTGATCGCCCCATTTGATGAAGGCACGGATCGCCGTCGGCGCGGTGTAGAAGATGGTGACCTTGTGCTCGTCGATGATCTTCCAGAAGCGGTCCATCCCGGGAAAATTCGGAGCGCCCTCATACATCACCGTGGTCACGCCATTCTGCAGCACGCCATAGACCACATACGAGTGGCCGGTGACCCATCCGATATCCGCCGAGCACCAATACACATCGTCATCACGCAGATCGAAAATGTACTTGCTCGTCAGATAGGTCTGTACGGAATACCCTCCGGTCGTATGCACCAGCCCCTTCGGCTTCCCCGTCGTTCCCGAGGTGTAAAGAATGTACAACGGGTCTTCGGAGTCGAGTTCTTCCGCCGGACAATCAGGCGCGGCCTTCGCCGTCAGCTCATGCCACCAGTGATCGCGTCCCGCCTGCATGTTCACGGGCGTTCCAGACCGCTTGTAGACGACAACGTTCTTTACTGTCGAACATTGCGCCACGGCTTCGTCGACAGTGGCTTTGAGCTTCACTTCGCTGCCGCGCCGGTAAGACGTGTCCTGCGTCAGAATGGCAACGCACTCCGCATCATTCACGCGGTCGACAATCGCATGCGCCGCGAACCCTCCAAAGATCACCGAATGCACCGCACCGATGCGCGCGCAAGCGAGTACGGCAATCGCCAGCTCCGGCGTCATGCCCATGTAAACGGCAACGCGGTCGCCTTTCTTGATGCCCAGGCTCTTGAGCGCGTTCGCAAAGCGCTGCACTTCCGCATGCAGGTCGCCGAAGGTCAGCTTGCGAATTTCTCCCGGCTCGCCCTCCCACAGAATGGCGACTTTATCGCGCTTGCTGCCCAGCGCATGCCGGTCGACGCAGTTGTAGCAGAGGTTCGTCTTGCCGCCCACAAACCACTTCACCCAGGGCTCATTCCACTCAAGCACCTTGTCCCAGGGCTTGAACCAGTGCAGCTCGCGCGCTGCCTCTGCCCAGAAGCTTTCAGGATCCTCCACGGACCGGCGATACATCTGCTCGTATTCTGCAAGACTCTTGATATGCGCCTTGGCAGCAAATTCGGCTGGCGGGGGGAAGACGCGATTTTCGCGCAAAGTGGAATCAAGGTTTGGATCAGTGCTGGCGGTCGTTGACTGCATGCGTACGGCTGTACCTCTTTTTTCCCTGGATAGAAGATTTAGAGAACGAAGAATCCTGATCTCTTTACCCGTAACCACGTTAAAGGTTGAGTGATGTGACAGGCAAGAGGAATCCTGTCTATACAGGTAGACACGATCTTCAACAGTATGCTGTTCGCGTATTGCGGCGGAGATTCATGGCGGAATGAGGCGTTGTTCACCATTCGCTAGCGGAAGCGATACGCAGCGCCGAAGCTATAGGAATGCGGGCCGAGCAAGTGCGGTGAAAAGGTCCAGACCTGCTGCTCCCACTCCAATGGGCGAATGCTCACCCTGTGAGTCAGGCGAATATCGATGCCTGCGCCCACCGCGCCCATAAAATGCACTCCATTTTGTCCTGGCGCCGCCGTAGCAGGCGGGATGGCCTTCGAATCAAAATCACCCAGGCCGCCGCCGACCTTGACGAAAGGACGAAACCGGTTGACCCGGTAAATGAATCGGCCGGACACCAGATAGCTGTCCTCTTTGTGATAGCCATCTGCCCTGTCGAGCAACGTCCGCCATGTGCCTTCCACGCCGAACCCATAATGGTGCCTGACCATATCGTTGTATCCGCCATACACGCTGAGACCGTTCATATAGACAGTCGGATAGGACCAATAATCAGGGTTCAATCTGGAATACTCAGCCCCCGCATACCATTCGTGCGCAGGTCCCTGCGCCGATCCCACAACCTGGCTATCAAGCGGCGCCGATGCACATAGGCCAACAATAACGAGCAGGAGGTTCTTCAGCATGCAGAGTCGTCCTGTTCTTGTGTCAAAAGACAAATTTTGATTTTTTACAAGAAATGAATCTGGACCGTGGGGGTAAGGTTCCCTCATTTTACGTTAGGTTGATTACAGGGCCAACAAAATTGGCTTTGGCGGCCGTCGGCCAGGCGAAGCTCCACATTCTCCGCAGCAGCGAAAACTAGATGAATATCGGTGTACCAGCCTCAGCCGGTCACCCTGTATCGCAGCTGATGCCATTTCCAAGCGCTCGAAACAATATCGTCCAGCTTATCGAACTCGCGCTTCCAGCCGAGCTCGCGCTCAATCTTTTCCGAACTCGCGATCAACACAGCCGGGTCGCCTGGACGCCGCTCCGCTTCTTCCACCGGAATCGGGTGCCCGGTTACGCGGCGCGCCGACTCGATCACCTCGCGAATGGTGAAGCCGTGCCCATTGCCGATGTTGTAGATCAGCCGGTCGCGATCATTGAGCGCTTCAAAGGCGAGCAGGTGCGCGTGCGCCAGATCCTGTACATGCACATAGTCGCGGATGCAGGTGCCATCCGGTGTCGGATAGTCCTGCCCGAAGATCTTGATGCTCTTGCGCTTTCCCAGAGCCACATCCAGAATCAGCGGAATCAGGTGAGACTCCGGCTCATGCGCCTCGCCCCGACCTTCTATGGCTCCAGCCACGTTGAAGTAACGCAGGCTGGCATAGCGGAACCCATGGACCCGGTTCAGCCAGGTAAGCATTTGCTCCACCAGCAGCTTTGACTCTCCATAGGTGTTCGTCGGCCGTAAGGGCGCATCTTCCCGGATCGGCGTCGATTCCGGCTCGCCATACACGGCGGCAGTAGAAGAAAAGACCAGCCGGTTGACTCCCGTCGCCAGCATCGCCTCGAACAAAGTCAGTGTCGAAGCGGAATTATTGCGAAAATAGAGCTCGGGCTTCTTCATGCTCTCGCCAGCCTCAATCAGAGCGGCAAAGTGCATCACTCCATCGAATTTTCGTGAGGCCAAAATCTGTTCCAATCTGGAACGGTCGGCCAGATCGCCTTCTATGAACTCCGCCTTCGCCGGTACCATCGACCGGTGCCCATGGCAAAGATTGTCGTAAATGGTGACGTCATGGCCCTTCTGGAGCAGCAGCTCCGCCACCGTTCCCCCCACATAGCCCGCTCCGCCGGTTACCAGAATCCTCAAAAATGCCTCCTCGTATCGTTATGAATTATAGCTAGTTCCCGCACAGGAAGCAGGCAACCGAAAACCCTGTTTTGTTCGTCGAATATCATGTCTACAAGGGTGTATCGCCAAAAAAAATTACACAGGCGTAATCCCTTTCTGCGGTAATAGTTACGTGGTTTTGGCAAATTTAGCGATTATGTAGGTGGTTACCCGAGACGTTACTTTTGTAATATATAAGGAGCGCGGCGACAGAACCTTAACGGCTTCTGTCCGGCTCCGGTGCGGTATCGTACGGTAGCTCATCACTCCACGTATTTTGGAAGCCATCTTGCTAGCCTTACACTTAATAGGTCGAGAGGAATGGTGTCTTTAACGCACGAACGACCTGGATTGAAACACTGACTAGATAGAAAGAGACGGCAACAGACACCTCACGTCCCCGTCTATCTGAATTAGAGACGCACTGAAATCGAATTGAATAGCTATGGCGAGTAACGATAAAGATCTGCTAAATCACGCAAACCTCGGTCTTCTTCCAGAGCCGCAGGGTCGTTTTGGTTCCTTTGGAGTGAGCACGGTCGTCAACCTGGTGGCCGGCGGAATTCTGATCCTGATCACGATGTCGCAGGTACATCAGGAAAAAATGCGCCACATGCAGACGACCGAGTTGGTCTTCCCCGTGGAGCAGCCCAAGCCCTATGTTCCTCCCGTACCCAAGGTCAAGTTCATTCCTCCACCACCCAAGGTTGAGCAGCCTCCCAAGATCACCATACCGAAGCCGCAACCCGAGCCGCCCAAACCCGTACCGGTGAAAATTCCTACGCCTGAGGTCGCTCCGGTCATTGCTGCACCACCCAAGGCTGTAGCTCCTCCTCCGCAGCCCAAGGTAGGACTCTTCAAAAGCGCTACTCCGACGCAGGTCGCCAATAATAATGCAGCTCCCAGCCTGAAGGTGGGAGGATTCGGTGATCCGGTTGGCGTCACTCCTAACCCGAATGCCACCAAACCCGCCAATGTTGCGTCAGTGGGAGCCTTTAACGCCGCACCTGGCGTGGGTCAAGGCGCTGGCGCTGCCCGGCAGGGCTCGGTAAAGGGCACCTCTTTCGGCTCCGGGGTCGCCAACGGCGTGCCGGGCGGAAAAGACCGCGGAACCGTCGCCTCCGCCGGATTCAGCAATGGCGTGGTTGGCGGTACCGGAGCCCCTGGTAGTCATGGCACGGTCGCGTCGGGCGGATTCGGCACTCCCGCCAGCAGTGGCGCAGGCGGCGCTCACGTTGCGAAAGTCGAGGAGCCAGCGTCCACCCCGATTGTCGTCGTAGCGAAACCGCTCCCGCAATACACCTCGGAAGCGAAGCAGCTGAAAATCGAAGGCGATGTCACGCTTGAAGTTCGCTTCACCGCGTCAGGGCAGGTGCAAGTCCTGCGTATCGTGAACGGTTTAGGCCATGGACTCGACGAACAGGCGAGGTTGGCCGCCGAGCGCATCCGTTTTAAACCAGCAACCAAAAACGGTACGCCTGTTGATCAGGTGAGCGTCATTCGCATCAGCTTCCAATTGGCTTGAGTATAGTTTTGAGGCAGGGTTTTGCTGGATGTGGCAGTGCGTAAACAAAATTAAGGAAGAAAAATCAGGAGTCAGGAAATGTCTTTTCGCAAGTTGTGGATGACCGGTGTGACGGTCTCTTTGGCGGTGCTCACAGTGCAGGCAAAAACGCCAAAATATGCGCCTCCGGTTCCTCTTACTCCGGAGCAGTCCGCCCTTATCCAGAAGGCAGTGGCTCAGGAAAAGGTAACCGTCAAAGCCATTCAGGAACATACGCCCGTCGTTCAGACCTACATCCAGAACATGCGGCCCGACCCCAAGCTCTTTTCGGTGCCTGAGTCGGATCAATACCTGCTCGGCCGCGTCGATTTCGGCAAGACATTCAGTAACAAGGGCTATGAAACGAAGTCGACCTCGCATGGCTTCTTCAAAGGCTCCTTCAAGTACATGAGCGGCCTGACCAAGGCCTTCAATCTCAGCTACTCCCCGACCGGCTTCATGGACATGATGTTCCTCGATCCGGTCAGCTTCGATCAGCAGCACTACGACTTCATCTATGTGCGGCGTGAATTTCTCGGCACCATCCGCACCCTGGTGTTTGACGTTCACCCGAAGCCGAAAACCGGAGCGGGACGCTTCTTCGGCCGTATCTGGGTGGAAGACCAGAATGGCAACATCGTGCGCTTCAACGGCACCTACACCAGCAATCCGAACGACGAAGTCACCCGCTATTACCACTTCGACAGCTGGCGCCTGAACATGCAGCCCGATATCTGGCTCCCGGCAGCGATTTATGCCGAGGAATCGAAGGGTGGCACAGGGAAGAAGGGCGAGGGTTTCCGCGCGCAATCCCATTTCTGGGGCTATTCGCTCAAGCTTCCAACACGTGAATCGGATGCCGAATCGATCACGGTCGAGAACGCTCAGGACCAGAGTGAAAACTCGCAGGACGTGGGTCCCTTGGCCGCCAGGCGGCAGTGGGTCTCCCAGGCCGAGCAGAACGTGCTCGACCGCCTGGTACAAGCCGGACTGCTCGCGCCTCCAAGCGACTTTGACAAGGTGCTCGAAACCGTCACCAACAACGTCATTATCGGCAACAAGCTCCAACTTCCAGCCGACATCCACTGCCGCGTCATGCTGACTTCTCCGCTTGAATCGCTGGCGATCGGCAACACCATCCTGCTCAGCAAGGGCCTCGTCGACGTGCTGCCCACCGAAGAAGACCTGGCCGCGGTGCTAAGCTTCCAGCTCGCGCACATCGTGCTCGGGCATCACATCGACACACGCTATGCCTTCAACGATCGCCTGCTCTTCCCCGACGAAGCGACGCTCGAGCGCATCAACATGAACCACACGCCAGCGGACAATGAAGCCGCCGCCAAGCGTGCCATGGATCTCTTCAACGGCTCCATCTATCACGACAAAGTGGCCAGCGTCAGCCTCTTCTACCAGCAATTGAATGTGCGCAGCAAACAGCTAACCGCGTTGCTGACCCCGCGCCTGGGCGATTCTCTGGTGAAAGCCGATGGCACTCCGTGGATGGCCGGCTTCCTCAACCAGGGACCGAAGCTGAACATGGAAGACACCACACAGATCGCTGCACTGCCGTTGGGCAGCCATCTTAAATCGGATCCATGGGATGACAGGGTCTACGCCCTCAACCTGAAGGCGGAGCCCATCCTGAATCCGGGCGACAAGATGCCGTTCGAATTGACTCCGGTCTACTTCCGCCTGCAGCGCTATCAGGCCGCAGCCATCGCTCCCGCGTCAGCCAATGCGCCAATTCCGCAGCAGACACAGCCAGCTGCAGCTGCCGATGGAACCGCCACGCCCAACGGGACGACCGCTCCACCTCAGGCTCCTGATCAGACCCAGCCGCAGGCTCCAGCTACCGATGGAACGGCTGCTCAGCCTCAGGCACAGCCACCACAAACTCCGCAGTAGGGGCCAAACGGCCCCGCTGTTTTTCCGGCAAGCTCACATCAATCAAGTGTGACTGCATTCTTAGTGTTTTATTTTGGCAGATCAATCTTTGGAGATCGCAAGTGATTAAAAAACTGATAGTTATCGCTCTCCTGCTCTCCCCCGTATCAGTTTTTGCTCAGGTGGCCTCGGCCACACGTGGCGGCGGGTTGGGGTTGTCGGTAGGCGTGGAATATTCAAACTTCAGGCCGGACTGGGGACCAACCCGCCTGCAAGGCATCACTGTATTTGCTGATGCCGACCACCTCTTTCTGGAAAAACTTGGTGTCGAGGGAGAGGCGCGCTGGCTCGACTTCAACAAGCCCCAGAACGAAACAGAGGATCACTATCTGGTCGGGCCGCGTTACCGGCTCCTGCGTTATCACGGCCTGTCTGTCTACGGAAAATTCCTCCTCGGCGGCGGATTTATTACTTACCCGGGAGGTATCGGCAGCGGCAGCTATTTTGCTTACGCTCCCGGAGCCTCTGTGCAGTACCGACTGAACCATCGCTGGAGTGTCCGGGGCGACTACGAATACCAGTTCTGGCCTTCCGCGCCTGGAATCGTCTTCACCTTTCCGCGACCGAGCAATGGCTTAACCCCAAGCGGCTTCAGCGGCGGTGTTTCCTATCGCATTTTTTAAAGATTTCACTTCCATTACTTCCAAAGCCCCGGAATTTCCCTCCGGGGCTTTGTTTTTTGTCTAAACAGGCTAAAAGTCTGAGCTTTAGCTCATCCCCAAATGCTCGGTCAGGGATTCCGGCTCTGAGCTCGCCGCCTTCCAACAGCTAAGTCTCAATATTTCTGCTGTTTAGATCTCTTCCTTCGTTGCGCCAGACCGTCCTTGGCTTTGCCTCGAAAACAGTCCATCTCCGATTCATCCTAAAAGATATGGCTGCCGACACTTACCTCGAGAAATGGGGTTCGTCTTTTACAAGGTGAAGTGTATCTTGTTTGTCCAAAGCATCATGGATACACGGGAATGCCGCATATCGAGGCGTAATTTGGCATCTCACTCAAAACAGGCTTGCTCCAAGTGGCTGAAAACGCATCAAAAAATGTACCTGAACTCTGAAGTCTTGTTCCTTGGCCGATATTTTTTGGAGATCGCAACATGCTTAAAAAATTAGTAGGTATAGCTCTGCTGTGTATGCCTATGTTTGCTTTTTCTCAGGTCGCATCCGCCACCCGGGGAGGCAGCTTGGATTTGTGGGTAGGAGCTGAATATTCAAACTTCAAACCCGATTTCGGATTCAATCGTCTCTCAGGAATTACCGTACTTGGCGACCTGAACAATATTGTTTTGCACAATCTTGGAGCTGAAGGCGAGGCGCGCTGGCTTCATTTCAACCAATACCAGGGAGAAACACAGGCCAACTACCTCATCGGGCCGCGCTACCGCTTCTTCTACTTCCGGAAGGCTTCCTTCTATGGCAAATTTCTGATGGGAGGCGGCTTCATGAATTTTCCCGCCGAAGCCGGCAGCGGAAGCTACTTCGCCTACGCGCCGGGGGCCACAGTGGAATATCGCTTATCGCACCATTGGGCGGCACGCGGTGACTACGAGTATCAGTTTTGGCCGGCCGCTCCCGGTCTTGCCTTCACCTTTCCGAAACCGAGTAGCGGCTTGACTCCGAATGGCTTCAGCGTCGGCGTTTCCTACCGAATTTTCTAAAACGGATCGCTTATCTCGGCGGGTTGCTCCCGCAGAGCCTGCACAGAACAAAGCCAGCAATAAAAAACCCAGCGATGTGGGCAGTCAACATCGCTGGGTTTTTTGTTTTTACTCAGAATGACTTTATGGTCGCGATACTCGGATTTCCGAGCAGCTGAGACTAGAAGTGGTACGCCACGCCGATCGATGGATTGCTGATGTTGTAGTAGCGATTTGTGCGGTATTGCTCCAGGCCAAAGTTCGGTGCCTTCATCACCAGGCCGCGATACTCGGCTCGGATGTCCCAACTCGGGCTTAGTTCGTAGGCAATGCCGGCACCATAGAGAGCGCCGATATTCGTGCTCTGCTTGGCATCCAGATCCGTGGTCTTCTGATCTTTAATCGGGCCGAAAATGAAACCGCCAACACCCGCTTCAACGAAAGGGTTGAAGTTCCTGAAAGTGAAGCTATGGACGTACGCGCCTGATATTTCCTGGAAGCGCGTGTGTACACGGATCGCGTTGAAGCTCGTCAGGTACTTCTGGATGTCCTGGTTGTACTGGTAGTTCACCTCAAGAGCGCTGCGCGGCGTAAGCATGTAGCGGTAACTTGCCAAGGCGCCATAGATGCCGATCGTTCCGTCCTGCTGTACCGTGTTGCCCACTACGTGCGGAGGAATCAAGCCAGCGAGGCTTAAGCTGACATCCTGTCTACTTTCCTGTGCAAAACCAGCTACTGCCGAAAGCGGCAGCAACGCCAAAGACAACAAAATCTTCTTCATCCGTTCGTGAACCTCTCGCCTGCAAAAAGCACCGCAGGCACAACGCCTCTCGGGCTCGTCGATTTAAAGTATGGTGGACCCAACAAAGCCCACCTCGCCATTGTACCTGCCAGACGCCGTTTGCACAGCTATCCTGTCTGATCAAGTTGTTTAGACGTTCCGGAACTCCCCTCGTTATAGAGAAACGGAGAACCACGATCGGCCGCCAGCGTACGCACCACACGCATAAACGCCAACGCGGCGTAGGACAGAGTTCCCTGCTTGCGATAGACAAGCCACAACTGCCGCGCGCAATCCAGCTCCGGAACGGCCACCGTGACCAACTCGCCGCGCGCGACCTCCGTCTGCACCGACAACGCAGGCACCAGTGCCACGCCATTGCCGCTGGCAACGAAGCGCTTGATCGCCTCCAGGCTCGGCAATTCGATTCCAATATTCAGCGGCGTTTTATGTTTCGCGAACGATTCCTCCACCAGCTTTCGTCGCGGCGACGCCACATTGTGCGCCACAAAATTTTCAGCGCCCAGATCGCGGATCTTCACCTTCTTCTCTCGCGCCAGCACATGCCGTGGAGGAACCACAAAGACAAGGTCGTCGGAATAGACAGCAATCGCCCCCAGTTGCTCATCGTCTGGCTGGAAAGAGACAATACCGACCTCCACCATCCGCTGCTGCACCTCATCCGGTATGCGGCTGGCCAGCGATCTCTGCACCAGAATGGAGATCTGCGGACATTGGCGGCGAAACTCATCCAGCACCGGCAGCAGATAGAGACAGGTATATTCATTCGCCGCAAGCGTCAGCCGCCCGCGCTCGAGCGAACGCACCTCTTTGAGCGCACTCGCCGCCTCGTTCCGCAGCCGCAGCAGACGCTCCGCATACTCGCGCAGCACCTCGCCCGCTGCCGTCAATGTACCATCGCGGGAGGATCGCTCGAAAAGTTGCTCCCCGAATTCTTCCTCCAGTTTGCGGATCACCTGGCTGACTGCCGGCTGCGTGCGATGCAGACGGACCGCGGCGCGGGAAAAGCTGCGTTCCGCAATTACCGTCAGAAAAGTTTCAAGTTGGGACAATTCCATAAGTGTGCTGGCACCGAATCCAGGCCAATTCACAGATCATAAACAATATTTATGGTAATTCAAGAAATTAAAAATTTGAATTATGCATCATCTTTTGCGAAACTTAGTGCATCGAGGTCCCCCTTGAATATGGCTCAAGACCGTCTTCTCTTCTTCGACACAACCCTTCGCGATGGCGAACAATCGCCCGGTTGCAGCATGACGCAGCACGAAAAGCTCTTGATGGCCCACTCCCTCGAAGACCTTGGCGTGGACATTCTCGAAGCTGGCTTCGCCATCTCGTCCGACGGCGACTTCGCCGCCATCCAGGCTGTATCGAAAGAGATTCGCAAGCCGCGCATCACCTCTCTGGCGCGCGCACGAACGGAAGACATCGAACGGGCCGCCGCTGCTCTTGAACATGCAGAGCGCTCGCGCATCCATATTTTTCTGGCCAGCTCTGACATCCATCTCCAGTACAAGTTGAAGATCAGCCGCGAAGAAGCGCTTGAGCAGGCGGCGAAGTCTGTAGCCCTGGCGCGCACCTACGTCGACGATGTCGAATTTTCTCCCGAGGACTCGACGCGCACCGATATCGACTTTCTTTGCAGGATCGTCTCTGTAGCCATTGAAGCCGGAGCCACCACCATCAATATGCCCGACACCGTCGGCTATTCCGTACCCAACGAATACGGCGCGATGTTCCGCACTGTCCGTGAGCGGGTGCCAGGCGCGGATAAAGTCATCTTCTCCTCGCACTGCCACGACGATCTGGGATTGGCCGTCGCCAACTCCTTGGCAGCGATTGAAGGCGGAGCGCGTCAGGTGGAGTGCACCATCAACGGCATCGGCGAGCGCGCAGGCAATGCGGCGTTGGAAGAAATCGCCGCCGCGTTAAGCGTCCGCCGCGATCAATATACCGTCGAGCACAACCTCAAGCTCGAACAGCTCTATGCCGCAAGCCAGCAGCTCGCGCAGGTCATCAGCTTCGCGCCCTCCCCGAACAAGGCCATCGTCGGCAGCAATGCCTTTGCGCACGAGGCCGGCATCCACCAGCATGGAGTGCTCTCGAACCCGTTGACTTACGAAATCATGACGCCCGCCTCTGTCGGCGTACCTGCAAATCGCATGGTCCTGGGCAAGCACTCTGGCCGCCACGCACTGCGGTCGCGCCTCCACGATCTTGGCTATCAATTGGGAGCCAGCGATCTCGAAGCCGCCTACCGCGCTTTCACGGAGTTGGCTGACAAGAAAAAGGCAATTTATGACCAGGATCTGATCAATCTCGTGGCACATCACAAGCGCCACGAAGACCTGATTTCGGCTGAACCCATCAGCGAAGCCAGTTGAGATAGAAGCCGGGGTGCCCTGAGCGAAGCCGAAGGGTTCGCGAAGCTAACCCGGGCCTAGCACGGCTGCAGTCAAAGACGGCGCACCAATTCAGGTAGAAGCACCGGGCTTCAGCTCGATGAAAAAAGAGAGCCAGCACGAAAGGGGCTATGAGCCCCGGAAACATTCGGAGAAGACGCACTCATGAAGTTGAAGGTTCTTATTGTTGCCGGAGATGGCATTGGCCCCGAAGTTACTACGGAAGCGACCCGCATTCTGCACTCGGTCGCCGAACTCGGCGGTTATGATTTTGAAATTCGCGAAGCGCTGATCGGCGGTGTCGCTATCAAGGCGCACGGAACGCCGCTTCCTTCATCGACCCTCGACGCGGCGCTCGAAAGCGATGCCGTATTGCTTGGAGCCGTCGGCGGCAATGAGTTCAATTCCCTGCCCCCGGATCGCCGCCCCGAAGCAGGCCTGCTGCAGATTCGTCAGGCGCTCGGCGGATTCGCCAACCTGCGCCCGGCCTTCGCGCATCCTGCGCTTGCCGCCAACTCTCCGCTCAAACCGGAAGTCATCGACGGCGCCGACATCCTCTTCGTGCGCGAGTTGCTCGGCGGCCTTTACTTCGGTGAGCCGCGCCAATGGGACCGCGAAGCGAATTCCGCCTGGAACACCATGCGCTATACCCGCGATGAAGTTGTCCGCGTCGCTCGCATCGCCTTTCAGCTTGCGCAGAAGCGCCGCAAGAAGCTCACTTCCGTCGACAAGGCCAATGTGCTCGAAGTCTCGCAGCTCTGGCGCGCGACGGTAACTGAAGTAGCGAAAGAGTACCCCGATGTCACGCTCGAACACCAATACGTCGACGCCATGTCCATGCACCTGATGAACACGCCGCGCAACTTCGACGTCGTGCTCACGGAAAACCTCTTCGGCGACATTCTTTCTGACGAATCCGCCGTCATCACCGGCTCGCTCGGCATGCTGCCTTCGGCCACCATCGGCGGGCAGGTCAATTTATATGAGCCCGTCCACGGCTCCGCGCCCGACATTGCAGGCAAGGGTCTCGCCAATCCACTCGGCGCGATTCTCACCGCTGCCATGCTGCTGCGCCACTCAGCGAATCTCGAACAGGACGCGACGGCCATTGAAACCGCAGTGCGCCGCGTGCTTGAACAGGGATATCGCACCGCCGACCTGGCACGCACCGAGAAAGACAAGAAGATGGTGCTCTCAACGCAGGCGATGGGCAAGCAAGTCCACGAGACGTTGAACGAGCTCATCGACAGACGACAGGCCATGCACGCCGTTTGAACCGCCGTCGAAGACGGCGCACGAAATTCAGGTGAAAGCACCGGCCTATGGGCCGGTGAATTGAGAACAAGGAAAGGGGCTTTAGCCCCGGACTGGTAGGTGCGAGCTTTAGCCCGCACAAAACGATCAGGCAAAAAGAGGGCTTTAGCCCCTGAGGTTTCACACAGATGGCAGCAAAAACCTTATTCGAAAAAGTCTGGGGATCGCATCTCGTCGCCGAACCCGCCAACGAGCCCACTCTGCTCTACATCGATCTGCACCTTGTCCACGAGGTCACGTCGCCGCAGGCATTCGACGGCCTCCGCATGGCTGGACGCAAGCTCCGCCGCCCCGACCGCACCGTCGCCACCGTCGATCACAACGTGCCGACCACCGCGAACCGCATCATCATTGAAGACGCCATCGCCGACAAGCAGATCAACGCCTTGCGCAAGAACTGCAAAGAGTTCGGCGTCGAACTCTACGACGTAGATGCGCCCGAACAAGGCATCGTCCACGTCATCGGACCCGAACTCGGCCTGACCAAGCCCGGCATGACCATCGTCTGCGGTGACTCGCACACATCGACGCACGGAGCGTTCGGTGCTTTGGCCTTCGGCATCGGTACCTCCGAAGTCGAGCACGTCATGGCCACGCAGTGCCTGCCGCAATCGAAGCCGAAAACCTTCCGCATCTCCGTCGAAGGCGAGCTGCCGCAGGGCGTCACCGCAAAAGACATCGTCCTCGGCATCATCGGACGCATCGGCACCGACGGCGCGACCGGCTATGTCGTCGAATACGCAGGCTCCGCCATCCGTTCGCTCTCGATGGAAGGCCGCATGACCGTCTGCAACATGAGCATCGAAGCAGGCGCGCGCGCCGGCATGATCGCTGCCGACGAGACTACCTTCGCCTATCTCAAGGGCCGGCGCTCCGCACCAAAGGGCGCTGCCTGGGATGAAGCCGTAGCCGAGTGGAGCAATCTGCAATCCGACCCCGGTGCCAAATTCGACCGCGAGCTCGTCATCCCCGCTGAGGATCTGGTGCCTTACGTCACCTGGGGCACCAACCCCGGCATGGTGGTAGCTGTCACAGACCGCGTGCCCGATCCAGCCAAGGCGCAGTCGGACTCCGACCGCAGGTCCTTTCTGCGTGCACTGGAATATATGGACCTAAAACCGGGTACTGCCATCGAAGAGATCCCGATCGACCGCGTCTTTCTTGGCTCTTGCACCAACTCGCGCATTGAAGATCTGCGCGCCGCAGCAAAAGTCGTCACCGGATACCACGTCAATGCACACGTCCGCGCCATGGTCGTTCCCGGCTCGCACCAGGTGAAGGCGCAGGCGGAAAAAGAAGGTCTCGACAAAATCTTTCTCGAAGCAGGATTCGAGTGGCGTGAGCCCGGCTGCTCCATGTGCCTGGGCATGAACCCCGACATTCTCCAACCCGGCGAGCGCTGCGCCTCCACCAGCAACCGCAACTTTGAAGGCCGTCAGGGAGCGGGTGGTCGCACCCACCTCGTCAGCCCCGAGATGGCCGCAGCCGCCGCCGTCACCGGACACTTCACCGACATCCGCCAATGGGAATTCAAAGGCGAGGAGGTCTTGGCCTAATGCAGCCCTTTCGCACGCTTACATCCGTCGCCACACCGCTCGACCGCGTCAACGTCGATACAGACCAGATCATCCCCAAGCAGTTCCTGAAGCGCATTGAGCGCACCGGCTACGGCGAGTTTCTCTTCTTCGACTGGCGCAAAGACCCGGCCTTCGAGATTAACCAGCCGCGTTACAAGGGCTCGCAGATTCTCGTCGCGGCGAAAAACTTCGGTTGCGGCTCGTCGCGCGAGCACGCTGCCTGGGCTCTCTCCGACTTTGGTTTCCGCTGCGTCATCGCACCGTCATTCGCCGACATCTTCCACTCAAACGCAGGCAAGAATGGCATCCTCCTGGTCACGCTGCCGGAAGACCAGGTGCAGACGCTGCTTGATCGCGCCGCGACGACCGAAGGCTACAAGCTCAACGTCTCGCTCGAAGACGAAACATTGATCGACGATCAGGGTTTCTCCGCGAAGTTCTCCATCGATCCCTTCCGCCGCGACTGCCTGCTTGAAGGACTCGACGACATCGGCCTCACGCTGCGTCACGCTGCGGCGCTCGACAGCTTTGAACAAGGCCACAACTCAAAATTCTGGCTCGCGGCCAGATCGCAATAACGGCGCATAACCAGCAAAGGAAGGCATCTTGAGTCAGAACGGCAAGCACGATCCGAAATCAAACAGCGTCGCACTCACCGAAGGCCCCAACCGCGCCGCCGCGCGCGCCATGCTGCGCAGCATCGGCTTCACCAAAGACGATCTGCACAAGCCCATCATCGGCATCGCCAACACCTGGACTGAGATCGGCCCCTGCAACTTCCACCTGCGCACCATCGCGGAAGCCGTAAAACAAGGCGTGCGCGACGCCGGCGGCACACCGATGGAGTTCAACACCATCACCATCTCCGACGGCATCACCATGGGCACCGAGGGCATGAAGGCCTCGCTCATCAGCCGCGAAGTCATCGCCGACTCGATTGAACTCGTCTCGCGCGGCAACCTCTTCGACGGCGTAGTCGCCATCGCCGGTTGCGACAAGA
Source organism: Acidobacteriota bacterium (assembly GCA_013285705.1). Classification (GTDB taxonomy): domain Bacteria; phylum Acidobacteriota; class Terriglobia; order Terriglobales; family Acidobacteriaceae; genus Alloacidobacterium. Next base: position 31,440 of record JABDHA010000035.1, read on the forward strand.
ATATGCCCGGCACGGTGATGGCGCTTGCTCGTCTCGATATCCCCAGCCTCATGGTCTACGGAGGCTCCATCGCGCCCGGCCATCTCAACGGCAAAGACCTCACCGTGCAGGATGTCTTTGAAGCCATCGGCGCGCATGCGGCCGGAAGGCTTGATGACGCCGGACTTGAAGCCGTCGAAGCGAGCGCCTGTCCCGGCGCAGGAGCCTGCGGCGGTCAGTTCACCGCCAACACCATGGCCATGGCCTGCGAGTTCCTCGGCATCTCACCGATCGGTTTGTCTGGTGTTCCCGCATTCTCGGCGGAAAAGCATGCAGCCTCGCGCAAAGCCGGAGCGCTCGTCATGGATCTGGCGCGCAACGACCTGCGCCCCAGCAAAATCATCACGCAGAAAGCGCTCGAGAATGCCATCGTCAGCGTCGCCGCGTCCGGTGGTTCTACGAATGCCGTATTGCACCTCATCGCCATCGCACATGAAGTGGGCATCAAGCTCTCCGTCGATGATTTCGACCGCATCAGCAGCAAAACCCCGCTGCTCTGCGATATGAAGCCCGGTGGCAAATACGTTGCAGCCGATTATCAGAACGCAGGCGGCAGCCTTCTGCTCGCGCAGCGCCTCATCGAATTGGGCCTGCTGCACAGCGAGTGCATCAACGTCACCGGACACACGCTCGCCGAAGAAGCAGCCAAAGCTGTCGAAGCCCCCGATCAGGACGTCATTCATCCTTCATCGGCTCCCATCAAGCCCACCGGCGGGCTTGTCATCCTCAAGGGCAACATCGCTCCCGAAGGCTGCGTGATCAAGGTCGCCGGCCACAAGCGCCTCGAACACCGCGGCCCGGCTCGTGTCTTCAATTGCGAAGAGGACGCCTTCGCCGCCGTCGAGCACGGCAAGATCAAGCCCGATGACGTGCTCGTCATCCGCTATGAAGGTCCGCGCGGTGGTCCCGGCATGCGCGAAATGCTCGCCGTCACCGCGGCCATCGCCGGTATTCCCGAACTTTCGGAAACAGTCGCGCTGCTTACTGATGGACGATTCTCCGGAGCCACACGCGGCCTTATGGCAGGCCATGTCGCGCCCGAAGCCGCGAATGGCGGCCCCATCGCGGCGATCCACGAAGGCGACATCATCCACTTCGATATCCCGAACCGCAAGCTCGACGTCGAGATTTCGGACAAAGAGTTACAGTCACGGTTACAAGATTGGAAGGCCCCCGAGCCGAAGTTCAAGCGCGGCGTCTTCCGCAAATATGCCGACACCGTTTCGTCGGCATCGCTAGGCGCAGTTACAAATTAAGGTAGGTGCGGGCTTCAGCCCGCACAAGAATAAACGGATTTAAGGTTGTCATCCTGAGCGAAGCGAAGGATCTGCTTTTCGCTTCTCAGGTGCAGTCAACAAAAGGAGTCACGACACAATGGGCCACAGCTCACAAAACGACTCACCATCGTCCAACACCACCCGTCTCACTGGCGCAGAAATCGTCTGGGCCACGCTTGAAGGCGAGGGAGTGCGCGACGTTTTCGGCTACCCCGGTGGGGCCATTCTGCCTGTCTACGACGCCCTGCGCAAATTCCCCATCCGCCATATCCTCGTGCGGCATGAGCAGGGCGCGACGCATATGGCCGACGGCTACGCGCGCGCCTCGGGCCGTGTCGGCGTAGCCATCGCCACCTCCGGTCCCGGCGCAACCAACATGGTCACCGGCCTTGCCACCGCCATGATGGATTCGGTGCCCATCGTCTGCATCACCGGACAGGTCTCAAGCAAAGTGCTCGGTTCCGACGCCTTCCAGGAAGTCGACATCACCGGCATCTCGCTGCCTATCACCAAGCACAACTATCTCGTCACGCGCACGGAAGACATTGCGCCTGCGATTCGCGAGGCATTCCTTATCGCGAAGTCCGGACGCCCCGGTCCTGTGCTTGTCGACATCACCAAGGACGCGCAGCAAGCCTCCGCCGAATTCAACTTCGATGCCGCCGCGCCCAAAGCTTATCGTCCGCACCCCATGCAGAGCCACAACGCCGACTCGATCACTGACGCAGCCTCGCTCATTCGCGAAGCCCGGCGCCCCGTCATCCTCGCCGGACACGGCGTCATCCAATCCGGAGCCATCGAGCAGGTGCGCGCACTCTCTGAGCGCATGCAGATCCCCGTCGCCTGCACGCTGCTCGGCCTCGGCGGCTTCCCTGCCTCGCATGAGCTGTGCCTGGGCATGATGGGCATGCACGGTGAAGCGTGGGTCAATCAAGCGATCCAGCAGGCCGATCTGCTCATCGCCTGCGGCATGCGCTTCGACGATCGCGTGACAGGCTCGCTCGCCACCTACGCGCCCAATGCGAAGAAGATTCACATCGAAGTCGATCCTGCCGAGATCAACAAGAACGTCAAGGTTGATGTCGCGCTCGTCGGCGATCTCAAACAGGTTTTGGAAATCCTGCTGCCGCACATCTCCTCGCGCGCAAATTCGCCTTGGGTAAAAGAGATCAACTCAATGAAGGGCGAGTGCGCTGTCCGCGACATCAGGAATCTGCCCGACAACGGGCATCTCTACGCCGCGCATGTCATCAACGATCTCTGGAATGCGACCGATGGCAAAGCCATCGTCGTGACCGACGTGGGCCAGCATCAGATGTGGGAGGCGCAGTACTACAAGCACGATCAGCCGCGCACGCTCATCACCTCCGGCGGTCTCGGAACCATGGGTTTTGCTTTACCCGCGGCCATCGGCGCAAAAATCGCCTGTCCGGAAAAAGAAGTCTGGGTCATCGCCGGCGACGGCGGCTTCCAGATGACGTCGCCCGAGCTCTCGACCATTGCGCAGGAGCATCTCGACCTCAACATCGCCATCATCAACAATGGATTTCTCGGCATGGTGCGCCAGTGGCAGGAGTTTATCTACGAGAAAAACTATGCCTCTTCGCCCATCCTCAGCCCGGACTTTGTGAAGCTTGCCGATGCGCATGGCATTGCCGGCGCCACTGTCAGCAAACGTTCCGAAGTTGATTCTGCCGTTAAAACGGCGCGTGCATCCAGGGCTCCGTTTCTCATAAACTTTCTGGTGGAAAAAGAAGACTCCGTTTATCCGATGGTGGCCGCCGGCTCGGCACTGCACGAAATGATCCGCCGGCCTGACAATCCAATGATCGAAACAGCGGAAGACGCATAAGGAAGTATTTGTAACCATGTTACATACATTTGTCGCACTCGTTGAAGACAAGCCCGGCGTGCTCACGCGCGTCGCCTCTCTCTTCCGTCGCCTCAACGTCAACATCGTCTCGCTCACGGTCGGTAGGTCCGAGCGTCCAGGCGTCTCGCGCATGACTATCGTCGCGCTCTCGTCCACCTCCGCTGGCCATCGCATCATGGCCAGCCTCTACAAGCTTGAAAACGTGCTTGAAGTGGACGACATGGACCAGGTAGCGAACGTCACCCGCGAGCTCGCTCTCATCAAGGTCGGAGCAACGCCGCAGACACGCTCGCACATCTTCGAGCTGGTCGAGGTCTTCCGCGCGCGCATCGTCGATCTTGCGCCCGAATCACTGATGATCGAGATCACCGGCGTCGAGAGCAAAATCGAAGGGCTCATTCAGGTGCTCATCGAAAGCGGCGACCCCATTCTCGAAGTCTCGCGCACAGGACGCATGGTCATGCGCCGCGGCCACCACACCAGCCGCGTTCTCGAAGCCATGCGCGTGGCGGCAGTGCACGAAAGCGAAGCAAAAGACACCGCGGTCTTCGACCTCATCGAAGAGGAATCGAATTTCCAGAAGTAGTGCACCCGCGCACAGGGCAAGGTTTTCGGTAGACGCGGGCTTTAGCCCGCGTCAAAAAGAGCAGCGGAAGAAATGGGGGCTTTAGCCCCTGGAGCGTCGCTCCTCAACAACAGGAATCCATCAACGAAAAGAAGGGAAACACAGAATGGCAAAGACGTATCACGATCAGGATGCTGACCTCTCTATCATTCAGCAGAAGAAAGTTGCCATCATCGGCTACGGTTCGCAAGGTCATGCGCACGCCCTCAACCTCAAGGACTCCGGCGTGCAGGTACGCATCGGCCTGCCCGCTACCAGCAAGTCCATTGATAAGGCAAAGAAAGTGGGCCTCGAAGTCACCTCCGTTGCCGATGCAGCTGCATGGGGCGACGTCATCATGATCCTCACGCCTGATGAAACCCAGGCCAAAATTTACAAAGAAGAGATCGCGCAGCATCTGAAGCCAGGCAAGGCCCTTGCCTTCGCGCATGGATTCAACATCCGCTACGGCACCATTCAGCCGCCCGCCGGCGTCGATGTATTCCTCGCCGCGCCCAAGGCTCCCGGTCATCGCGTCCGCGAAGTCTTCACCGAAGGCGGCGGCACACCAGGCCTCGTCGCCGTGCAACTGGATGCTTCGGGCAGCGCCCTCGCCCTCGGCCTCTCCTACTCAAAAGGCATCGGCTGCACCCGCGCAGGCGTCATCGAAACCACCTTCACCGAAGAAACCGAAACCGACCTCTTCGGCGAACAGGCTGTCCTCTGCGGCGGCACAGCCGCGCTCGTCAAGGCCGGATTTGAAACTCTGGTCGAAGCTGGATACCAGCCCGAAGTCGCCTACTTTGAGTGCCTGCACGAGCTCAAGCTCATCGTGGACCTCATGTATCGCGGCGGCCTCGCCTACATGCGCTACTCCATCTCCAACACCGCCGAGTACGGCGACTACACCGCTGGCCCCCGCATCGTCACCGACGAAACCCGCGCCGCGATGAAGAAGCTGCTCGCCGAGATTCAGGACGGCACCTTTGCCAGGAACTTCATCGCCGAAAATGAATCCGGCCGCAAGAAGTTCGATGCGATTCGCAAAGAAGAAGCCAAACACCCGATCGAAGAAGTAGGCGCCAAGCTGCGCGCTGCCATGCCCTTCCTCGATCCGGTCACCGTCAAGGACAACACGCCGCAGGGCGCACAGCCGGAAACAGTAAAGGCCTGATTCCTGTTTCAACGGAATAAGGCTTTGGAAGAGGGCAGCCATACAGGCTGCCCTCCTTGCTCAGCCCGCATCTGTATCATGAAGAAATAGCCTTTTATGCGTATGACGAACCGTTTTCTCCCCCTCGCCATACTTCTATGTGCTCCTGTACTACTGCATGCGCAGGCCAAGCCTACGTGTGCATTGCGGCCCACGTCTCTCATCCAGATGCGTCATTGCTACCGCCCGCTTCTGGTCTTCAGTCCTAGTGCCAGTGATCCGCGCCTCATCCGGCAGCAGTCATTGCTCGACGAAGCAGCCGATGACATGATGGACCGTTTTGTCCTTCTCCTGCCGGTCGCGCCCCAGTCCGCAAGCTATAAGCCTCCGCTCGATACGCCGTATGCCTTGTTGAATCAAAAGGAACTTACCTCCATCCGTAGCCGCTTCCAGGTGCCGGAAAATCAATTTACTGTTTTGTTGCTGGGCGAAGACGGTAGCATCAAATTCCGTAGTACCGTTCCTGTAATCATCAGCCGTCTCAACAGTCTTATAGATGCCATGCCCGATCGGAAGGTAGAAATGGCGCGTCCGCACGCTAATTAGTGCCATTCAACAGTTTCTTGACGCATATACAGCGACCAACGGGCTAGGATGTACCATCAAATACAAGGTAGATCCCCTATGAATTCTGCCAGCATCGTATCCGCTCCCGAAGTTCCTCAGGCACACGGGCCTACGCCTGTGTCGGAAATCATCGCAGCGCTCAAACGCGTCGCGCCGCTTCAAGGCATGGAGGAGTTTGAATACGAGTGGCTGGCAACCCATGGCACGGAGCGCTTTGAAGAAGCCGGCGTCTCTCTCTTTCGTGAAGGGGATCCCGCGCACCGCATGACGATCATGCTGAAAGGCGAAGTCCATGTGCGCCGTGAACATGGGGGCCCTGCAGCGTTCTGGATTGGGCGTTCCGGCCAGATCACCGGACTTCTTCCCTTTTCGCGGATGAAGACCTACGGCGGCCACGGCTACACCGCGTCGCCCACCTGGGTTCTCGAATATGAGAAGTCGACCTTCCCCGAGATGGTCGCGGCCGTTCCTTCCATTACGCAACGCTGCGTCAATGTCCTGCTCGATCGCGTGCGCGAAGTCACCCGCATGGAGCAGCAGACAGAAAAGCTTGCGGCCCTCGGCAAGCTCTCTGCGAACCTCGCTCACGAATTGAACAACCCGGCATCCGCCGCACAGCGCGCCGCATCCGGCCTCCTCGACGAGCTGCATGTCTACGGCCACGAGAAGTATCGTCTGGGCAGTCTTTGTCTCTCGGACGAACATGTCGCCGTCGTCCGCAAATGGCAGGAATCTGTACGCGAGCACGCGAAGGAATATCGCGGCAACCCCGCCGAATTCGCCGCTCGCGAGGATCAGTTGTCGACATGGATGCGTCAGCACAATGTGCAGGATTCCTGGAGAATCGGCCCGGAGCTGACCGAAGCAGGTGTAACGCCCGCGCAGCTCGACCCACTCTCCGAGTTCCTCGATTCCGATGCGATCGCCGTCGTCCTTACGCAGTTTGCCTCTTCGCTGCGCGCGGAAAACATGGCCGAGGCGATGCTCGATTCCACCGCGCGCATCTTCGACCTCATCCGCGCCATCAAGGATTACTCCTACATGGACCAGGCGCCGATTCAGGAGATCGACATCCCGCAGGGTCTCGAAAACACGCTGGCCATGTTGCAGTCGCGCTTGCAGCACGTGGAAGTGGAGCGTCGCTACGCCGAGGATCTGCCCCACATCTCCGCCTACGGCAGCGAGCTGAATCAGGTCTGGATGTCGCTGCTCGAAAATGCACTCGATGCCATTCAGGACAACGGCAAGATCACGCTCAGCGTCCAGATTTCCGGCGACATGCTTCTCATCGAAGTGTGGGACAATGGCCCCGGCATTCCACCGGAGATGCAGGATCGCATCTTCGAGCCCTTCTTCACCACCAAGGCTCCCGGCAGCGGTCTCGGACTCGGACTAGACACCGTGCAGCGCATCGTCCGCAAGCATCGCGGCTATGTGCGTGTGCAGTCCGAACCCGGAGCCACCTGCATCCAGGTACGCCTGCCCCTCGAACAACTGCAGGCGTATTAAAACAGCCCTCAGCGCCCAAGTCCAGATCACAGCGCGCAACGTTCAGGACGCGCCATTCAGAGCCTGCACCGTCATGAAGGTGTCATCCTGAGCGGAGTGCCGAAGGCGCGCAGTCGAAGGATCTGCTTTTCTTTTGCAGCATCACAAGAAAGGGTGCCCCATCCTTTCGCGCAGTTTGCGAAAGGGTGGGAAAGCACGCTGTTTATGCCATCGATTCCGAGATCTGTGAATCTGACAAACACGGGTACGCACTCCTTCGCGTAGTGTCCGACGAAAGAGCAGGTAAATGGCGGCGAAGCCGCGCCCGCCCGTGCGGCCAGCACTTACTCCGCCCGCAACGCCTCCATCGGATCCACCAGCGCCGCACGCCGCGCAGGCAAATACGCCGCCAGCAATCCGGCAACCATCAGAACCAAAGCAACAAGACCCAGCGTCCAACCATCGCGCGCGCTCACTCCATACAAATAGCTGCGCACCACGCGCCCGGAAGCAACCGCCAGCCCCAGCCCAATCACCACACCACAAACAAGCATCACTGAGGCCTGCCGCATCACCAGCCACAGCAGATCGCCGCGCCGCGCCCCCAGCGCCAGCCGAACTCCTAATTCTCGCGTCCGCTGTGACACGACGTATGCCAGCAGCCCATACAATCCAGTCACACACAACAGCAGCGCCGACCCGCCAAAGATCTCCAACAAATGCGCCGCCAGCCGCTGGCTCCCAAACGAATCCTCCACCACCTGGTCCATCGTCGTAAAGTTGCTGCCCGCCAGTGCCGGATCAGCCTGCCGCAACACCTCACGCAACTCCGGAATCATCACCTTCGGATCGCGGTCGGTGCGAACGGCAATGTCCATCGCAATCCCCTCCATCGTCTTATAAATTCCACTTTCCGGGGTAATCTGCGAGATGGATGCTTCAATCTCAGGCACCGATGGCTCGGCAACAGCGCTCTGCCGCATGTCGTCGAGCACGCCCACAATCTCCGCATCTTTGTCTGGAGTAAGATGCCACAGCTTCATTCCGATGACCTTGCTCAAGTCCTGCTGGTCCGGCGAATATTCTCGGGCAAAGGTGCGATTGACGACGAAGACCGGTTGCGATGATGGCGTGTCCTGCTGGTTGAAAAACCGCCCCGCCAACATCTTGAATCCAAATACCTGCTGCAGGTCAGGTGTCGCCGCCTTAAGCAGGCCGCCCACTTTCCATGACTTTCCATCAGCAGACTGCGAACCATCCATCTTCAATTCAAGATGAATATTGAATGTTCCTCCCAGCGGCACTTCCGTCATCAGCCCCGCAGCCTGCACGCCAGGCAAGTGCCTTGCCCGCTCCAGCAGCGGCACATATAAGTTATTCGTCATATTCTGGCCGGCAAATTTGTAACCGGGAATCTGCAGATTGGCCACGATGATGTGGTCCGTACGAAATCCAAGCGGCACATGCCTGAGCGCATAGAGCGTGCGCAGCAGCAATCCGCAGCCGACCAGTAGTGTGAGCGAAAGCGCAATCTCAACCATCACCAGCACGCTGCGCATCCGGTTCTGCCCGCGAGCGCTACCCGCCTGCAGCCCACCCTGCTTAAGCGCAGGCTCAATGGGAGCATGCGCCGACATCCACGCCGGCCAGATCGATGAAACTATCGCCGACACAACAGTCAGTGACAGCAGTGCCGCAACGATCCGCCAGTCAGGCGCAGTCGCCACCGGAAAGGGTAAATGATGCTTCATCGCACCGGCAAACAACTTGACCGCAAGCAGCGCCAGCCCCAGGCCGATCACCGCTCCGCAGCTGCTCAACAGCAGTCCCTCTGCCATGAACTGCTGCATGATGCGCCATCGTCCCGCGCCCAGCGCACCGCGCACCGCAACCTCGCGCTGCCGCACCATCGCCCGCGCCAGCAATAAATTCGTCACATTCACGCAGGCAATCAGCCACAACACGCCCGACGCCACCAACAGCATCGCGAGCGCGCGCTGCGTATC
>JABDHA010000035.1:40516-40652 GCA_013285705.1 Acidobacteriota bacterium
TTCGCCACCAAAGAATCGCCATAGCTTCCGATCCATACCCCAGAATGTCTCTGCCGGACCTCCGGATCGACATAGCCAACGGCAACCTGCTTCTGCAGCGTCGTCAGTTCCGCTTCTGCCCGCGCTTCCTTCACTC